>CAZJBF010000056.1:0-1520 GCA_964544555.1 uncultured Candidatus Saccharibacteria bacterium | reverse complement strand
GACCTCCTAAACTTTCTTTAAAATCTCCAACACCTTTCCATGGATGATTACTATTTTCAAATCCATTTGGTACTACACCTCCAAACATATCAAATGTCTCACAACCCAATTGTTTACCAAATTCAATAGTTTTCCAATACAAAAGAGTTGTCATAATCATATTCTTTTCTCTATATTCCGTACTAGAACAAGCTTGATACAAATGCATATTTTTTCCAAATACGCTACATTGCCATATAGATATTGGAATACCATCAGAATATCCAACTATCATATAGCACATATCCTTTTCTACCTGTATAGAAAGCTCGGACATCAACAACTTAATTGGTTTATCTACATAACCTTTTAATCTAACAGTCTCATCATGAAAACTTTCAAAAACACCAAACTGAGATTTATCATCAAAAATTCTAACCTCAATACTCTCATCTCTAAGTAATTTGTTCAATCTATTCTTTCTACTACTACTCATATCATGCTTCAAATCATCCATACTCTTAGTCAAATCCATATGCTGAGAAATCAAAGCATCTACATTATGTATAGGAGCTTTGATGAATGAATTCTTTTTGTAAAATTTATTAAGAACATCATTTTCTAGACACAAAGGTGCGAATCGTATCATAAAGCAATTCTTCTCCTTAGCAAGATTCTTACAAAATTCCTTAATCTCTTCCAAATCCTCTACTCTATTTACTTTAAGCAAAGGAGAGTGCTTACATTCAAAAAATTTTCCAAACAATTTTGACTTACCAGTATTTGCAGTAACTATACCCAAAAACTCTGTATTATTAAAAATCGCATATCTAAATGATTCATCATTAATACTCCTATTAAACCTATATCTAGCACTACTATTCAAAAAAGAATACTCAGGTAATTGCTTTACATAACTATCCCATTGATTATCATCATCTATATATTCAAAAGAAAGGCTCATTATTTCTACAAATTAAATTAGATATGTTCTGCAAAATTGTTTACAACATCTACTATATCTCTAGCACATTCTTTTGTCACTTCTATATTCGTTGGTAGATTTATTATATATTTACAACAAAATTCAGTATTTTTACAACTACCTTTCTTATATCCTACAGTATTAATTTCCTCATCATTCAATGGAAATACAGGAGAGGTATACCATCTACCAATTATAATACCTTTCTCTTTTAATTTTTCTTTTATCAAATTAGGGTTTTTAACAAGAATAGGATATCTAAGTAACAAACTTTTACTACTATGCTTAAAAACGATATCCTCTTTTATACCACTATCATATATTTCCTCAATCTCTTTCCTATGCTCATTGAATTCCTCAGCATATTTTAATTGCTCTAATAATAATTTGGATTGAATATTACTCAATTTAAATATATTACTATCATTTAAAGAATTAAAAGAAGCTTGTTTCTTGATTAAACCTAATTTTCTGAAAATAATTACTAACATTCTTCCTATGGTTATATTAGAAAAAGGAAATATTTTCCTAAAATAATTTTTCTTTATCCTATCCC
>CAZJBF010000055.1:0-1697 GCA_964544555.1 uncultured Candidatus Saccharibacteria bacterium | reverse complement strand
GACCTCCTAAACTTTCTTTAAAATCTCCAACACCTTTCCATGGATGATTACTATTCTCAAATCCATTTGGTACTACACCTCCAAACATATCAAATGTCTCACATCCTAATTGCTTACCAAATTCTATTGTTTTCCAATACAAAAGAGTTGTCATAATCATATTCTTCTCTCTATATTCCGTACTCGAACAAGCTTGATACAAATGCATATTTTTTCCAAATACACTACATTGCCATATAGATATTGGTATACCTTCAGAATATCCAACTATCATATAGCACATATTCTTTTCTACCTGTATCGAAAGCTCAGACATTAACAACTTAATTGGTTTATCTACATAACCTTTTAATCTAACTGTCTCATCATGAAAACTTTCAAAAACACCAAACTGAGACTTATCATCAAAAATTCTAACCTCTATACTCTCATCTCTAAGTAACTTGTTTAATCTATTCTTCCTACTACTACTCATATCATGCTTCAAATCATCAATACTCTTAGTCAAATCCATATGCTGAGAAATCAAAGCATCTACATTATGTATAGGAGCTTTGATGAATGAATTCTTTTTGTAAAATTTATTAAGAACATCATTTTCTAGACACAAAGGTGCGAATCGTATCATAAAGCAATTCTTCTCCTTAGCAAGATTCTTACAAAATTCCTTAATCTCTTCCAAATCCTCTACTCTATTTACTTTAAGCAAAGGAGAGTGCTTACATTCAAAAAATTTTCCAAACAATTTTGACTTACCAGTATTTGCAGTAACTATACCCAAAAACTCTGTATTATTAAAAATCGCATATCTAAATGATTCATCATTAATACTCCTATTAAACCTATATCTAGCACTACTATTCAAAAAAGAATACTCAGGTAATTGCTTTACATAACTATCCCATTGATTATCATCATCTATATATTCAAAAGAAAGGCTCATTATTTCTACAAATTAAATTAGATATGTTCTGCAAAATTGTTTACAACATCTACTATATCTCTAGCACATTCTTTTGTCACTTCTATATTCGTTGGTAGATTTATTATATATTTACAACAAAATTCAGTATTTTTACAACTACCTTTCTTATATCCTACAGTATTAATTTCCTCATCATTCAATGGAAATACAGGAGAGGTATACCATCTACCAATTATAATACCTTTCTCTTTTAATTTTTCTTTTATCAAATTAGGATTTCTAACAAGAATAGGATATCTAAGTAACAAACTTTTACTACTATGTTTAAAAACAATATCCTCTCTTATACCACTATCATATATCTCCACAATCTCTTTTCTATGTTCGTTGAATTCCTCGACATATTTTAATTGCTCTAGTAATAATTTAGATTGAATATTACTCAATTTAAACATATTACTATCATTCAAAGAATTAAATGAAGCTTGTTTCTTAATTAAACCTAATTTCCTATAAATAACTATTAACATTCTACCTACTGTTATATTAGAAAAAGGTAATATCTTTCTAAAATAATTTTTCTTTATCATATTCCATAAAACTACATATTTGGCATTATATTCACTCCCCTCTTTATCAATTTCCATTATCTTTGAATAATTATTCTTACTGTTTTCAAAAATTTTAAGACTATTCAAAACTAATAACGATCCTTGTGTACAACTAATACTTTTGTCTTGTGCAAAACTGAAAAAAAATCCATCGCTATATC
>CAZJBF010000054.1:0-1759 GCA_964544555.1 uncultured Candidatus Saccharibacteria bacterium | reverse complement strand
CATTTTCATTTGTATCTACAACAACATCATTTATCTCTATGACAGTATTTTTGTCTGTTAATCCTTTTATTGAAATATTCTCTTCAGCCGTGGTTATATCCTGCTGTGGTTCTGAAATATTCAATGTTGGTGGTGTTTGAAACTTGTATATTTGAAAAAAGATATATCCAATAACTGAGACAGTAAAGATTATCAGTAAAACGGTTATTAATATTTGTGGAGTAAATATGTTTATCTTCTTTTTAAGAAAAGTATGTTGGTAAGATGTTTTTTTATTTTGTTTAACTATTGGGTTTGTTCTTCTGTATAGTGCTAATACTTTGTTTACGTCTAATTCTAGATATTTAGCATATATCTTTATGAATCCTGTTAGGAATACTTCCGATTCGAAAGTCGAAAATTCATTCTTCTCTATATATTCAAGAAATCTCTTTTGAATTTTTGTATCCAAGGAAACTGTTTCTAGATTCTTCTTTAATTTTTCTCTTTTATTTTTTAAAACTTCTCCTACTGTAATCATTCTGTAATTCTACTACTTATGCACTGACTTCGTCATCATCATTCTTGCCAAGTATCTCTTCTACAGAATTTACAAGAACTTTTCTAGGCTTGGAACCATCTTCTGGACCTATCGCACCTGCTTCGTAAAGCTCATCTATTATTCTTGCGGCTTTGTTATACCCTATTCTCATTTTTCTTTGTAAGAAAGAAGAGGAAGCTTTTTTAGTCAAAATTACTATCTCTAATGCTTTTTCAAAATCTGGATCTCTGGAAAAATCATCATGTGCATTTTCTGAATCTTTATTCTTTTCCATAGCATTGGCTAAATCTTGTGAATATTCTATATCCTCTTCATTTACTTGTTCTTTTATTTTTTCGATTATGGCTTCTGTATCTTCTGTAGAAGTATATGTTACTTGTACCCTTATTGGTTTAGGTGTAGTTTGATCCTTGAAAAGCATATCTCCGTTTCCAAGCAAAGTTTCAGCACCACTTTCATCTAATATGACTCTTGAGTCTATTAAGGTGGATACGGCAAATGCCATTCTTCCTGGAATGTTTGATTTTATTAGCCCTGTGATTACATTTACTGTCGGTTTCTGTGTAGCTAGTATCAAATGAATACCTACAGCTCTTCCCATTTGTGCTAGTCTTTGAATCTTTGTTTCTACCTCTATTCCAGAAGTTAACATTAAATCTGCCATCTCATCAATTACTACAACAATATATGGCATTGCAGTAAATCCCATTTTTGCATTATATTCTGAAAGTTTTTTTGCATGTACTTGTTTTAGCTGTCTATATCTTCTCATCATTTCCTCTATTGTCCATTCCAGTGCATTGGCTACCAAAGAAACATCAGTTATGACTGGATTTAAAAGATGCGGAATTCCATTGTATGCTGCCATTTCTACACCCATTTTAGGATCTACCATTATGAATTTAACTTCATCAGGGGTTTTTGTCATCAAAAGCCCTCCTAAAATCGAATTTATACCAACGGACTTTCCAGTTCCTGTTGCTCCAGCTACTAAAAGATGAGGTATTTTAGCCAAATCTTTAATTGTAGTTTTCCCAGTAATATCTTTTCCTAATATTAAAGGAAGCTCATATTTCTTAGGATCTATCTTTAATTCTTGTCTCAATTTCTTAATGATATCTTTAGCATATACAAAGTTAGGTGTTGGATTAGGTATTTCTACACCGATGAATGAAGTCCCTGGTATCGGTGCCTCTATTCTCAAGGAAGCTGTCTGTG
>CAZJBF010000053.1:0-1771 GCA_964544555.1 uncultured Candidatus Saccharibacteria bacterium | reverse complement strand
CACAGACAGCTTCCTTGAGAATAGAGGCACCGATACCAGGGACTTCATTCATCGGAGTAGAGATACCAAATCCAACACCTAACTTTGTATACGCAAAAGATATCATCAAGAAATTGAGACAAGAGTTAAAGATAGATCCTAAAAAATATGAACTACCTTTAATATTAGGAAAAGATATTACAGGGAAAACTACAATTAAAGATTTAGCTAAAATACCTCATCTTCTAGTAGCGGGAGCAACAGGAACAGGAAAGTCCGTTGGTATAAATTCGATTTTGGGAGGACTTTTGATGACAAAAACTCCAGACGAAGTTAAATTCATAATGGTGGATCCTAAAATGGGTGTAGAAATGGCTGCATACAACGGAATTCCTCATCTATTAAATCCAGTAATAACTGATGTTTCTTTAGTAGCTAATGCTCTTGAATGGACAATAGAGGAAATGATGAGGAGATATAGACAGCTTAAACAAGTACATGCAAAAAAACTTTCAGAATATAATGCAAAAATGGGATTTACTGCAATGCCATATATTGTTGTAGTAATTGATGAGATGGCAGATTTAATGTTAACTTCTGGAATAGAGGTAGAAACAAAGATTCAAAGACTAGCACAAATGGGAAGAGCTGTAGGTATTCATTTGATACTAGCTACACAGAAACCGACAGTAAATGTAATCACAGGGCTAATAAAATCAAACATTCCAGGAAGAATGGCATTTGCCGTATCCACCTTAATAGACTCAAGAGTCATATTAGATGAAAGTGGTGCTGAAACTTTGCTTGGAAACGGAGATATGCTTTTCAAGGATCAAACTACACCTAAACCAATAAGGGTACAAGTAACATATACTTCTACAGAAGATACAGAAGCCATAATCGAAAAAATAAAAGAACAAGTAAATGAAGAGGATATAGAATATTCACAAGATTTAGCCAATGCTATGGAAAAGAATAAAGATTCAGAAAATGCACATGATGATTTTTCCAGAGATCCAGATTTTGAAAAAGCATTAGAGATAGTAATTTTGACTAAAAAAGCTTCCTCTTCTTTCTTACAAAGAAAAATGAGAATAGGGTATAACAAAGCCGCAAGAATAATAGATGAGCTTTACGAAGCAGGTGCGATAGGTCCAGAAGATGGTTCCAAGCCTAGAAAAGTTCTTGTAAATTCTGTAGAAGAGATACTTGGCAAGAATGATGATGACGAAGTCAGTGCATAAGTAGTAGAATTACAGAATGATTACAGTAGGAGAAGTTTTAAAAAATAAAAGAGAAAAATTAAAGAGGAATCTCGAAACAGCTTCTTTAGACACGAAGATTCAAAAAAGATTTCTTGAATATATAGAAAAGAATGAGTTTTCCACTTTCGAATCTGAAGTATTCTTAACAGGATTCATAAAGATATATGCTAAATATCTTGAATTAGATGTAAACAAAGTATTAGCACTATATAGAAGAACTAATCCAATTGTTAAACAAAACAAAAAAACATCTTACCAACATACTTTTCTTAAAAAGAAGATAAACATATTTACTCCACAAATACTAATAACTACTTTACTAATAATTTTTACTGTCTCAGTTATTGGATATATCTTTTTTCAGATATACAAGTTTCAAACACCTCCGACATTGAATATCTCTGAACCACAGCAGGATATAACTACAACAGAGGAGAATATTTCAATAAAAGGATTAACAGACAAAAATACAGTCATAGAGATAAATGATGTTGTTGTAGATACAAATGAAAATGGTGAATTTAATA
>CAZJBF010000052.1:0-1789 GCA_964544555.1 uncultured Candidatus Saccharibacteria bacterium | reverse complement strand
TGTCTCAAAAATATATATTAGATTTTTTGAAAACAAGAGTAGGTAAGATAGATGCAGTAGTTGTAACAGGAGGAGAGCCATTGATTCATGATGGTTTGGTAAATTTGATAAAGAGAATAAAGAAGTTAGGGTATTTAATTAAACTTGATACTAATGGTCTTCTACCTAGTAGATTACAATCTATTATTGATTCTGGGATGATAGATTACATTGCTATGGATATTAAATATCCTAAAAGTGAATATCCTAAATCAGAGAGCAAAGTACTAAAATCTATAGAAATAATAATGAATTCTAATATTGATTATGAATTTAGAACTACATTTGTAAAAGGCATACACGACTATACATCTGTAGAAAAAATATGTGAGATGATACAAGGATCCAAAAGATACTATATACAAAATTTCAGAGCTGGTAAATCAATAGATAAAAATTTAGATGAGAATAATTCTTTTTCTCAAAAAGAACTTAAAGAAATCAAGAAGATAGCTAAAAGATACATCAAAAAAGTATATATTAGATAGATGGATTTTCTAATACTTTGATAACTTTTCCGTTTAATATGCCTTCTGTATTATGATCAATAAAAATAGGCTTATTAATTGGATTACTAGAATCAGGGTACAGAATAATCATATCATCATTCTTTTTCAATCTTTTAACAGTTGCACCATTTTCAATAATAGCCACAACTATATCTCCATCTTCTGTTTCTGCATCTTTCTGAACTACCAAATATGAACCATCTGTAATATTTTTTCCATCTATTTGTGCTAAATCCATTGAATCTCCTTTAACTATCAAAGAAAAGAGATTTTCTTTCTTACCCAATATATTCTGATCAATTTTTAATACACCAATATTTTCCTCTTCCGCAGATACTAATGGTATTCCAGCATTTGCATATCCCAAAATAGGTACACCTACCAAATAATCGTATACTATATTATCATCCTCTTCTACCATATGTATACCTCTAGGTTCACTAGTTCTAAATATATATCCTTTTTTCTCTAATGCAATTAAATGCCCAACTACTCCTCTCTTGGTACTAATACATAATATTTGCTGTAATTCAGTCAAAGAAGGAGCATATCCATTTTCAAGATAACAGTTTTTAATTGCCTTTAAAACAGCCTCTTGTTTCTTTGTGAGTATACCATCCATAATTTCTTTCTTTAGAATTTATATATACTTAGTATACCTTCTGCATAAAATTGTACAAGTACCTATAGTCATCTTACTTGCACTATTTATTACTCAATAATATACTTATTGTAATAATATAAGTTTAATAAATAAATGGTAGAAGAAAAGAAAGCAAAAAAAATTTATACTTTAGAAGAGATTAAATTTATAGAAGCGAATAAAACGATGGCTATGGTAGCTTGTGTCCCTATAATAGGATTAATCCTATTGTTTGTTGAGAAGAATGATTTATTTGTTAGATATATGGGTGCTCAATTTACAATTGTAGGCCTACTCTTTTTTGTAGACTTAATTCCTGTAATAGGTTGGATATTGGCACCAATTCTTAGTTTATTGGTTTTTGCTTTGGTAGTTATATCTATGTTAAAAGTTTCGAAAGGTGAAAGGTTTGATGTTCCAGTAGCATCAGGATTTGCATTAAAATTAATGAGTTTAATATAGTTATATTAATATAGGAATTTAGAAAGGGAGATTTAATTCTCCCTTTTTTTTGTATATTGTGATAAAATTCAAGAGTTCTAAATCGGGGAGTAGTTCAGATGGCTAGAACGCTGCGTTTGGGACGCAGAGGTCGCAG
>CAZJBF010000051.1:0-1789 GCA_964544555.1 uncultured Candidatus Saccharibacteria bacterium | reverse complement strand
CTGCGACCTCTGCGTCCCAAACGCAGCGTTCTAGCCATCTGAACTACTCCCCGATGAGAACACTAGGATTTTATCACAATATACAAAAAAAAGGGAGAATTAAATCTCCCTTTCTAAAATATCTATCTTAATATAACTATATTAAACCCATTAATTTTAATGCTAATCCTGATGCTACTGGAACATCAAATCTTTCACCTTTTGAAACTTTTAACATAGATATAACTACTAAAGCAAAAACCAATAAGCTAAGAATTGGTGCTAATATCCAACCTATTACAGGGATTAGGTCTACAAAAAAGAGTAGACCAACAACTGTAAATTGAGCACCCATATATCTAACAAATAAATCATTTTTTTCAACAAATAATAGGATTAATCCTATTACAGGGGCACAAGCTACTATTGCCGTTGTTTTATTCGCTTCTGTAAATTTGATCTCTTCTAAAGTATAAATTTTTTTTGCTTTCTTTTCTTCTACCATTTATTTATTAAACTTATATTATTACAATAAGTATATTATTGAGTAATAAATAGTGCAAGTAAGATGACTATAGGTACTTGTACAATTTTATGCAGAAGGTATACTAAGTATATATAAATTCTAAAGAAAGAAATTATGGATGGTATACTCACAAAGAAACAAGAGGCTGTTTTAAAGGCAATTAAAAACTGTTATCTTGAAAATGGATATGCTCCTTCTTTGACTGAATTACAGCAAATATTATGTATTAGTACCAAGAGAGGAGTAGTTGGGCATTTAATTGCATTAGAGAAAAAAGGATATATATTTAGAACTAGTGAACCTAGAGGTATACATATGGTAGAAGAGGATGATAATATAGTATACGATTATTTGGTAGGTGTACCTATTTTGGGATATGCAAATGCTGGAATACCATTAGTATCTGCGGAAGAGGAAAATATTGGTGTATTAAAAATTGATCAGAATATATTGGGTAAGAAAGAAAATCTCTTTTCTTTGATAGTTAAAGGAGATTCAATGGATTTAGCACAAATAGATGGAAAAAATATTACAGATGGTTCATATTTGGTAGTTCAGAAAGATGCAGAAACAGAAGATGGAGATATAGTTGTGGCTATTATTGAAAATGGTGCAACTGTTAAAAGATTGAAAAAGAATGATGATATGATTATTCTGTACCCTGATTCTAGTAATCCAATTAATAAGCCTATTTTTATTGATCATAATACAGAAGGCATATTAAACGGAAAAGTTATCAAAGTATTAGAAAATCCATCTATCTAATATATACTTTTTTGATGTATCTTTTAGCTATCTTCTTGATTTCTTTAAGTTCTTTTTGAGAAAAAGAATTATTCTCATCTAAATTTTTATCTATTGATTTACCAGCTCTGAAATTTTGTATATAGTATCTTTTGGATCCTTGTATCATCTCACATATTTTTTCTACTGATGTATAGTTGTGTATACCTTTTACATATGTAGTTCTAAATTCATAATCTATACCAGAATTCATAATTATTTCTATGGATTTCTGAACTTTACTCTCTGATTTAGGATATTCACTCTTAGGATATTTAATATCCATAGCTATGTAATCAATCATCCCTGTATCAATTATTGATTGTAATCTACTAGGTAGAAGACCATTAGTATCTAGTTTAATTAAATATCCTAATTTTTTTATTTTCTTTATCAAATTTATTAAACCCTCATGAATCAATGGTTCACCTCCTGTTATAACTACAGCATCTATCTTACCTACTCTTGTTTTCAAAAAATCTAATATATATTTTTGAGACA
>CAZJBF010000050.1:0-1803 GCA_964544555.1 uncultured Candidatus Saccharibacteria bacterium | reverse complement strand
TCTTTTTGCCTGGCGATTGTAGCAGAGTGGAACTACCTGACTCCATCCCGAACTCAGAAGTAAAACACTCCCGCGCCGAAAATACTTAAACCTTTGGTTTTGGGAAGATAGGTCATTGCCAGGACTTTATTGAATTTAAACCCACTATTTTTAGTGGGTTTTTTGTTTTTAATGGAAAAAAATATTTCGATTACTTTTCATACTAAAATTTTTACGGATAGATTATATATAGACCGATAATAATATTATCTAGGGCCATATTTTACCTACTATACCTTAAGATCAAAAATCTGAGTGATTTTCTTAGAGTTACGTATATACTTCCTAGTAAAAAAGAAAACCAAAGATTAGAACAGATAATGTAACACGACTAATTCTGTAAAGAAAAAGTTTACAAAGAGTAGGGTACAAAAAATATCTAATCAAATTCCTGTATTCCTAGATTTCGAATAAAGGTATTATATCAAGACCTTCACTAGTGTAATATATTTGTTCAAACTCCTGTACCTTCCGCTATGTAGTATAATAATTTGTCATAAATTCATATAAAAAAGATACAAGATGAATTTCAATCACTATAAGGTACTCTCTTGCGAAGGAGCAGATCAAGTTGGAAAGGCAGATGCCATATTAAATCTAAGAAATAGACTAGCTAACAATTCCATATCTGTAACTTACTCATCGTTCCCCATATATGCCAGTCCTTTCGGAACAACCATACGTTTGTTTCTGAAAAATGGCATAAACAATTTAAATATCAGTCATATGGATGAACTACGTGTTCGTATGACACTCTTCGCACTAGATAGGCTCGAATTTCTAGATGTATTGCTTTCCAATGAAAAATACAAAGATACATTCGTAATTCTAGATAGAAGTTGTTTCAGTAATGCACTTACCATAGCATATGGTATGTCAAGTTTTAAGGATATTACTGAAAAAGATGCTGAGGAATTAGTTAAGAATAATTTAGAATTTGAATCATTCATGATTAAAGCTTTAAATTTAAAAAAATGTGTAGTTCAACTAATTTCAAAAGAAAATAAATGGGGGAATATACGAAGTAAAAATGCTGATCAACATGAAAGACGAGAAGTACAAGAAATGAGTGATTACACATATAGTTTGTATGCTAAGAAAGTAGGAGAAGGATGGAATCAGATAGTTACAAAAGATTTAGATGGTTGGAGAGATAGGGAGGAGATTTCGAATGAGATTTTTGACGCAATACATAGGAGTTTTGGTAAGGTAGAAAAATCGAAAAATTTTGTAAATTACCATATTAGTATTAAAGAGGTTCTTTCTGATATATATCCTAATTCGAAATATTCTAAAAAAGATTTAGATGAATATTTAGATGCTTTAATAAATAATGATAAAGATAGGATGTATGAATATGGAATTAAAATAGGGAAGGATACTGCTTCTAGTTGTCCAGCGGTTATTTTAAGAAATGAAGATGTTAGAAATGAATTTAGGAGATTGATAGATATGAATCCGAAGATACTTGATGTTCTTGGTAATTTTGTAGGAGAGAATTTTTGTATTAAGCTTTTGAAGGCTCTAGACTATGACTAAAAAAGAATTAGCTATCCAATTGCTATCAGAGGTTAAGAAAATATTCCCTGAGGCGACTACAGAGCTTCAGAACTGGTCTACAGACTTTCAGTTCCTTGTGTGTATTGCTTTATCAGCTCAGACTACAGATAGACAGGTGAATAGGGTTACTAAAAATCTTTTTGAGAAATACCCTGATTCAAGATCCCTTTCTAATGCAGAGTTAGAAGATGTTATATATACCCT
>CAZJBF010000049.1:0-1936 GCA_964544555.1 uncultured Candidatus Saccharibacteria bacterium | reverse complement strand
TATTTGAGTCTTTTTTCTGAAATATTGATTCAAAGAAGTTTTGGCCTTTGATTGCGTCTTCTTTTGAAGTTATTTCTTCCGTTATTCTAAAGGCTAATTCTTTTTTGAGATTGATTGGATTTTCTCCTGAGTCTAATCTTTGTTTGTATTTAGAAATTTCTTCTAGTGATGCTATTGTTAGAATTTCAAAAGCTATGAGTATTTGGCTATCATTGAATGCCATTACTTTTCCATATATTTCTTCAGGTTTGTCATTCATTCTGATCATATTTCCTTCTGATTTGCCCATCTTAGTACCATCTGCTGTTGCTAAGAGTTTTGTTGTCATTACAATTTTTTCTTTGTTTAGATGATTGAATACCATATCTCTACCTGCAAGCATATTGAAGAGTTGATCATTGCCTCCTATTTCCATATCTATATCCATAGCTACGGAGTCATATCCTTGTGTTAATGGGTAAAGGAATTCGTTTAGGAATATTGGTTTGTCTTCTTCAAACCTTTTTTGGAACATACTTCTTTTAATCATTTGTTGTACTGTGAATTCTGATGAGAGTTGTATTACTTCTTTGAATGTTAATTTGTCATGCCATGTACTGTTGTAGAGTATATCTACTGGATTTTCCTTGTTGTATATATCAATTATGTGTGATGCTTGGTCTACATAGTTTTTCATATTTGATTCTACTTGTTCTTGAGTGAGTAATTTTCTTGCATTTGCTTTGTCTGTAGGATCCCCTATTCTTGCAGTAAAGTCACCCACTAGGAAAATTACATGGTGTCCAAGCTTTCTTAGATCCTCTAACTTTCTCATACCTACTGTATGTCCTATGTGTAGTGTGTCTGCTGTAGGATCAAATCCTTGGTATATGTTTAGTCTTTTACCTGAGAGTAGTTTTTCTTTTAGAAATTCTTTTGAAGGGAGTATTTGTTCTACACCTTTTTCAAGTATTCTTTCTATTATTTCTTTGTCTGTTTTTATCTCCATACAAACAGTATTATATATGTATTGATTATTAATTGCTATATTGATATTGTATATATCATGAAGAGTTGGTTAAGAACAATATTACTTCTATTATTTTTTTTTTGTTTAATACCTTTTTTAAAGGTTAATTATGTGTATGCTGAAGATACTAGTACTGAGGAAGTAGTTATTGATGTAGAAAATTTCAAATCTATTGATTTTACTAGTGATGATGCTTTGTTGTTTGTACAGAGTTCTTCTGAAGCTAGTCAGAATTTGTTGGAATACATAGAGAGTATTGCTCCATCTGCGACTAAAATATACAAATTGTATATAGTTAATGTTCCTACGAGTGGAACAGTCTTTTCTGAATTTAAAACTCTTTATGAAGGTACTTGTGGGGTTGATACTCTTTATGTCCCAGTTATGATTTACAAAGATGTTTGTGTATATGGTATAGAGGAAATTTCTTTTGATATGGCTGTCCGTTTGAAGCTTGAATCTGAGAATTCTTCTTTAACAGAAAGTATACAGGAGAATGTAGATATACTTAATGAAGCAGTTGAGGAATATAATGCTGAGATAGAGGCGAAGACTTTGTTGGATTGGATTAAAGAGATTAATACATCAACATTGATAACTTTAATAGGTTGTATGGTTTTAGTGATAGTTAGTGTTATTTTGATTGTTGTTTTTAGGAAGAAGATATTTAAAGGAACAAAGATTTTGACTTCTGTTTTCCAAATTTTTCTTTTAGTTGGTTCTTTAGGATTCTTAACTTACAAAGTTAATGATATACAAAATGATTATGCTCCTTTAGAAAGTTTGGCGGGGTGTATAGAGGATAATAATTGTGCTACATATGCTGAGAGAGTTGCTGACGGAGTTGCTTCTGGTAGTTCTTATTACGAAGAGAGGGCTGTACAAATGAGAAAAGATGAAGAACTTTTTGGAAATAATGCAGCACAT
>CAZJBF010000048.1:0-1961 GCA_964544555.1 uncultured Candidatus Saccharibacteria bacterium | reverse complement strand
TTCTTTTTCTCAAAACGGTAGCTGTATTTGCCTGTATCCCTATTAGTATATTCCTACTATATTTTCTCAAGATTCTTTCATAAGAAAACACCCCTATTTCTTTATCTTAAATAACACAGCAAAGGCAGTTATACAAGATATTAAATTCAATATACCAAGAGTTGTAACACCACTTCTAAGCCCATCAAATGCTAAGAATGCTACTCCTAAAGAATATATTAATACAAAACTAACCTTCATATTCTTTTCCTTAGTTAAAAGTTGAATTAACCAACCAAGTATAATTAAAACCATCCCTATATTTGACAACATATTTTGTAATTACTTAAATTATATTTTTAATTATGTAATATTTTTCCTCCATTAACAAGAATAAAATGAAAATATGGACTTCTTAAATTACAATGAGTATCATATTCATCCAACAAATAAATTAATTACAAATATAGAATGAAATCCATAGTACTCTTTGATTCTCTGTATGGAAATACTAAAGAAATAGCAAAAACAATATCTAATGAATTAACCAAATCTTCAGATACAAAACTATTATCTGCACAAGAAATATCCTTAGATGATCTAAAGAATATAGATTTACTAATTGTAGGATCTCCAACACATGGAGGAACAATGAAAATATCTCTACTAGAATTTCTTAAACAAATACCTCAAGATATGATTAAAGGTGTTAAGATAGCTACATTTGATACAAGATTCTTAGAAAAAGATCTAAACTTTGCATTAAAACTCCTTGTTAGAACAATAGGATATGCATCACCTAAAATACAAAAATTACTAATATCTAAAGGAGCACAACCAGTTATAGATCCAATTGGCTTTATCGTTAAAAGTAAAGAAGGACCGATAGCTGATAAAGAATTAGAAAAATCAATAGAGTGGACTAAACAAATAGTTAAGCTTTTAAATTAGCTTAATGCTCATATATTGTTTCGAACTCTGACTCCCTATTTACATCCAAATTCCTACAGTCTTTAAGTCCATCGGAATATTTTTTATCTTTAACCTCTTTCTTCATATCGGATAGTAATTCATTCAATCCCGTATCAAAGTATTTCGCCTCTGTATGTGTGATCTCCGCTTCTAAATCCATATAATCTGTTATATTAGCACTGGTTTTTCTCTCAAAAATCCCATATTTTTGCATAGAAGTAAATACAACTACTTGTTTATTACTTGAAAATGTAAGAATAAATGCACTACCGCTACCATGTATATCATAGGTTGTGTCTGATTCTATTAGCAAGCGATATGTTTTAATAAATTCAGAGTCTACTTGCTCTATAATATCCGAACTAATTAGACACTCTACATCAATATGATCATCTAGTGACCATATAGGATTTAAATGGTAAACATATTTATCTGTATCCCAATAAATATAAGTTAAATCTCGATCACCGGTTCCCAAAAATTCATAATATTCGATACTTTCAACATTTCCAAACTCTTCATAATCCGTCTCTTCCTCAGATACTTCCTCTTGTTGTTGGGAAAATGAATTTTCATCTATAACTTTCTCTTCACTAACCTTTTCCTCATCTGATTTAGGAGCAAAAATTGCTCTATAGATTAGAAAAGCAGATATTAGAAATAAAAACAAAATGAGCACAAAGAATAATATCTTTACCCATCCTCTCTTGCTCGGTCTTCCTAAATAATTAATATCATTAACAGGAAGATCCTCCGTAGAATGCTGGTCCAATAAAGGGTTATTTTCCATACATTCATAATAACAAAAACCATTACAATACTCTATAGTTTGTAAATAACTTTATGAATCTGATATAATCACCTCATTATGAATTACATACAGGATATAAACAAAAGAATGTACTCCAATATTAAACCATCTATGTGGTTGCATGATGCTGCAACATCATGTAACTTTGGAGACTTAATTCCTGCATAATCCAACTAAAATTGTCAGTGAAAAGCCTCCA
>CAZJBF010000047.1:0-2192 GCA_964544555.1 uncultured Candidatus Saccharibacteria bacterium | reverse complement strand
ATTTGTTTTGAAACTTGGTAAAGATATTAAGATATAATTTTTTACAAATATTTCTATATAGTTTGATACAGTAGATACATTTGCTTGTAGGGAATTAGCTATTTCTCTTAAAGAGACTTCATTTCCTATCTGTAAAGAAATTTTTGTAAGAATATCTTTTGCCAATTTTAAATCTTTTAGATTGTATATATTAACAACATCCTTTAGAACATATGTATTTATCATATTTGTTAATAGATCCTGTTTTTTGTCTTCATCTGTACTACTTAGATATATTTCAGGATATGAACCATATGTAAGTTGATAAAGAAGTTCTGAATTAGCAATTCTTTCAATATCTAATTCATTCGGATTTTTGTATTTAATTACTTCATCAAAAGACAATGGTAAACAGTAATTCTCTACAAATCTTCCTGCTAATGTATCAAAATTATTAGTTGTTTGTCTTAATTCACTACTTCCAGTAGCAATAATTTTGACATCATATTCGTCATAAAGGAGTTTTAAGGCTAAAGTAGATTCAGGATATTTCTGTACTTCATCAATTAGTATAATTTTGGTTGTTTTTGCTATTTTATCAAGTGATTCTCTTGAAGGTAAAAATAGTTTTCTATCTTCAGTGAAGTCAAAATTAAATATTCTGATATTTAGTTCGTTAGATATTTTCTTCAGGATTGTTGTTTTACCAGATCTTCTTGGCCCCCAGATAAAGAATATTTTTTTATCATCATTTGATAAATATTCTTTTATCTTTTCTTCAATATTTCTTTGTATCATATTTATCATTATACAATTTAACAGTAAATTGTATGATTGATATATTATTTCTCTTTAAGTATATAGAAAGATATTACATTCATACCAAGATTAATACTTTCTACAAGTTTAATATCTTCCAAATGAAGTTTCTCTAAATCATATCTTTTTGGATGTTTAAGAATCAAAGCACCTTTGAATTTGTTTGTATTTGGATATACCATACCTGTTAACAGTTTAGATGCCATATTTATAACTTTTTCCATTTTGAATACCTTTTTTGTATTAAAGAGTTTGTATGGAGGATCTATGAATATGATATCGAAGGATTTCTTCTCTTCATCATTAATTATCTTAGGAATATATTCTTCTACTTTCTCTTTTACTACATCAGATTCTGGTAAGAAACCTGTATGAGCAACATTCTTTTTAATTACGATATCAGCATTTTTGGAAGCATCTACAAATGTACAAGACTTTGCTCCTCTAGATAGTGCTTCTAACCCGAAAGATCCTGCTCCAGCATATAGGTCTAATACATTTGTATTCACAATGTCTTCTTTAAGAATATCGAAGATTCTAATCTTCATTCTGTCTGTCATTGGTCTAGTTGCTTTAGGAATTTCAATGTTGAAGTTTTTAGCTTTTCCTCCAGTTATTCTAACCATAGTAGATATGGTAGGTTCTTTACTTTGTAATTTTTCTTTTAGAAATGTATTTTCTCTTTCTTCAAAATCTTCAGGTGTTTGTACCTGCCATTTGTTTTTTTCTTTTCTTAATTTTTTAAATGAATCGTGTTTTAAGCTCATTCGGCCATTATACTACATATTAGTTTAATTTTATTCCCCCCATTTTTAATCCTTCAAATAGGAAGTGGGTTGAAGAGGTTGTGAATGATGCTGTTGATGACCATTCACTGACATTGTCATCACTATCCCAGAATCGTATTCTCCAGTAGTATGTTGTTTCAGTATTTCCTAATGAAGGACTTTCGTAATTGGAAGATCTATTTCCACTTGTTATGTTTGTACTTGTTTTGTCTGTATCCCACATGACTGTACCTGTGAATGAGGAGTTTGTATTTATCTCTATTTCGTAATATTTAGCATTGTCTCCATTGATGTCAGAATATATAGCGGAGAAATATGGGGTGTAATCATTTACTATTGTTGGATTTGTTTGTCCATTTGTTAGTAGATCTGTGGGAGCAGATGGTACTCCTGTTGTTGTGAATGTTGCAGTATCAGAGTATGTTCCTTCTAGATCATTGTTATCCCAGAATTTAATTTTCCAGAAATATGTAGTTCCACTTTCTAGTGCAGATCCTGCATATGATATATCTGATGATCTATTACCATTAACTATTGGTGTGCCAAATGCTGTCTTTGTACTGTCCCACATACTAGTACCTGTAAAATCAGAAGAAGAATTAACTA
>CAZJBF010000046.1:0-2246 GCA_964544555.1 uncultured Candidatus Saccharibacteria bacterium | reverse complement strand
TAACTTTTTACCCATTATTTATAAATAAATATAATTTAAATTCGCTACACCACTTAATATGGGAGATTTACACTCTAAGCAGTCTTTGAAGAAAGCTTCCATAGCTATCCACATTATACCATATATTTATCGGAAATATGCAACTATCTCTTTCATTGATGGTCTTCTATTGTACATAAGACAACCAAGCTCAAATAGTTTGAATGCAATAAACATAGCTAACAAGACATAGATTATCGAAGTAAATATCCCAATTACCAATTCATTAGTTGATAGAACACCAATAGAATTTCGCAAAAGTAAAGTCATAAAAGAAGTAAAAGGAAAATAGCTAAAGATTTTCGATAACAAAGAATTAGGATCAGTTATCAAAGATTGCATAATATACATTGGACATATAGACAGAATAATAAATACGGAAGAAAGATTTCTACTATCCTCAGCTCCAGTTCCAACAGCTCCTGTACCTACCATAATAGCAGAGAAGAAAAGGAAGCCAGTAGCTACAAAAAACAAATTTAGAGGGATTGGACTCCAATCAATATTATTCAAATCTATGGGTAAAGACATATGAAAGTAATTACTTATTCCAACATATGCTAAAACACCAAATAGTAACCAGATCAACAATTGTGTAAGGACAACACAAATTAGTCCAAGCATTTTACCTATCATCAATGATTTCTTATCAACTATAGATAACATTGTTTCAATCATTCTATTCTCTTTTTCTGAAGAAACACTCTGTAAAAGATATGATGATGAAATAAACACAGCCATAAAGAAAACTACAAGAGAAATTATAGGTAGAACATACTTTTCAAAACCTTCTTCTCTCATATCTCCATTTTTGCTGTAGGAATAAATAGTTGAAGAGAAATTGCCACTCAGCATAGCACGGGAGGAATCATTCTGTATTGTACTAATAGCAACATTTTTGAATAGTGATTCTGCTATCATTGGTACATTAGCACTACGCAAAATATCACCTTCTTCACTGAAATATATATTGTATTTTAAATCTGAAAAGAAAGTAGAAGGTATGGATATCAAGACCTTCTTAGAATCTGCTATTAAAGACTCCTTAACCTCATCTAAGCCATATACTTTTTCAAGAGGTTCAACTATAGCTTCATCAGGAATAACATTTGCTTCATCAATTATATATACCTTTGTAAAGGTCTGCATTTCTTCAATCTTTTTACTAGCATCAATACTAGAATAACCTGATATCAAACTTACGAAAGCTATAAATACTGGCAAGAACAGAGTAGATAACCAAAAAGATGGTTTCTTTACAATCTTCTTGTATTCAAATTGTGCTACAGTTAAAAATTTTTTCATTATTTCTTCATTAGATCTATAAATATTTGGTTAAGACTAGGATAATCTAACTTAACATCTATTAATTTAGTTCCATTCTTCATAATATCTTTCAATATCTCATTAGTATCAACATTTTTATCCTTTGGAATTATTTCCGCATTATTATGCACGACAACACTAGAATACAAATTATTCTCCTTAACTGGAGGTTTTCCAACAAATTCTATAATAATATTACTACTTCCATATCTCTTTCTAACATCATTTACCTTACCATACTCCAATCTATTTCCATCTTTAATTATTAGTAGACTATCAGCCATTTTCTGAGCTTCATCTATTACATGTGTACTGTAAAGAATAGTAGTTCCTTGTTTAGCTCTCTCTAAAAGCATATCTACAAACAATTGTCTATTTACAGGATCGAGACCTTTAAAAGGTTCGTCCAAAATTAAAACTTCAGGATTATGAATAAGAGTTGTTCCTAATTGAACTTTTTGTTGCATACCTGAGCTTAACTGAGAGACTAATTTATCTTTATGAGTTATTAAACCTACATCTTCAAGATATTTTATACTTTTCTGTTTAGCATCATTTTTGCTAATTCCCCTTAAAACTGCTGTATACACTAATATATCTAAAACTGTGACATCTCTATACAAACCTCTTTCTTCTGGTAGATAACCTATCTTTTCATTTAAACTTTCATTGTATTCACTATTGTTTATCAGTAACGTACCACTATCAGCTTGATATATCTTTAATAGACATCTTATTGTGGTTGTTTTTCCTGATCCATTAGAACCCAAAAATGCAAAAATTTCTCCTTCATTCACATCGAAAGAAAGGTCATTGACTGCTTTAATATCTCCAAAAGTTTTCGAAAAATTTTTTACGTGTATAGAATAGACTGACATAGC
>CAZJBF010000045.1:0-2290 GCA_964544555.1 uncultured Candidatus Saccharibacteria bacterium | reverse complement strand
AAGACAAAATTCTTTCCTCAGTTAGAAATAAAATAATGTATGATGAAATTTCTAAGGAAATACTTACATTATTAAAAATTGTATAATGCATCCAACTCATACAACCTAGCTATTTTTAATCAAATATATGATAAAAGTAGAACCAAATAAAAATATAATATTCATAACATTACTTCTAAATAGTAAATTTCCTAAAGATAAAGAAAAGTTTCCTTTATACAAAAAAATATATAAAAAGTTTGAAAAATTAATTCCTAGTACATTTTGGAATGAATTTGATAAGGTAAATAGAGGAGATTCTTCTTTATCTTTATTATACAGATATATAAATCTATCTTTTTTTTTAGATAATAACTTCGAATTCACTTTTACAAAAGAAGAGAATGAAGAATTTTGTAAATTTAATGATATTCAAAAATATATTTATTTTATTAATACTAGCTTAAAAAAATTATATAAAGAGATAGATTTTGATTCTTTTTATGAAGAGAATATACAAGAGGGGTATGTAAAGTTATGTGAGGATATAAATTATATCTTTTTGAAAAAAACAAATATAGAAAAAGAATTAATTAACTTCTGGGAACAAAATTCTAATCTAAAGCTTATCTTTATTCCTAACTTTGTATCATTAGGAGATTGTTTTGGATTTAAAAGGGGTGAAATCTTTTATTCCGTAACTTCTCCAAAGATTAATGTACAAACAGGTAGGTCAGAGTATTCTCCTCTTCATGTATATTCAAATACAATTCATGAGTTTTCACATTCTTTTTTAAAAGAATCTATAAAAATAGATTACTCTAAAGAAGAGTTGAAAGAAAAGTTAAATAGGCTATCTTTGGATGAGAGTGTGCTGAAAGTATATGGCATAGGTTACTTTGAGGAATGTTTTGTAAGAGCTTGTACTATGAGGATTAAGGAAATATTAAATATATATGATTTAGATAAAGTAGAATTAGAGGAAAAGGTTGAGAATTTTCTTTTAAGTAATGATAATCTAGGGTATTCATTGGTTAGAATCTTCTATGACAGGTTATTAATTAAAAGAAGGAATAGTTTACAAGAAATTTTTAATAGAGTTTTAAACCATATATAACGATATAATCAATACCCCTGTATGTTGTAATTCCTCCACATATTATGATACAATCCCTCTTGTAGTAAATAATATTATTCGTATGTTAATGCCAGCTACAAGCATAACATCACCAAAGGAAATACCCTATGGAGAACAAAAACAAAACAAAAAGTCCGTTGTATTCACAAATTGATTCATATCTTTCAGATAAAGAGAATCAAATTAAAAAATTTTCAAAAGGAGATATAGTAGAAGGAGATGTAGTAGATGTCAGAGATGGCTTAATTGTTGTTGATGTAGGCTTCAAATCAGAAGGAATTGTTGCAGGTAGAGAACTAAAAAGTGAGACTCTTGATTGGAGAGATCTAAAAGTTGGAGACAAAATTCTTGTATATGTTGTTAAACCTGAAGATGATGAAGGTCAATTAGTTCTTTCCATAAGGAGAACACAACAAGCAAGTGCTTGGATTACATTAGAAAAAGCAAAGAAAGAAAATGATGTAGTAGAAACAGTTGTAATAGAAGCAAACAATGGTGGATTAATAGTTGAAATAGGGAAAGATGTAAGAGGATTCATACCTACATCTCAGTTAGATGCATCAAGAGTATATCTAAATGGAATCAGACAAGTAGGAAAAGATATCTCATCCAAAGTACAAAAAAGATTAAATTCTTTAGTTGGAGACAAAATACAAACTAGAATAATTGAATTAGATAGAGAGAAGAACAGAATAATTCTTTCAGAGAAGATGGTAACTCAATCTAGAGACTTAGAACAAAGAGAAAAGACATTAAACAAGGTCAAAGAAGGAGATATATTGGAAGGTACAGTTAGTGGTATCACTCCATTTGGAATATTTGTAAATGCAGAAGGATTAGAAGGGTTGGTACATCTCTCTGAGCTCTCATGGGACAAGGTAGAAGATATTGGTAGCATCTATGCAGTTGGAAGCAAAGTTCAAGTTATGGTAATTGGAGTATCCGATGGTGGAAAGAGAGTAGCATACAGTGTTAAGAGATTACTAAAGGATCCATGGGCTGAGGCCATAGCTAAATATCAGATAGGGGATGTAGTCAAAGGTAAAGTTCAAAAAGTTGTTCCATACGGTGCATTCGTAAGAATAGCTGAAGGTTTAAATGGATTAATCCATATATCCGAGCTATCTGACAAATTAGTCAAAGATCCAGCAGATATCGTTGCCATAGGGGATG
>CAZJBF010000044.1:0-2397 GCA_964544555.1 uncultured Candidatus Saccharibacteria bacterium | reverse complement strand
GCTTCTCTTAACTCTTTAAGTTTGTACAAAGCAGATGTCTTAAGTCCAGAATAGCTAAAATTCATATCTCCACTATTCTTCATTGGTACTGTAAACTTAATATTCCCCGATTTACCTTGCTTAGCAAACTCACAAACAACAGGACCACCAGGATATCCAAAATTTAACATTCTACCAACCTTGTCAAAAGCTTCACCTACAGCATCATCCAATGTTTCTCCAAGCTTAGTATATTTACCAATCTTTTCTGCATATACCAATTCTGTATGTTTACCAGATATTAACAACGATAAGGCTGGGAACAAATCATTCACATCATATGTTACTAAACCGGAACCTTTAGAATTAAGCAATAGTCCAGAATACATATGTCCTTCCATATGATTAACAGGTACAAATGGTTTACCATATTTAATAGCTAAATTTTTAGCAAATGCTAAACCAATCTCTAAATCAATAGCTAAACCAGGACCATATGTAGCTGATACATAATCTACCTCATCTATACTAATTTTTGCTTTTCTCAAAGCTTCCTCATACACCATACCAATATTTTTCTCATGCTCTCTTCTTGCTATATCAGGTACAACACCACCCCATTGAGCATGAATCTCAACTTGAGAAGAAACTACGCTAGAAAGTACATTCCTGCCCCGTAGAATGGCACAAGAAGTATCATCACAACTAGTATCAAAAGCAATTATTATTGGATCTCTATGATTCATATATTTCAATACTCCTCTCTTCTAATGATATATATTTAATTATTACCTTAAACATTGATATATTCATATTATCACACAAAGATGATATCTCTTGGTAAAATTTATCTGCCCACTCAATAACTACAATATTCCCATTCTCCAAATGTTGTATTAATCCAGATTTTTCCAATTCATTATCATTTAACCTCCACGTATCCATATGTGCTAGAGTTTTCTTCTTACCATTTAACATATATATATATTCATTGATTATGGTATATGTGGGAGAATTAATAATCTCATTAATACCTAAACTCTCACCTATACCTTTAGCGAACTGAGTTTTACCTGCACCTAATTCTCCACTCAATGCTACAACTACTGGAATATCTTTCTTCAAATATATATCTGCAAATTCTTTTCCAAACCGTATAGTCTCTTCTGTTAATTTAGTTTCTCTTTCCTCTACCTTCTTACTTTTTATCAATGCATTCTCAAATTCCAACTTACCTTGTCTTAATACTGATAGCTGATTCATAGTTGTATCTAACACAGTAGATGGAGGATTTTGTGGTAAAGTACCAGCATCTAGTATTAGGTCTACTAAATCTAAACTTTTCTTAGGCAAATTCTTAATCAACTGATCAATATTGTACGGTGCTGATCTGTATGATACATTTGCTGATGTAGCAGTAATTGGTTTACCAAAATCTTTAATTAATTCAAGTACAAATTCATAGTTAGGATATCTAACTCCAACTGCTCCTTGCATTGATACTACTGGAGGAACTAGCTTACCTTTACTCATTGATATTACTGTTATTGGTCCTGGTAGATAGTTTTTGTAAATATTATCTGCCATTTCATTTATCTCTACATATTTCTCTGCCATATCCCTATCACTAACAGCTATAGATATTGGTTTAGAACCTCTTAATGTTTTGTATTCCATTATTTTTTTTAGAGCTTCAGGATTAGTAACATCACCTCCTAGTCCATAGCATGTTTCTGTTGGGTATATGATTAATCCACCTTTAGAAAGTACTTCTAAGGCTTTTGATATTGCTTCTTCTTTATTTTTTTTGATATCAATTATTTTCATGTTATGATATATATTATACTAGGAATATATCTTTATGCCCATATTCCAATACTTTTTAATTTAGCATATATTTACTATGTCAGTAATACAACTAACGGACTCAACTTTCAAGAAAGAAATAACTGAATATTCAGGAGTAGCAGTAATTGATTTTTGGGCACCTTGGTGTGGACCATGTCAGATGGTTGGTCCTATGATCGAAGATATAGCGAAAGAGTTGGATGGTAAGGTTAAGGTATGTAAAGTGAATGTTGATGAGGAAGGTACTTTGTCTAATGTTTTTGAGATTATGAGTATTCCAGCTGTATTTATTTTTAAGAATGGAGATATTGTAGAGAAAATTGTTGGAGCACAGAGTAAAGAAAGCTATATTGAGACTATACAGAAATATTTATAGTTTGTAGTATTTTAAGAAGTTTTCTGATACTGATACTTTGTTTTTTCCATTCTGTTTTGATTGGTATACTGCTTTGTCAGCTTTTTCTAATTCTTTGTTCCAATCATTAGTAAATTTTTGAATATCTTTTACATTTTTAGATATATCTCCTGATTCAAATACATGTACACCTGCAGATATAGTTGATGAATATG
>CAZJBF010000043.1:0-2532 GCA_964544555.1 uncultured Candidatus Saccharibacteria bacterium | reverse complement strand
TGTAGAAATATCATCCATCCTCTTGTATACTATGGGTGATACAGGCTACCCATTTAATATATAAATATTAAAAATATGAAACTCCTAGTAACAGGTGGTGCAGGCTTCATAGGATCATACTTCATTAAATATTGGTTAAACAAATATCCCAATGATCAGATAACTAACTTAGACAAACTAACATATGCTGGTAATTTGGAAAATCTAAAAGAAATAGAAAAAAATCCAAATTACAAATTTGTAAAAGGAGACATATGTGATAAAGATTTGGTAATGGATATAACAAAAGGAATAGATATCATTGTACATTTTGCAGCAGAATCACATGTAGACAGAAGCATAGAAGGACCAGAAGAATTTGTAAAAACAAATGTAGAAGGTACTCTAGTTTTACTAGAAGCAGCCTTAGCAAATGGTGGTATACGATTTCACCATATATCAACAGATGAAGTATTTGGAGAATTACCATTAGATGATCCTAATGCCAAATTTAATGTAAATATGCCATATGCCCCAAGAAGTGTATACTCAGCATCAAAAGCAGCATCTGATCACTTAGTAAGAGCATACTTCTCAACACACAAACTACCTGTAACAATATCAAACTGTTCTAACAACTACGGACCATATCAATTTCCTGAAAAACTAATACCTCTAGCAATTACTAGAGCCATAATGAATGAAGAAATACCAGTATATGGAGAAGGAACTCAAGTGAGAGATTGGGTACATGTAGAAGACCATTGCAAAGGTATAGAGTTATGTATCAAGAAAGGAGAGATAGGGAAAACATATCTCTTTGGAGGAAATGGAGAAAAAACAAATATATGGATAGTTAAGAAGATATTAGAATATTTAAACAAACCAGAATCCCTCATAGTCCATGTAGGAGATAGGAAAGGACATGATTTAAGATATGCAATAGATTTTTCAGATTCTAAAGAAAAATTAGGGTATGAACCTACTAAATCAGTATCTGATTGGTTAAAAGATACAGTAAATTGGTATGTACAAAATGAATCATGGTGGAAACCATTAAAACCAAAAGCAGATATTCAAGCAGAAGCATATCTTTCTAAAAGATTAGATAAATAAATGAAAACATTGATAAATACTAAGGAATTTGATTAAAAACACATATTGACAACTACACGAATTAGGCGTAATATGTGTAGTGTAATACATAAATTAGGCCTAAAATATGCAGTACAATATTAAAAGAACAATAGAAGATTCCTTTAAAAAAGACTTTTTTAAAGGAAAAATAATAATCCTCACTGGTCCAAGACAGGTAGGTAAGACCACTTTAATTAACCATATTTTAGAAAATTACTCAAATATAATTACCTTTAGTGGAGATGATAGAAAAGATAGGGAGACTCTTGCTAAGAATGATTTTGAATACTTAAAAAATCTCATAGGTGATAAGAAAATAGTATTTATAGATGAAGCACAAAAGATAGATGAAATAGGTAATACACTTAAATTATTAGTAGATAATTATCAAGAGGAAAAACAAATAATAGCTACAGGATCATCAAGTTTAAACCTTCTATCCAATACTTCCGAGCCTCTAACAGGAAGAAAATTTACCTACGAGTTATACCCATTATCAATTAAGGAAATATATTCTAATAGACATCCTTTAGATTTAGATAAAGAATTAGAAAGTCTTTTAGTCTATGGAACATATCCTGATATATATAATGGAAATAGAGAATTTAAGGAAAAACAACTTGTGGAAATTACAAAAAGTTACTTGTATAAAGATATATTGGAATTGGAAAATGTTAAAAATTCTTCTTCTTTAGATACATTACTCTCTGCTTTAGCTTTGCAAGTTGGTTCTGAAGTATCGCTTAGTGAATTGGGTAATCTTTTGAATCTAAATCTCAGAACAATAGAGAGATACATAGATCTATTAGAAAAGAACTATGTAATATTTAGGTTGCCACCATACTACACTAATGAGAGAAAAGTACTTTCTAAACAAAATAAAATATATTTCTATGACTTAGGTATTAGGAATGCATTAATAAATAACTTCAACCCATTAAGCAAGAGAAATGATAGAGGGGCATTATGGGAAAACTTCCTAATTTTAGAAAGAATGAAATTAAATGCGTATACTAATAGATATGTATCCAAATTTTTCTGGAGAACATATGATGGTGCAGAAATCGATTATATTGAAAAATATGCGGATTCACTAGATGGTTATGAATTTAAATGGAGTAAGATTAAGAAAGCTCCTAATTCTTGGTTAGAATATCCAAATTCTAAATATACTTTAATAAACATAGATAACTATAAAAAATTCTTAGAGGTATCTAATTAACATATTAAATTAAAAATATATATGAAAGCCCTAATACTAGCAGGTGGTAGAGGTACAAGATTAAGACCTCTAACACACACAAAAAACAAACATATGTTACCCATAGGTAACAAACCAATGATAGAAAGGATAATCACAGACGCCATAGATCTAGGAATAACGGATATAATCATAAATATAAATAAAGGTGATAC
>CAZJBF010000042.1:0-2544 GCA_964544555.1 uncultured Candidatus Saccharibacteria bacterium | reverse complement strand
ATATTGAAAAGATATGGACAGAAAGGTGTATTCTTTGTTCCTTCTTCTAGAACATCAGTCACATATGATCAATTGAAAGAGATGTCCGATAACGGAATGGATATAGAATCTCATTCTAGTAATCATCCAGATCTAACCAAGATTGATAGCTCTTCTATGATACAACAAATAGCTGGTAGTAAATATTCTTTACAACATGCTACCGGAAAGACTGTATATTCGATAGCATATCCCGGATGTGCATATAACGGGACAGTTACAAGTATAGTAGCATCTAGTGGATACTCATTAGGTTTTTCTTGTGGTAGAAGTATTGATCATTACTATACAAATAGATTTACACTATCAAGAGTCCATGTCTTTAATAATATGGATAGTTTTGTAAAAATACTCTCAGGAATCAATTAAAAGTTTCCTTCCCAAAGTCCGTGTATATTACAATATGATCTAACTTTAAAATTCTCCTGTTTTTTTAGTATAAATTCTGCCTTTGGCAAATCTGTTGGTTTAAGAAATACTTTCTTACTCTCATTATCAGCTATTATCTCTATCCATTCGATATAGTGAGATTCTTCCATAGGATGACTTATCTGACCTACATTTACAATTATTTTTCCATCTTCGAAGCTAACAACTGGAACATGCTTCTCTGTGCCTTCTTCAGAAATTTTCTCAATCTGAAGCTCCATAGGTTGATTACAACATACTAAAGTTCCCATACCCTCATGAATTACTTCTACTATGTTTCCACAAACTTTACATTTATATATTTGATGTTGTTTAGTCATATATTCTCCTTTTTAATTTATCTTCTAATAGTATATATCAAATGTTTACAAAATATTCAGGTGATATATAATGGACGGTGTAGATAATTAATTAATAATTAGAAATAATATGAAAAGATTATATAGATCACAAGACAATCAAATGATTGGTGGAGTATGTGCTGGTATAGCAGAATATTTTGATATAGATCCATCAATTATTAGAATAATTTTTGCTATAGCTTTTTTGTCAAATGGATTTGGATTTTTCCTTTACATCATTCTTTGGGTAATACTACCAATAGAATCCAGTATTGAGAAAGAATCAGATTCTGTAATAGAAGAGAATAAGACAGAAATTAAACATAAGATTAGAAAAATGACAGATACACTTAAGAAAGAGGTTAAGACAGACACTCAAAAAAAAAGTAAAGATATATAATTTAACTATTTAAAATATATGAAAAATGGAACAAAGATAGTCATAGGATTACTCCTAATACTATTTGGATCAATTCTCTTCTTGGATAGAGCAGGAATGTGGGATTATTTGAACTTTGATATATGGTCAGTAGTCTCAACATTTTGGCCTTTAATATTAATTGCTATTGGTATTAGATTAATAGTATACAGAAATACAGTAGCAGGAGTCTTAATTACAGTAGTTGGAGGAATGATTTTTCTAAGCAATATATTTGATAGAAATTTCTTTTCCTTCCTATGGCCAGTATTAATAATCTCTCTTGGATTATCCATAATTTTCAAAAAAGATGAAGAGGATAGTTTAGATTCAAAAAAAAAATATAAAGGAGAAAGAATAGATGATACTGTAGTATTTTGGGGATCAGAGAAAAAGATCGTTTCTAAAGATTTCAGAGGCGGTGAAGTTAATGCTATCTTTGGTGGATATGAATTAGATTTAAGAGATTGTCAGATATCAAAAGAAGGAGCAAGATTAGAAATTAATGCAGTCTTTGGTGGAATAGATGTGTATGTTCCAAAAAATTGTAGAATAATAACTGATGGTATAGGTATCTTAGGTGGATGGGAACCAAAACTAAGTGAGAATGATATTAAAGAACCTGTTTTAAGGATATCCGGTTCTGCAATTTTTGGAGGAGTAGAAATTAAAGAATAAAAATCTTTGCAGTATCAGTAATAATAAAACAAAGAAAGCTTCTTTTTGGAGCTTTTTTGTGGTAAAATGACTCTTCGTTATGCCTAATTCCCTAACAGACAAACAAAATTTAAGAAATATTGCGATAATAGCTCACGTAGACCATGGAAAAACTACCTTGGTTGATGCTTTTATGAAGCAAACTCACCTTTTTAGAGAGAATGAAGAAGAAATGTCTCAGACACAAATACTTGATGTAGGTGAACTAGAGAAAGAAAAAGGTATTACAATAAATGCAAAAAACATATCAGTAAATTACAAAGGTGTAAAAATAAATATAATCGATACTCCAGGACACGCTGATTTCGGTGGTGAAGTAGAGAGAACATTAAATATGGCTGATAGTTGCTTACTTTTAGTAGATGCTAAAGAAGGTACTATGCCACAAACAAAATTTGTACTTAAAAAAGCATTAGAATTAGGATTGAAACCTGTTGTAGTGGTTAACAAAATAGATAAGAAACTAGCTAATATTCCTAAGACAATATCTAAAATACAAGATCTTTTCCTTAATCTAGCAACAACTGAAGATCAGTTAGATTTCAAAATCTTCTATGGTATATCTAGAGAAGGAAAAATTTTTAAAGAATTACCACAGGG
>CAZJBF010000041.1:0-2571 GCA_964544555.1 uncultured Candidatus Saccharibacteria bacterium | reverse complement strand
AGAAATATTTGTAAAAAATTATATCTTAATATCTTTACCAAGTTTCAAAACAAATGCAAGAAGAGCCGTTTCTGAAAATAAAAAATACTATTTTTATGATTTAGGTATAAGAAATGCTTTAATTAAGGATTTCAGAGAATTAGATTTAAGACCAGATAAAGTATCAGTATTTGAGAATTATATAGTTTCTGAAGTAGAAAAGATAAAAAAATGTACTGATTTTAATTTTAATACCTATTTTTACAGAGAATATTCTGGTAAAGAGGCTGATCTAGTTATAGAAAACTATCAAAAAGAATATGATGTTTTTGAGATTAAAATTCATAAAAAAATTGAACAGATAGAAAAGGTATTTCCAATTGAACATAATCTTGAGGTTATAAGTATGGATAACTATTACGAAAAGCTAAAAAATATTTCAATTAAAAGATAAAGATTCTACCTCTTTTATTTTAATTCCACGGAATTCCGTTAAATTGAAATTTGGATTATGCAATTTCTCCAATAACTTTGTGTTACACATATGTATGTAACCTGTACATAATATTGCTTACAAACTTCCAGAGTGATAGAATATATTCCAATGTATAAAATACACGGTATTAACAAATCAAAACTTTGTAAGATTGTTTTCTCAACACATCTTTTTTAACAATGTTAACCGTTTTTCCAAAACAAAAACTTTAAATTAATATTTTCAATCAATATAATTATGAATTCTGAAGAAATATCAAAATTAGAAAAAATAAGACACTCTGCATCACATATACTAGCTCAAGCAATACTTAAGCTATACCCTGATACTAAATTAGGTATAGGGCCAGCAATAGAGAATGGATTCTACTACGATTTTGATTTTGTTGAGCCAATATATAATGAAGATCTTCCTAAAATAGAGAAAGAAATGAGAAAAATAATCAAACAGGGAGTTTCATTCAATCAAATAATGATGAGTAGAGAAGATGCTGAAGAATATCTTAAAAAGACTGATCAACAATACAAGTTAGAATTACTTAATGAGCTAGAAGGTAAAGAATTTAGCTTCTATGTAACTGGTGAGAATGAATTCGCTGATCTATGTAGAGGACCTCACATCGAAAATAGTAATGAGATAGGGGCAATAAAATTAACTAAAACCGCTGGAGCATACTGGAGAGGTGATGAGAATAAAAAGATGCTTACAAGGATATATGGTACTGCATTCCCTACAGAGAATGAATTAAATACATTTTTGAAAAATCAAGAAGAACTAGAGAACAGAAACCATAGAAAATTAGGTAAACAATTAGAATTGTTTGCAATTATTCCTGAAATAGGACAAGGTTTACCAGTTTGGTTACCACGAGGTTATGTAATGAGAAGAATACTAGAGGAATATATGTTAGATTTAGAAAGAGGAGCAGGATATGAGCATATATTAACTCCACATATTAACAAAGAAATACTTTTCCAAACATCTGGCCATTTAGACTTTTACAAAGACTCTATGTATGCACCAATAGTTGTAGAAGATGAGACCTACTATCTTAAACCAATGAATTGTCCAGCAGCTATGATGGTTTACAAATTAGATACGAAAAGCTACAAAGAATTACCATACAAACTTGGAGAATTAGGTACTGTATATAGATATGAAAAAAGTGGTGAATTACATGGTCTTCAAAGAGTTAGAGGTTTTACACAGAATGACGCACATCTTTTCTGTACCCCTCAACAATTGGAAGAAGTATTAAATGAGACATTAGATCTTTTAGATATATTCTACAAAGATGTAGGCTTTTCTAAATACAAATTTAGACTTTCTCTTTGTGACAGAGCAAAGAATGAGAAGAAATATGCTGGAGATCCACAGAAATGGGAATATGCAGAAGAAGCCTTAAGGAAAGTATTAAAAGAAAGAGGATTGGAATTTCAAGAAATGCCAGGTGATGCTGCCTTCTATGGCCCTAAAATTGATATTCAAGCTGTCAATGTATTTGGTAAAGAAGACTCAGTATCAACCATACAATTAGACTTCAACTTACCAGAAAGATTCAAAATTACATATATCGATGCAGAAGGCAAAGAACAACAACCATTTGTAATACACAGAGCATTAATTGGGTCATTTGAAAGATTCTTAGCATTCTTAATAGAGCATCATGGTGGAGACTTCCCACTATGGTTTACACCAGAACAGGTATACATCATTCCAATATCAGAAAAACATTCTGATTATGCAAAGAATGTATACAACAGACTAAAGGAAGCTCAATTAAGAGTAAAATTAGATGACAGAAACAAAAGTATGCAATCTAGAATAAGAGATGCTGAAAGAATGAAGATACCTTACATAATAATCGTAGGAGACAAAGAAGTAGAGACTGAAACTGTTTCTGTAAGAGCAAGAAAAAATAAAGAAGAAGGTTTGATGAAAGTACAAGAATTTATAGATAACCTTAAAGAGGAAATTAGGACTAAGGAGTCATTTTCCCAAAATATATAATTTTACCTTTTAAATAATTAATGGCTTTTGAAAAAAAAGAAGATTTAAGAAAGAAATTTGGACCAAGAAAAAACGAATATATTAGA
>CAZJBF010000040.1:0-2635 GCA_964544555.1 uncultured Candidatus Saccharibacteria bacterium | reverse complement strand
ATCGGGGAGTAGTTCAGATGGCTAGAACGCTGCGTTTGGGACGCAGAGGTCGCAGGTTCAAGTCCTGTCTCCCCGATATTATGAAAAATTTTTTCCAGATATCTCTTCAATATATATATTTGCAAAATTTTTTTAAAAGCAATAACATATATAGTATATATAAATTAAGTAATAAATATTATGTGGGGATATATTCTTTTGGGAGTGGTAGTTTTAGTAATATTCTTTCTAGTAGCTTTGTACAACAAATTAGCTAAACAGAAGTTAGTTGTAGAAGAAGCTTCCGCTGATATAGAGACATTCCTTAAACAAAGATACGATATGATTCCAAATCTTGTTGAAATAGTAAAAGGATATGCAAAACATGAGCAGGAAACATTGTCTAAAGTAACAGAGATGAGAGCAAAAGCTATGTCTACTGATTCTCTTTCTGAAAAGATGGAAATTGAAAATCAATTAGGAAAAGCAATAACTAAAATATTTGCAGTTGCAGAGAGTTATCCAGAATTAAAAGCAAATACTAATTTCATGGAATTACAATCTAGCTTGAAAGCTTTAGAAGATGATATTCAAAAATCCAGAAGGTATTACAATGGTGCTGCTAAAGATTTCAATACAGTAATTGCAGTATTCCCAAATAATTTAGTAGCTAATATATTTGGATTTACTAAATTGGCATTTTTTGAAGCTTCAGAAGAAGAACAGAAGAATGTTGAAATAAAATTCTAATAAGATGAAAAAGGTATTACTTTCCTTTATTCTTTTCTTTGCAATTTTAACTTCTTGTAGGAGTAATGTTTTCGCAGAAACAGATCCATATGAAGAGCAAATAACTTTGTTTAAGTCAGATATAGAGTTAAAACAAAATACCGATATAGTAATCAAAGAAGAAATACACTATTACTTGCCTTCTTACGGCCATGGAATAATAAGAGAAATTCCAGTTGACTACAGTGTTCAAGTTGGATTTAAAAGACCAACAATACTTCTTTTAGATGAAATATACTATTATGAGGAAAGTAATCCTTCCGTTAAATATGATGAGTATTCAAGAAGTTCAAGTAATGGATACGCCATATTTAAAATAGGAGACGCTGATACATCAATACAAGGTAATTATGTATATGTAATATCATATACTCTGAGATATGCAACAAATTACTTTAATGATCATGATGAGTTGTATTTAAACATAACTGGTGATGGATGGAATATTCCAATTAGCAAGGTTGAAGCAAATATATCGGTACCAGGAGGAATAACTAACAAAGTCTGTTATACAGGTGCCTACAGCTCTACTCTTTCAGACTGTACATATACTGATATATCTACAAATAATGTTTCTTTAACTACAAATAATGAATTAGGATCATACGAAGGTCTAACAGCTACAATAGCCATGCCTAAAGGTACATTGGCTGATACTACTAAGCAACAAATCATAGAGACAATACTAGCAAATATTGGAATATTGTTACCTATTCCTGCATTCATATTAATGTATGCATATGTAAAGAAAAAAAATAACAATAAAAAACTTACAGTAATTCCTCATTACAATTCTCCTAAAGATATATATCCATTGTTAGGAGGCTACATATATTCTTGTGCTGTTAAAGATAAATATATATCAGCACAAATAATTCAAATGGCTCTTGATGGATATATTAAGATAAAACAGGAAGATAAAAAGAACTATACTTTAGTAAAAAATAATACAGATATGGATACTGTTTCTGATTCAGTAAAAACTCTTTTTACTGGATTACTAGGAGACAAAGAAAGTATTAATACTAAAAAAATAAGTTCTGATTTTTACAAAACAGTAATTTCCATATCTGGAATTTTAAGTAAAGAAGTACTAGATAAAGAATATTTTAGTAAGAAAAAACAAAATCTAAAAGGCATATTACTTACAATAGGGATAGTTGGAACTATACTATCATTCATATTAGGATCATTTCTTGCAACTATAGCTGCTACTGGTTGGACTATCGGGTTAATAATTTCCTCTGTAATAGTAATAATACTGTCTACTAAAATAGATATAAGATCAGAAAAAGGAAATAAAATATATTATGAATTGGAAGGATTGAAACTTTACATAGATACAGCTGAAGAGAAGAGAATAGAATTTCATAATGATCCTAAAAAATATTCTGGTATATTTGAAAAACTCCTACCATATGCAATGATATTCGGACTTGAGAAAAAATGGATGAAGGAATTTGAAGATATATATACTCAACAACCCGATTGGTATCAAGGAGATTTAAATACATTCAATTCATATGTACTACTAAATTCAATATCAAACATCAACAACAATGTTCACTCCAAATCAGTAGCTTCTAACAGTTCAGCAGGCTTCAGAAGTAGCGGTGGCGCATCAGGAGGAAGTGGATTTAGTGGAGGAAGCAGTGGTGGTGGATTTGGTGGAGGTGGTGGCGGTAGTTGGTAACTATTACCACTTAATCGTATACCCCTTCAAAGTAGTTCTAATATATGAATAGATGTAATACAAATAATATTTTGCCTTTTTGATAGGTAAATCTCTACTATGCATATACGTTATCTTTTGACCTCCTAAACTTTCTTTAAAATCTCCAACACCTTTCCATGGATGATTACTATT
>CAZJBF010000039.1:0-2792 GCA_964544555.1 uncultured Candidatus Saccharibacteria bacterium | reverse complement strand
TCTTCAACATCCTTTGTAGAACCATCAGAAATACAAATCTCCCAATTATCATAAACCTGATTAGTAATACTATCCAAAGCACTCTGAAGCATCTCCTCACTCTTATTCCAAACAGGAAATATGACAGAAAATCTAGGCTTAACCTTCAACAAAGACAAATCCTTTTTCATACTCTCCTCATTGAGATACTTACCCTCAATATTCTTCATCCAATCACCATATGACACTCTCATCAATCTAGAACAATCACCTCCACTAATAATAAACCTATACATCTTTCTAAACATTTTTTTAAAAGTCTTGTACACACCTTCCTTCCTAACTAATGTTTTAAATTGAGTAATATACAATGGTAGTCTAGAAACTATCCTCTTAAAGATTTCTATCATTTTCATTCAAGAATAACTAATTAAAATGTACTACTATATTTACTAACCATTTCTTTAGGATCCCCTATCTCATAGCTCCTATCCTCCTTTAACCAAAGAACCCTGTCAGAATACTTAATTACAGCACTCAACCCATGAGTAACAAACAATATTGTCTTTTTCCCTAATATATTTTCAAAATACTTGAAACACTTCTTCTGAAATTCACCATCACCTACTGCTAAAACTTCATCCAATATCAAAATATCAGAGCTAACCCTAATAGCTATGGAAAATGCTAATCTAACTGACATACCAGAAGAAAAATTTTTTACAGGTAAATTAGCAAAATCTCTTAATTCAGCAAAATCAAAAATATCATCTATACACCCATCTAATTCCTTCTTAGTTAGACCTAGTATAGTACCATTAAGATATACATTTTCCTTAGCACTTAGTTCAGGATTAAAACCTACACCCAATTCCAAAAAAGGAACAAGCTTACCATTAACTTCAACTGTACCTTCATCAGGAACATATATTTGAGAAACAATCTTTAAGAGTGTAGACTTACCAGCCCCATTAGGCCCTATGACACTAAAAAATTCTCCCTTCTTAACATCAAAAGAAAGATTCTTCAAAGCTTGAAACTCTCTAAATTCTGTCTTCTTAAAAGGATTTACAAATTTCTCTTGTAAAGTATTATTTCTACCATTAATTGGTATCTTAAAATCTTTACTTACATTTTTTACACTAATTGCTATGTCTTCCATATATTAAAAGTATTCTGCTATTTTTAAAATATTTTTCTTAAAATATCTTCTACCAATGAAAATAATTATTATTGATCCTATCAAAGCTGCAAGTACAAATTTAATATGGACAAAATCCTGATATATTAAAGCCTTCCTAACAGACTCTATGAATATGGCAATTGGATTATATTTAACTATGAATCTGTATTTTTCAGGAATCAAAGCAACAGGAAAGAAGACAGCAGAGGCATAAAACAATAGCTGAGATACTAATTCCCATATATGAGTAAGATCCCTTACATGAACCATCCATATGCTAGTAAAAAATGATATTCCATACATTCCTAAAAACATAGTTAAACATATTAAAAATATATATCCTAAAGCCATTAAAGAGATATCAACATTAAGAACTATAGCTACAATACCTATGATTAATAGATTAATGCAAAAGTTGATTAAAGACATAGTCAAAGAACTAATTACAACAATTTCTCTTTTGAAATTAATTTTTACTATTAATCCAGCTCTTTCCATTATAGAGCCCATACCCCAAGTAATTCCTTCATTAAAAAATGTAAATATTATTAATCCAGCAAGCAGATATACTGCATACTGTTCAGATGTAATATTCCCAACTGCTCCAGACGTAGAAGAAAATATTACAAAAAGAATTAAGAACATGAAGAAAGGTTTTAGAAGAACCCAAAAGAAACCAAGAAAAGATCCTTTGTATCTCATCTTGAAAATAGTCTTTACAAATTGTTTGTACAAATCTATATCATTTCTTTTCATTTTTCTTAAAATATTCCTTTAAAGTAATAGATTTAGAATATATTATCTTCCAAATTAACCAATTAAAAAGATACCACATAGTTTCTGTTAATGCTACCAAAAAACCTAACCTACTTCCAATACTAATGAATCTATTTTTCATGCTCATGATATTCATCTTAGTTTTACTCCAGAGTTTTTTAGATGATGCCATATGATCATGATATACGGTACTAGTACCACAGTAGTATAACTTGTAACCAAGATCTTTTATCCTGAGTGATATATCTACATCTTCATAGTAGAAAAACATTTTGGGATTAAAACCTTTAACTTTTTCAAATACTTCTCTTTTTACAAGAAATGCACCCCCTATTAAAGCGTCTACTTCTTCAACTACATTGTATCTATCGCTATCTTCTTCTCCATCATATCTGTCATATGCCATATAGTGTTTGTTAACATCTACACCGGCTGAATTTATTATATATTTACCATCTCTTAGCTTCGAATAGAGAACCTTAGGTCCTACAGCTCCTATATTTTTATCACTGCTCAAAACATCAACCATTTTTGTTAACCAATCATTATTTACCGATACATCATTGTTCAAAAAGAGATAAGCATCATAGTTGGGATATGTTGATACTCCTAAATTAGCTCCTCTAGCAAATCCTAGATTTTCGTCACTTTTTACAATTTTTACAGAAGGAAATTTGTTTTTCAAATATTCAACCGAGGTGTTATCAGAAGACCCATTATCTACAACTACGACATCAAAATCCTTGTACGAAGTATTTACAACAGATTTTAGATTTTTCTCTAAAAGGGCAAGCCCATTATAATTAAGAATAACTATTAATATTTTCATATAGCTATTCTACCACACTCCAAG
>CAZJBF010000038.1:0-3245 GCA_964544555.1 uncultured Candidatus Saccharibacteria bacterium | reverse complement strand
CCGATGAATGAAGTCCCTGGTATCGGTGCCTCTATTCTCAAGGAAGCTGTCTGTGATGCAAGGGCCAATGCTAAATCGTTGCTGAGATTTTTTACTTTGGATACCTTCGTTCCTGTACTAATACTTAGTGAGAATCTTAATACTGTAGGACCTACAGCTATGGCTACAACTTTAGATTGTATACCAAAGTTTCTTAAAGTTATTTCAATTATTCTTGCTTTCTCCTTGTATATTTTTTCATCTTGTTTTTGTACTTCTTTCTCTTGCAATATATCTAATGTAGGGAAATTCCATGCTGGATATTTTGGCTCCTGAGGCTTACCTTCTTCTGTTGAGTTAGGATTATTTGTGTGAGCGGTCTCTCCTACGAAAGTTTCATCATCATTATTTTTCGAGCTATCCTCTTTCTTCTCTACATCTCTATGCAAAATTTCTTCCAATCTTTTTTCAGTATCATCTTCCTCGTTCTCTATATATGGTTCTGCTGTATTTGCCTCTCCATTGTTTATCTCTATATCATCTCTTCCATCATTGTCACTTCCAAAACCAATTTTTTTGAAGAAACTTCTTAAATCAAACTTCTTTTTTGTCTCATCCTTTTCTTCTGGTATAGAGGTCTCTACAAAATCTCGTATCTGCTCCAAAGTTGTTCCAGTAACAAGAGAGAAAGATATTATTAAGACTATCAGTACAATCAATATCTCGATGAAATTGCCAAATATTCCATTCAATGATTGATGAAGCAATTTTCCTAATTCACCTCCAGAACCTCTAAGTGATTCTTCATTGTCCATTTGCTCATCAATTAACCAAAAAGAGAGGAGTATACCTAAACAAAGAGAAAAGAGAAACAATCCAGTAGCTTGTCTCTTAGAAACAAACCTTCTGTTTTTTGAAAGTAGGAAGAAAGAAATATACAAAAGAAATATTCCCCATGGTATTGATGAATATCCTAGTACAAGTGATATTTTGTCAAAAAGAGGTGATTGATTAAGTATGAAAGGGGAAATACAGATAATTAGACCTAGAACAAAGAGTATCATCCCAAAGAATATCTTAGTTTCACTACTTTGAATTGTAACTTGTTTCTTTTTCTTTCTTCTTGACATTGTAATATATCATAAAATATTAATGGATCTTTTTCAAAGAATAATTCAAGGAAAATGGGTCGCTTGAAATCTATTCATATTTTTAGTATATATAATAACTTGAAAATATACAAAAACTCTTTGACTAATACTAATAAATGTGGTAATATCCTCGATGTCCCTGAGTTTTTTTGCTTTAAAAGTAGTATTGTATAATTCTTTTTTGAATTTTTGGATACTGCTTTTACTCAAGTAATATGTTATAACATAACTAAAATTTTTACCCTATGCTAAAACCAAAAAGTAATAGATCTGGAAGGTTAAATTTGGGTTTAAACTATTCCGGAGATTTAGAGTTCCCCAACTTGATAGAGGCTCAGATAGCTTCTTTTGTTAACTTCAAAAAGAATGGATTTCAAAATCTTTTCTCAGATATTAATCCTGTAAAGGATACTATGGAGAGAATGTGGACTTTGGAATTCAAAGACTTTAGATATGGTGATCCATATAGAAGTATTGAAGAAGCAATTAGAAAAGGCCTTTCATATGAAGTTCCTGTGTATGCAAAAGTCCAGTTAATGAATAACAAGACTGGTGAGATTAAGGAACAAGAAATATTCATCACTGATTTACCAATAATGACTAGTGATGGAGTTTTTGTCTTTAATGGTGTCAGAAGAGTTGTGACTCATCAAATAGTAAGAGCTGAAGGTGTGTTGTATGAAGAATCAGACAAATTACCAACAAGAACACTTTACAAAGTAAGATTGATGCCTGGAAAAGGTCCTTGGTATGAGATAGATACAAACAGACATAATGTCATATCTATGAGAATTCTTCCAAAGAGACCAAAGGTATTGATAACTGAATTGTTAAGGGTATTTGGATGGGAATCGGATGATGAAATTAGAAAGCTATTCGCAGATGTAGACACTCATGAAGAGAATAAATATATAGAGGCAACATTGGCAAGAGATTTCTCAAAGAATAAGGAAGAGGCAGTAATAAGCATATATAACAAGCTTAGACCAGATGAATCAGTAACATTGGAGAGCGCTGAAAGATATATTAAAAGCAACTTCTTTAATGTAAGGAAATTTGATTTAGGAAGAATAGGAAGATATCAATTGAATAGAAAGCTTGGAACTACATATGATATTAATAAACCTGAAGAAATTGTTTTGTATCCAAGCGATATAGTATTGGTAGTAAAGAGATTAATTCAGACAAATAATGGTGTAGTAGAGCCTGATGATATCGATCATTTACGAAATAGAAGAATTAGAAGCGTTGGTGAAATATTAGAAAGACATTTGAATCCTGCAATCAGGAGATTAGAGAAAAATATCAAAGATAAGATGAGTTTGTATGGACAAGATGCTAAGGTAACTCCATCTATGTTGGTTAGTACAAAACCAATATCAGCTTCCATCCAGTCGTTCTTTGGTGCTAATGCACTTTCTAGCTTCATGGATCAGGCAAATATCCTTTCTGAATTAGAAAACAAGAGAAAAGTAACAGCAGGAGGTCCAGGAGGTATTGCAAAAGAAAGAGCTACATTCTCAATCAGAGAAGTACATAACTCTCATTACTCCAAATTTGACCCAGTAACTAGTCCAGAGAGTTCAAATATTGGTGTTGTTACACAATTAGCAATGCTTGCTAAGATTAATGAATTTGGTTTCTTGGAAGCACCTTACAGAAAAGTTTTAAATACAGTCAAAAATAATAAATCATCACTTTTGAATAGAATACTTTCTAAAGACTTAGTTGTTGGGAAAAAGGTATTAGGAAAAGCAAATGAAGTAGTAGATGAATCATTGGCAGAGAAGATTTCAAAAGAAAAGAGCTTAAAAGAGATATCAGTAAAATCATTTGTTACTGAAGATGTTGAATATTTAGATGCAATGGATGAGGAAAATTTCCATATATCTACAGCAACAATTAAGAAAGATGAATTTGGAAATATCATAGATACACTCCTTCCAGTAAGATACAAAGGAGAATTCTCATTAGAAGATGCAAATAGGGTTACTCATGTAGATGCACTAGCAAGTCAACAGGCTGGTTTAGGTATGGCATTAATTCCTTTCGTTTCCCATAATGATGCAATGAGAGCTTTAACAGGTGCTAACCAGCAAAGACAGGCAGTTCCTT
>CAZJBF010000037.1:0-3502 GCA_964544555.1 uncultured Candidatus Saccharibacteria bacterium | reverse complement strand
CTCACTGTGTATTTGGGTATAATAAATAACAAGAAGGAAATTTTAATATACACTAGAAAAAAAATCTCCATTCTATGATTGTCAGGGATTTGGTGGAGGAAGAATAGAGTATGGAGAAAATATCGTAGATGCAGCTAAGAGAGAATTAAAGGAAGAAACTGGTTTAGAAGGAAATCCTGAACTTATAAAAATTTTACATAACAAGTTATATTCCAAAGATACAAAAGAATTAGTCGTGGATAAAATACTTTTCTATTTCAAGATTTCAAACCCAACTGGTACATTAATTTCTACAGATGAGGGACTCTATGAATGGGTAAAACTGGATAATCTATCGGAATACATTTCCAAACCTTTTGATTCTAAAGATGAATTTCTAAAAGAAGTTAAATATCTTATTAATTGGAATGGGGAAATAACACTTGAAGAACAAAGTGAAGAGGTAGAGGATTACTAATTACACAAAATTCATTCAACCACTTACACATTTGAAACTAGTTGAAAGAAAATATTAATTAAATCAATAATAGTTGAACTTTACAAAGTATTTTTATAATCAATCTTAGTAAGTTTTGCGTGCATAACTATTTTTTAACCTCAGTTTCTATTGAATTAGAATCATTAAGATTATCTATTTTATCATCTTTAATATCTTTATTACTTTTTCTATTTCTAATAATCTTATATGTCACCACACCAATAGCTACTACTAACAATACTACTATGCCACTCAATATTATTAACTCAATATGATTTTTCTCAGTTTCCTCTTCTTTTTCTGTAGCAACTTCCTGTTCAACTTCATTAATAGTTAAATCAAAAAGAACGACCTTACTACTTGCTTTTTCATCAGAATTCTTTGATTGAGCCTCTACAGTATATTCACCTAAAACAAAACCCTCTGTTTTTGCAGTTACACTCCATTTACCTTCCGTATTAGCAAAAGTAGTTAATGTATCATCTCCTATCATAATAGCTACTATATCCCCAGCACCTGCGGTACCAGATAGTACCATTACATCTCCAGAATCAACTACAACATCATTTAAATAATCTTCCTTCTCATCATTAACTAAAAGAGAATCTATTTTTGGTTGTTTTACTGAGTTATCTATATCATTCTCTGATACTTCGAAAGTCATTTCACTTTCTTCTGATGTTAATGAATCTGAATTAGGAGTATCTTGATCCCCACCATCATCTTCTTCTTGGTCTACAACAATAGGGGTATCAACTGGGGGAACATCTTCGTCAACAACAATAGGGGTATCTGCTGGAGGAACTTCTTCTTCCTCGGCAGGTAATTCTGCAGGAACCACAGGCTCTTCAGGAACTAAATCATAACCATATGTAAAGAAGACATGATCACCACCTAAATCCAACAAGTTACCTCTTCTAAAACCACGAGAGTATGAAGCAGAGTCATTAGTAAAAGCCCAAGCAGGATTATGATCTTCATAGAAGCCAGTGCTTACCCACATGGAAAATCTATGAGTTACATCTACAGGATATCCAACTCCATTTTCAGCTAAATCAAAAGATTCGAATCCGAAAAAGTTGGTATCATCCATTCTCTGAGATTTGGTTACTATGGTTTTTCCTGTATTTTCATCCTTAACAGTAAGTGTAACAGTTCCCCCTGGTTTTTTATCATTCATCATTATTGCAACACTTGTGAGAACGTTTTTTGTAACCCTAAAAGTTTGGTTAGCTTTGTATTCCGAATATACGGATGCCCATCCTGTAAAAGCTAATTGACTTTGATCTCCAACATACATATCTAAAGCTTCAATTTTAGATATAAACATAAAAGAGAAAACAAAAGAAAGAAGCAAACCATATAGAAGGTGTTTTTTCATAGCAGAGATGTTACATCTTAATTAACTAAATAATGTAATATTTATGATTTTATGTCAAGCTTATGTTAAGAAGTACTGTTTAAAGCAAAGAACTATGCCTAGTTAACTTAATTATGTATACAATTATTGTATAGAAGTAATCTTTAACTTTTCGATATAAGAGGTAACAATCATTATGCTATATTCCTTAGTATTCCATAGTACCCTTTGATATTTTCTAGTATAATACTGTTATCTTGCACTTTAAAAAACGATTAGGAAATATAGGAAGAAGAGGGGATAATGACCATAGTAAATGATACTAAGTCTTCTACTAAAAAAAAGAAACTACAACCTTATACTGTAGTGACAGACTCCTACAATTCACGTATTAGATATTATCGTACTACATTTAGAATATCTAAAACGTATTATCTAGAAATCTGCCCACCTTTAAACTATCATCACCTATATTATTTAAGTTATATAGGGGAAATAGGTTTTTCTATAATCTATAATCTTCTAAAAATAATAGGAATAGGAAGAATTTGTATTTATGATGATATGCTTAAGATTGTAATTAAAAATAATTCCGAATGGAATAATATTGAACCAAAAATAATAAAAATTATTGAAAAATTTGCTACCAAATGTAAATCTTCAGATAATCGTTAAGTGTAGAAAAGCGCCGTTGATGGTAAAACAATATCTACTCAATAGAGTGATAGTTATACCGGAGGTGCTTTTTTCTTTTTGTATACTTTCATTGAAAATTGTAATAAAGAAATATTGATATATAGAAGTATTTATTGTATAATAGCCTATAACTTTTTATTATAAGATTATATGTCGTCAGATAATACTGCAAATGGAGCAATATTAGGAACTGCTACTACTGCAGGTTTCCTAACTTCATTCTTGAATGATTGGAAGATAGCAATTATAGTTGCTTTAGGTATCCTTCTTTTGGGACTAGCCATTATTCTTCTGAAAAAAAAACATACTAAAAAGTAAGTATTCATGAGCATTCTTGACATATTAATATCCATCTTTGGAATAATAAACGTATTTAGATTAGGTATACTATCTTCTTTGTCTTTTGTATATAACAAATACCTAATAAATCAAGAAATTTCCAAAAGAAAAAGTAAATCTCCATATAAACCATTTCTATCTCTCATAATCTCTGCATACAACGAGGAAGTTTCAATACAAAGAACTCTTAAATATATCTTTAATAGTACATACAAACATTTTGAAGTAATTCTAATAAATGATGGATCTACTGATAAAACCGATAGAAAGATAAAAGAATATATCAAAAAAAATCCATCTCATAAAATTATATACATAAAACAGAAAAATTCTGGTAAAGCCCATGCTTTGAACAATGGAATTAAAAATTATGCTAAAGGTAAATTAATAATGTGTTTAGATGCTGATTCCATTTTAAAAAGTAATGCTATTGAAAATGCTGTTAAGTATTTTAGAAACAGAAAAGTAAAAGCAATAGCTACAAATGTAAAAATAATCAAAGATAATTCTCCAATTAATATAATGCAACAAATAGAATATATTGTTGGATATCATCTTAAAAAAGCTCTTACAGTATCAAATATGGAATATATAGTAGGTGGTGTAGGATCAACATTTAGAGCATCTAT
>CAZJBF010000036.1:0-3690 GCA_964544555.1 uncultured Candidatus Saccharibacteria bacterium | reverse complement strand
AAAGTCTTTTCTTAGATTATATTAATAATACTCTTACTGGGGCGATAAACCCATTTTCTGTACCTATAGAACAATTTGAACAAATAATAAGAAAAGAAAAAAATAGTACAAGAACACCTCAGATTGGAACAACTTCTAGTTTAGTAAGCGCTCTTGCAATGGAAACAATAAAAAATATTCTTTCTGGAAAAGAAGTAAAAAAGGTTATAACAATAGACTTAAATTCAAGTGTTAGAAAAGTTAAACCTAGTGTATTAAGAAAAGTTGGATTAATGTTTCAGACATTACATGTTATAAAGAAAAGAGGAAAAGAGATTGATTCTATGCTAAATAATTTTAGAAAATAGCTCAAATGGAAATTTATACAGAAGTCAAAGAAATAGAAAGATCGAATGAGGAGATTATTCCTAAAAGATCTGAATTTCATATAGCTCAGAGTGTCGAAGACCAAATTGGTAGATTAGAAGTTGTAACTGAAAGGTACAACAATGAAAATTATTTGCAAAACATTCCAATTGTAAAAATTGATGATAACATAATGGATGAGGAATTACTTAGTAAAAATGGTTATCGAATTTTAGAGGAAAATTTCACGGAAGATGAAAATAAGCAATTCTTAAAAAATGGAACATTAATAGATCACAATGGTAAGAGACTTTATTTTGATAAGTATCATTGGAATTCTGTTCCATTTGTTACTAAAGTAGGTGACACTTATACAGGATCTGCTAGATTAATTATAAAAAATGGAATAGGTTTACCTACATTGAGTGATCCTAAAATAGAAATAAGTAACTTATGGAAACCTATAGTAAGCAGCAGCGTAGCCGAATTTTCTCAATTTGCAATAAGAAGAGGTTCTAAGGGAGAAACATCTGTACAAATTTTAAAATTAGCTTATGATTATAGTAAGCGTAATAATATAGATTCTTGGGTTGCCACCACGGATAATTCTGTAATACGTCTATTGAATAGCAGTTTCTTTAAGTTTGATATACCTAATATTGGCCCATCTGTAGATTATTTAGGCTCAATATCAACACCAATATATATAAATTTAGAAAAATCTTTAGATAATGCTGAAAACTTTGATAGTAGTAGAAAAATAGCTAATTTTATAAGAGGAAAGAGTAACTCTTTGTAAAGATATGGATTTATTGTATCTTTTTATAACAAGTGGAATATTGGTTGTACTAGGATTTCTGACATTACTTAATAATCCTAAGCAGAAACAAAGTACATTCTTTTTTCTTATTTCTATATTGATAGTTGCCTGGATATGGAGTAACTATTTGTCAAATGAAACTACAGCTATAAATTCAGCTTTATTATATAACAAGCTAATTTTTGTATTTACATCTTTATTACTTTTTTGTTTATATCTTTTCTCAACCGTATATCCAGTTGATAGATCGAATGAAAAGAAAGATATACCACTTCTGATATTAACAATATTTATAATATTAATAGATTTCTCACCATTATTAGTTACAAGTATTAATTTGTATTCAAATCATTCATCAATTTCTTTTGGTTATGGAATTGTGTTTTACTTGATTCATTTTGCCACTCAAATCATACTTTTTTCAATAAATATAATTAGAAGCTACAGAGAAGCCGAGGGAGTGGAGAGAATAAAAATTCAGTATTTACTACTAGGAATTTCTTTTTCCTTAGTAGGTGCAATAATTACAAATTTAATTTTGCCTATTTTTTTAGGAGAGTATAATTTTTCTAATGTTGGTCCTGCCTTCCTAATATTTTTCATAGCATTTACGACTATATCTATGATGAAATACCGATTATTTGGTGTCAAATTTTTGTTGGCTCAAATACTAAAAATTATATTATTAACAATAATTCCTTTTCTTTGCTTCTATCTACTTTTATGGATAATTAATTCGTTATCTTGGAATGTGTATATGATAAGATCAAGTAGCTTGGTACTTACTGGATCTTTGCTTTTTTCCATAATTTATTCATTTGTTATAAATAAATCTCAAAATATATTTTTTGGTAAATTTGCCCATGGAGGTGTAAATCCACAATATATAATAAATAAGTATAATAGAGATATTGGAATAGAATTAAATATAGATAAGTTATCGAAAAGAATAATTTCAATAATTAAAGATATTTTCTATGTAAAACACATTGGAATATATATCTTTGAGGATGATGATGAAAAGCCAATCTATGAAAACAATGCAGGATTTGAAAATAACCAAATTGATATTAAAGAGCTAAATCTGCTTGTTCAGTATTGGAGAAAAATGGATAATAATTCTGTAATTATTCGTAGTGAAATAAAGAAGGATTTTGAGAAAAATAATGATAAGCTCAACGAACAAATATATTTACTTATGGTTGAAAATAAAACCAATGCTATAATTCCTTTGAATAGGGATGCGCATATAAGTGGATTAATGATATTAGGTAAGAGAGAGGATAAAAGGGATTTTACAGTTGAAGAACTTCGATTATTAAATAACTTAGTTCTAAATACCTCAGTAGCAATGAGTAGGGCTTTGCTTTACCAAGAGGTACAAGAATTTAACAAAACACTTCAACAAAAGGTAGATTTACAAACAAAGGAATTACAGATAAAGGTAGAACAATTACAAGAAGCTAGGAAGAAAGAAAGCGATATGATAGATATAATGGGTCATGAACTAAGAACTCCTGCAACCATAGTAAAGTTGAATGCAGACTTTCTAACTAAGTTCATAGGTGAAATACAATCAGATCCATTAGGATATCAAAAATATGTAAAAAGAATACAAGACTCCATAGATAGCGAAATAAAGTTAATAAACACATTACTAAGTAGTGCTAAATTAGAAGGAGATAAGATAGAGTTAAATCCAGAAGAAGTAGATATTAAGAAAGAAATAGAGATGTCTTTAGATGGCAACTTCAGAGAGAGCAATGATAAAGGGATAGAGTTAATAAATCAGACAGACATAAATACTCCGAGAGTATATGCAGATAGAGCTAGGGTAGTAGAGATATTAAACAATTTAGTAAGTAATGGAATAAAATATACAGAAAAAGGAAGTGTAACAATAAATACAGAGTACGATGAAGAAATAGTAAAAGTAAGTATAGAAGATACAGGCAATGGTATTTCTAAAGAAGATATCTCGCAATTGGGACAAAAGTTCTACAGGATAAGCAACTATATAGAGAGTAGTAAGGATGATAATGTGAGTATAGTCAGGCCAGGAGGAACAGGATTAGGATTGTATGTAACCTTCAATCTGGTAAAGAAGATGGGAGGTAATATTTGGGTAGAGAGTGAACTAGGTAAAGGTAGTAAATTCTTCTTTACATTACCAAGATACAAAGGACAGACAAATAGGAGAGAAAAAACAGAAAGTAAGGATATGTTTGAAAGATTAGGACTGAAATAAATGGAGCTTAGCTTAAATGAAAAATAATATCTAGTAGGTATTAGTTTAGGTTATTTCATAAATATTTAATACACTATGAGCCATTGGGCTAGACAACAAGGTTAAAAAAATGACTATTATCACCTCATAGTATGTTAAATAAAGATGAAATATTGCTAGGAGAATGTATGAGATATGGATATTTGATCATATGGAGCTCCAATTATGCTTGACAGCCAGCCCATAAAATTATAAAATAACCAATATTTCAAAGTGAATATCTCTTGTAAATATAACT
>CAZJBF010000035.1:0-3762 GCA_964544555.1 uncultured Candidatus Saccharibacteria bacterium | reverse complement strand
TCTTGTAAATATAACTATATAATGCTAACCTATACATTATGGCACTAACTAACGCTGAAAAAATTGAAGTGATAAATAAATTTGCCCTCCACGAGGGTGATACTGGTTCTCCAGAAGTACAAATTGCTCTCTTGACTAAACAAATTGAAAGTTTGACAGAGCATCTTAAAGCACACAAAAAAGATAATCACTCTAGAAGAGGATTACTTCAAATAGTAGGTAAGAGAAGAAGATTGATGCTATACTTAAAAGATAATGAAGAAGAGAGATATAATCAATTAGCTAAAAAGCTAAAAATATAAAGGAGTTTAAACCCCTTTCTTTGTAAAAACTTTCCAATTAGAATAGATTAGCCACTATTTATGTCTTGGCTATATAAATAAATTAAAAATATTAAATTAATGCTGTTTAAAGAAATTAAACATGAATTTGAGATAGAAGGAAGAAAATGTACCTTTGAAACTGGTAAATTAGCTCTAAAATCTCAATCCTCCATACTTGCAAGAATGGGTGACACAGTAATAACTGTAAATGTAAATACAAAAGAATCCACAGGTGAATTCGACTATTTTCCTCTAACTGTTGAATATATTGAAAAATTCTATGCATCAGGAAAAATAAGTGGATCTAGATTTGTAAAAAGAGAAAGATTTCCAAGTGATGATGCAATACTAAAAGCAAGAATGATAGATAGAGCAATTAGACCAAGATTTCCTCATGATTACAAAGATGAAGTAAGTGTCATTGTTACAGTAATGTCATACGATGGAGACAATGATCCAGTAATATTGGCACTAAATGCTGTATCAGTAGCTTTAATGAATTCTACTGCACCTTTCGAAGGACCAATAGCTGGAGTAAGAGTCGGTTTAGAAAATGATTCCCCTATTAATGTTATGAAATCTTCCGATCTAACCTCCCCTGAAGAAAAGATGAACTTTGTAGTAGCAGGTGATGGAAAAGTATTTACAATGATAGATGCTGGTGCATATGAAGTTGAAGAAGAAAAAATATTTGAAAGCATGGAAAAGTCTTTTGAATATATGAATGAATGGTTAAAAGCACAAGAGGATTTTGTTGCTAAATTAGAAAAGAAAGAAAAAACATACACATCATTTGAAACTCCTGAAGAAGTAGTAAATGCTGTATTTGAAGTGTTAGGAGAAGATACAATTAAAAAGAATTTACAAGCAGGTGATCCTAAAATTCATAATGAAAGTAAAAAAGAATTGTATACAAAACTAGAAGGTAAATATTCCAGAGTAGCTATGGATGAAGCATATGAAAAATTGCAAAAGAAAGCATTAAGGAAAATGGTCTTAGAAGAAAATATTAGAGTAGATGGAAGAGAAATAACTGAGATAAGGGAGTTAGCTGCTGAAGTAGATTTACTTCCTAGAGTTCATGGATCCGCACTGTTTACTAGAGGTGTAACACAGACATTAACAGTCGCAACATTAGGAAGTCTCAAGGATGTTAGATTAGTAGATGATATGGAAGGAGAGAGAGAACAGAGATATATGCATTTTTACAATGATTTACCATTTGCATATGGTGATGCTGATAGAGTTAAATTATCTCCTAGCAGAAGAGCTATTGGACATGGTATGTTAGCTGAAAAAGCTTTGTGGCCAGTAATTCCTTCAGAGAGTGATTTCCCATATACAATGCTTGTAATGAGTGAAATACAAGGAGAGAATGGTTCTAGCTCAATGGCCTCAGCATGTGCTTCTACAATGTCCCTAATGGCAGCAGGAGTCCCTCTTAGAAAAGCAGTAGGTGGAATAGCTTGTGGATTGGTTACTGGTGATAATGGAGAATTCAAAGTTTTAACAGATATGCAAGGAGTAGAGGATTTCTATGGTGATATGGATTTCAAAATTACAGGAACAGATTCTGGAGTTACAGCTGTACAGATGGATACTAAGACAAAAGGTTTGAGTATGGAAATTGTTAAACAAACATTTAAACAGTCAAAAGATGCTAGGTTAGTAATATTAGAGAAAATGAAAGAAGCTATAGCTGAACCTAGAAAAGAAATGTCTCAGTATGCACCTAGAGTTGTTCAAATTAAAGTTCCTACTGACAAGATTGGTGAAATAATAGGGCCGGGAGGAAAGAATATACGAGAACTATCAGAGAGAACAGGTGCAGAGATTGAGATAGAGGAAGATGGTACAGTGAATATATATAGCTCTTCTAAAGAATCAATCGATGAGGCATCTAAAGTAATTGGAGGATATAATTTTGTAGCTAAGGTAGGAGATATTTATGAAGGAAAGGTTGCATCAATAATGCCTTACGGTGGGTTTGTAGATATAGCTCCAGGAGTTGCAGGTTTACTTCATGTTTCTGAAATATCAGATGAATTTGTAAAAGATGTAAGGAAATTTATTAATGAGGGAGATATTATAAAGGTAAAGATAGTTGGAATAGATAACCAAGGAAAGATAAAGTTGAGTCTTAAAGGCATAAAGTAGACTAAAAATAAGGATAAAGGCATAGGGTAGACTTATGCCTTTATTACCTTTCTCAACTGTCCGATTTTCTCGTACAACTCACTTCTCTCTTATTCTAAGTCGAGTATATTAGTATCTTAAAAGGAATAATTCTACTCTTTACTAATCTTAGCTATGAAGAATCCCATCATCTTACTACTTGGTAAAATCCTTACAGTATTCTTAACCGATGGGTTATATATATTACCACTCCATTTCTTTATACCAGGTTTAATATTCTCTCTGTATTCATCAAATTCTTTAGAATCCAATAATGATATCTTCTCTACTTTCGCATTTGGAAACATAGAGAGCAAGTAAGATATAACTCCTTCATTCTCCTCTGGCTCCAGAGTACAGGTAGAATAGACCATACTTTTACCATGCTTTAAAGTTTTAAAAGCAGAAACAATCAACTCTCTTTGCAAAAACATACACCTCTTAACCTTATCCATACTCCAATACCTCAAAGGTCTAGGACCTTGAAAATATATCAATCCTTCACCACTACAAGGAGCATCAAGCAAAACTCTGTCAAAATATATAGGATATTTCTTACCAAAATCTCTACCGTCACTAAGTGTAGCTTTAACATTATCTGCACCAAATTGACTAAGTACACCATTCATATCAGAAACCCTATTCATATCAGAATCATTTGCCAATATTATTGATTTCTTCTTAGTTATATCAGCTATATGTGTAGTCTTACTACCAGGTGCAGCACACATATCCAAAATCTTTTCACCTTCTTTAGGATCTAATACAAGAGTAGCAAGAATACTAGAAAGATTTTGTATGTAATACAAGCCATTAGAATATTCTTCAGTTTGTGATACCTCTGCCTTATCCTTGTTCAAAACAAAAAAAGTATCCTTAGACCAAGATATCTCTTCCAAATCATATCCTTTTCTAACTAAAATATCTTTAGTCTTTTCAGGATTACCCTTAAGGGAATTTAGTCTAATGGTAGTAATTGGTCTTCTAGAAAATATCCCCTTTATCCTACTTCTTGGTTCCATTAATATACTAGCCAATCTAGAAATGAAAACATCATCCTTAGTGTAATATTTCTCAGGAATATTCCTATGTGTAAAGCTATCTCTAGCTTGTTTGTAATTCGTTCTTTTTTTCTTTTTCATATCTCTCCTTTAATATATTTAATTATGCTACCGATGACTAACCCTGTGGTCTCTGTACGTAATATATTACCTTTAAGTTTTACAAATTGAAATTGTAAACTTTTAAATATTTCAATATCAGA
>CAZJBF010000034.1:0-3892 GCA_964544555.1 uncultured Candidatus Saccharibacteria bacterium | reverse complement strand
ATCCTGCTACTTCCATATCGTACATTCCATATTCTGGTAAGTAATATATGTATCCGCTATTACTTGTGCTAGTAGTACCTAATACATTAGTATCACTTTCATTCTTTTCTGCTGCATAAACATTCTCTACTAAATTAATCTTAGGTGAAATAGTATTTTTTTGTATAAATGATGATAATTTCTCTAATTCTTCTTCTACTTTATCTGGTACTATATCAAAGGTTGTATCTTTGAATTCTTCTTCTAGTTTATCCTTACTTAAGGTCATACCTTCTTCTATTATTGTATTTACAAATTTCTGAGAGTTAAAAACGTCGTAATTCTCACCTTTATATGAAAATCCTAATTCATTACCACCACCACTAACATATACTGATACTTGTTCTGCTGATCCACCAACTGACTTCACTAAACTTTCTGCGAAAGCTTGCGCATCATCTCTCTTGCTTGCAATATCGGAATCTTTCATCAATATTTCAGATTTAAAAGTTTCTATTATAGATTCTTTAAGAATAGATGATTCTTCATTATCTTTCATTATTATAGCATCTAGGTCATCTATTTCCTCTTCTACTTTATCTGGTACTATATCAAAGGTTGTATCTTTGAATTCTTCTTCTAGTTTATCCTTACTTAAGGTCATACCTTCTTCTATTATTGTATTTACAAATTTCTGAGAGTTAAAAACGTCGTAATTCTCACCTTTATATGAAAATCCTAATTCATTACCACCACCACTAACATATACTGATACTTGTTCTGCTGATCCACCAACTGACTTCACTAAACTTTCTGCGAAAGCTTGCGCATCATCTCTCTTGCTTGCAATATCGGAATCTTTCATCAATATTTCAGATTTAAAAGTTTCTATTATAGATTCTTTAAGAATAGTAGTTTCTGAGCTAGAAGTTTTATAACTAGATAATTCCCAGTATTTATCAAACAAACCTCGCTTAGCCTTAACTCTAGCTTTCAATTCATCTAAAGTTATAGTTTCCCTATCTTCAAACACAGGAAATAATTTTTTCAATTCGTCAGTAACTACAATCACTGTAGATCCATTTAATTTATCCACTCCTTCCAAAGTCAAATCACCTTTTATAACTATACTGTAACTTCCCCCATTTAAACTAATACCCGTTTGTTCTTTTCCACTAAATGATTCTTTTTTCCATTTCACAAGATAATTATAAATTTGTGTAGATACAGATTTACTCCAAGTACTCCCCTTTTTATTATTCAATTCTGTAAAAGCCTTTTCCAAATTGATTTCTTTAGCTGAAATTTTCAATGTACAAGCATCTTTCTCATTATCACAGGAACTTAAACTAGTATTTGTAAATAGCCAACTTACTTCTGCTGGAATATACCATTTACCATTAATATCTTTCCCTATTAAGAGTGATATATCACCTTCAACAGCATTATCTCCCACTGTTGCATTAGGTACTATAACAACTGAAGCATTTGTAAATGTAACTACTTTTGTATCAGGATTATAACTAATATCCGAAACAGTTCCTATTCGCGTACCATCTTTTTTGAATAAACAATTTGTAGGGTTTTTATCATCTTCACATATTAGTTGATCTGTTTTTATTGCATAACCTTTCTCACTTTCAAGAAGATTATAATTAGAAGCACATGCCATAGCATTTCCACAATATCCTAATGCTTCAATTAATTGTAGATTTGTTTTTATCGTTACATCATCATACACTATACCTTCTCCATCAGATTCCTCTATTCTTCTAAGTAATTCATTTTGTGTATATCCAGCACCGAAAGCGTCTTTATTTGCAAATAATTCAGTAACACTACAAACATTAGTTTCACTTCTCTTACCATATGTACAATCAGTTAGATCTGATGCAGCAGCAGCATCGGCTTCATTTCTTTTCTTTTTATCTGCAGCTTTTTTCTCAGCTTCAGCTTTTGCGTTATCATCTCGTTTCTTTATAGCCTCTCGTGCGATAATACCAGCATCTCCAGTATTTATTTTTTGGCCATCTTTTGGAAGCTTTTCCTGAGCTTCTTCTTGAGCTGTTTCTACAGCTGCTTTTAAAGATTCTACAGTATAGCTATTAGCTATTTCTTTAGCTGCTTCTGCCGCAGTTTTGGTATTTTGGTCTTCTGATTTACTATTTCCTTCATAACTTATTTTCTTACTTTCACTTGTTTGTTTAGAATTATAATTATATATATAATCATCCAAAGTCCCTGCATAAGACCTATATACTAACTCTGTTCCTCTATCTTTCATTGATAAATCTTTCTCCCAATCATCACTTACTACTATATCTGGATACCCTATGTCTGTATTACCATATACCCATTTATTCTCTCCACTCAATGTATAATTCTGATACTGAGCATATACCGTTATCATATCCTGACCATCCTCTACTAACATTGACTCTCCCTCTATGGTTCTAATGTTATTACCATCTAAATACCATCCTCCATTCTCATTCGTTGCACTACTGTAATACATTGATTCTTTCCCTATATATTCATTTGTAAACTTTATATATACTACCGAATCATCTATATATTCTCCTGACTCATTTACTATCTTCCCATATATTGGGGATGGGGCTTTAACTTCTGAATCCAATGTGTAAAAGGTTGCACTTGAATCTATATCCTTCTTCCAATTGAAATATCCATCTCCTATTCTGAAGTAATACATCTTGTTACTATCCAAATTCTTCAATGTTACATGATGGGTATAGTAACCTCCATACTTATTTACTTCTACATCTACACAATCATAATCACTTGTATCTACTACAAAATCTTCACTAACTTCATGTTCCTTGTTATATTGCTCTACACATCTCTCTTGGGCATCTGCTACATCCCTATCATCATATGCCTTACCACTACCTATCCAAGACAATGGACCTGGTAAGAAGCTATCACTATCTTTGTAATATACTATTCCTTTCATTGGATAGTTCGTTATCCAAGATATGGTCATGGATGAATCTGTTACATTGGTTAATCTTACATCATGAGGATCAAAGAATATTGATACAAATGTTACAAATCCAAAATACAAGAATATACATATCCCCACTAATATTAACACTATTTTAGATATTACTCTTAATACCTTTTTTAGTTTTAAACTCATTAGAATATTCACAATCAAGTTATCTAAACATACATATATATAACTAAAAAATGAAAGGAATGTCAAATATAATGATATAATCACAAATGCAAAAATTTTTCGTAAAACACAAACTATCCATTGATGACACAACTCACCTATCTGATTCAGATAGCAAAAAGATTATATCCGAAAAATTATTAAACTTAGAAGATATTGTAGAGATAGAAACATATGAAAAAAGGTTCCTTGCTCAAATATCAGACATCAAACCAAATTCTGTTGAAATATATATAATTGAAGAATTAGGACAAAGAGAATCAGAATATGTACCAAATATAACCATAATCCAATCCTTAAGTAATGATTCTAAATTCAACTACTTCATAGAAAAAAGTGTAGAGATAGGTATAGAGAAAATAATACCAATAGAATCCAAATATTCACTAAAAAACAAAAATAAAGCAATTAAAGATTATGGATACTGGAACAAATTAGTAAAAGACGCAACTGAACAATCAAGAAATATATTTCCTACAATCATAGAGAAACCAATACATATATCAGAACTTCAAAACTACAAATTTTTTTCAGATTGCATAAAGATATGCTTAGCTACAGAATCAGTTAATGAAAAATATCTCTCCGATTTTTTAAAATGTATAGATATATCAAAACCAGTATACATAGCCATAGGTCCTGAAAAAGGATGGGATATGTCTGATATTGAAATATTTAAAAGTTTACAATTTCAATTTGTAAAACTTAAAGGTA
>CAZJBF010000033.1:0-4304 GCA_964544555.1 uncultured Candidatus Saccharibacteria bacterium | reverse complement strand
CACCTCCTTCAGTAAGAGTAAAATTTTCTGCTAATACATCACCATTTTTGGGTAGAGAAGGAACTTTAGTAACTGCAAAACAGTTACAACAAAGATTAGAACAGGAGAAGAAATTAAATATTAGTTTAAATATTACGAATAGTGGGAGTAATAGCTACTATGTTGCTGGAAGAGGTGAATTACAGTTAGCAATATTAGTTGAACAATTAAGAAGAGAAGGGTATGAGTTCGAATTGAGTAAACCAGAAGTAATACTTCAAGAAATAGATGGTAAGAAATGTGAACCTGTAGAAGAATTGACTATAGATGCTCCACAAGAATATTTAAGTGTAATAACTCAAGAAGTTAATGAGAGAAAAGGTAATTTAATAAATATTGAAAGTGAAGAAGGGCAGAACAGATTTACATTCAACATTTTAACAAGAAATTTAATTGGTCTACATAGGGTATTGATGAATGCAACTAAAGGTACAGCAGTTGTAAATAGTTATATCGTTGATTATGTACCTTATGATAAAAATGAAGAATTATTTAGGAAAGGTGTTATTATTTCGACTGAAACAGGAACAGCACTTGCTTACGCATTAATGAGTGTTCAAGACAGAGGAAGTCTTTTCATAACGGGATCTACTGATGTATACGCTGGAATGATTATTGGAATTAATAATCACGAAACTGATCTAGAAGTAAATCCATGTAAGGCAAGACATAAGACTAATGTTAGAATGTCACATGCAGAAGTAACTCAGATATCATTAAAAACACCTATACCTTTAACTATAGAATATGCGTTATCATTCATCAACAGTGATGAATTAATAGAAGTGACACCAAAGAGTATCAGATTAAGGAAGAAACTTCTTACTGAGACACAAAGAGTCTGGGCTAAGAGAAAAAATCTCACAGAGTACGCTAAAGAACATTTAGAAGGTTAATTCAAACATCTTCAATTTAGTATATACAAGAAAAAAGGGAGATATTTCTACCTCCCTTTTGAATTAACAAATCAATAATGATTATCTATCAAAACTTCTTCTGTTATCTCTATCTCCAAATGATCTTCTTTCTCTAGATTCCTCTCGAGCTTCAGATACATTTATTGGTCTTCCGTCAACTTCTTTTCCATTGATTTCAGAAATTGCGTTCTGTGCCTCTTCCTCAGAAGACATTGTTACAAAACCAAATCCTTTGGATCTGTTTTTGATTCTGTCCATGATTACGACTGCTTCTTCAACAGTACCTACTGCACTAAAGATCTCCTTTAACTGTTCGTCTCTAACATCCCAGCTAAGGTTTCCTATAAATAACTTTTTACCCATTATTTATAAATAAATATAATTTAAATTCGCTACACCACTTTATATGGGAGATTTACACTCTAAGCAGTCTTTGAAGAAAGCTTCCATAGCTATCTATATTATATCACATATTTATCTAAAATATGCAACTATCTCTTTCATGGATGGCCTTCTGTTGTACATAAGACAACCAAGCTCAAATAGTTTAAATGCAATAAATATTGCTAATAAAACGTAGATTATCGAAGAAAATATTCCAAGTATCAATTCATTAGTTGAGAGAACACCAATAGAATTTCGTAAAAGTAGAGTCATAAATGAAGTAAAAGGAAAATAACTAAAAATTTTCGATAACAAAGAATTAGGATCAGTTATCAACGACTGCATAATATACATTGGACATATAGACAAAATAATGAAGACAGAAGAAAGATTTCTGCTATCTTCAGCACCAGTTCCAACAGCTCCCACACCAACCATAATAGCTGAGAAGAAAAGAAAACCCATAGCTACAAAAAACAAATTGAGAGGAATAGGACTCCAATCAATATTATTTAAATCGATAGGTAAAGTCATATCAAAATAATTACTTATTCCAACATAAGCTAAAATTCCAAATAGTAACCAAATTAATAATTGTGTAAGAACAACACAAATCAATCCAAGCATTTTGCCAATCATTAATGATTTCTTATCTACTATTGATAACATTGTTTCAATCATTCTATTCTCTTTTTCAGAAGAAACACTCTGTAAAAGATATGATGATGAAATAAACACAGCCATAAAGAAAACCACAAGAGAAATTATAGGTAGAACATATTTTTCAAAACCTTCTTCTCTTACATCACCATTTTCATTGTAGGAATAAATTGTTGAAGAAAAATTACCACTCAGCATAGCACGAGAAGAATCATTCTGAATTGTACTAATAGCAACACCTTTGAATAGTGATTCTGCAATCATAGGCACATTAGCACTACGCAAAATATCTCCTTCTTCACTAAAATATATATCGTATTTTAAATTCGAGAAGAAAGTAGAAGGGATATATATCAGAACCTTCTTTGAATCAGCCATTAAAGAGTCCTTAACCTCATCTAAGCCATATACTTCTTCAAGAGGCTCAACTATAGTACCATCTGGAATAACATTAGCTTCATCGATTATGTATATCTTCGTAAAGGTCTGCATTTCTTCAATCTTTTTGCTAGCATCAATGCTAGAATAACCAGATATCAAACTTATGAAAGCAATAAACACTGGTAAGAAAAGAGTTGATAACCAAAAAGATGGCTTCTTCACAATTTTTTTATATTCAAATTGTGCTACAGTTAAAAATTTTTTCATTCTTTCTTCATTAGATCTATAAATATTTGATTAAGACTAGGATAATCTAACTTAACATCTATCAACTTAGTTCCGTTCTTCATAATATCTTTCAATATTTCATTAGTATCAACATTTTTATCCTTAGGAATAATCTCCACATTATTATGTACGACAACACTAGAATACAAATTATTCTCCTTAACTGGAGGTTTTCCAACAAATTCTATAATAATATTACTACTTCCATATCTCTTTCTAACATCATTTACCTTGCCATACTCCAATCTATTTCCATCTTTAATTATTAAAAGACTATCAGCCATTTTCTGAGCTTCATCTATTACATGTGTACTATAAAGAATAGTAGTTCCTTGTTTAGCTCTTTCTAAAAGCATATCTACAAATAATTGTCTGTTTACAGGATCAAGACCTTTAAAAGGTTCATCCAAAATTAAAACTTCAGGATTATGAATAAGAGTTGTTCCCAATTGAACTTTTTGTTGCATACCAGAGCTTAACTGAGATACTAATTTATCTTTATGTGTTATTAATCCTACATCTTCAAGATATTTTATACTTTTCTGTTTAGCATCATTTTTGCTAATTCCTCTTAAAACCGCAGTATACACTAATATATCTAAAACTGTAACATCTCTGTACAAACCTCTTTCTTCAGGCAGATAACCTATCTTTTCATTTAAACTTTCATTGTATTCACTACTATTTATTAGTAATGTCCCCTCGTCAGGCTGATATATTTTCAGTAAACATCTAATTGTAGTTGTTTTTCCCGATCCATTAGAACCCAAAAAGGCGAAAATTTCTCCTTCATTCACATCAAAAGAAAGATTATTGACAGCTTTAATATCTCCAAAAGTTTTCGAAAAATTTTTTACATGTATAGAATAGACTGACATAGCCAAAGAGTATACAACATAATCAAGAGAAGGTTAAGTTAAGTTAAGTAAGAAGTTAAGTTGAATATGAATTAAAACTCAATCATAGCGTAAACTATATCAATTATTTTATAAAAATTTAATACACTAGAGGATAAAAAAAGCTTGACAAAAAACTTCAAATATTGAGGTTTATAATCTCATAGTAAGTTAAATCTCTATGAAATATTCACTATAGTACATATGGCGAAAAGGTTTTCTTGCATATTTAACCCAATCAATCTATTATATATACATACAAACATGATAGAAAAAATATTATTACATACTTGTTGTGCTGATTGTTTTTTAAATGCTTTAGAAAATCTGATTGATCAAAAAATAATCTATGGTAAATCTGAGGTAATCTCTTTGTTCTTCAATCCCAATATACATCCTAGATCTGAATATTTAGAAAGATTAAATGCTCTTAAAAAAATAATAGCTGAAGATTCTAATCTAATAGACACATTTGATAGAAAGAAAATTCATTTAGTAATTCCTGATTATAAACCAAAAGAATATATTGAAGCTTTTATCAACAAAAAAGGAAGTAGGTGTCTTGCATGCTGGGAATTGAGATTGAAATACACATACGAATACGCACAGAAAAATTCTATTGATACCGTTACAACTACATTACTCACTAGCCATTATCAAAACAGAGATGATATCTGCAAAATCGCGGATAATTTTTCAAAAGAATATTGTATAGATTTTGTTAAATTAGATTCTTCAT
>CAZJBF010000032.1:0-4318 GCA_964544555.1 uncultured Candidatus Saccharibacteria bacterium | reverse complement strand
CAATTAGCAACATTCAAAGACTCCTTCTTTCCCCTCATAGGAACCATAACTCTTCTATCTGTAAATTCCAATATATCCTCTGAAATACCATCTTTCTCATGACCAAAAACTAATGCTACCTCATCAGGATACTTAATCTTTTGAAAATTTTCAGCATCATCAGTCAATTCTACAGAATATATTGGCACATTCATCTCTCTCAATTCATTCAATGCCTCCTGAGTAGTATCATAATGTTGTGAATGCACCATATTTATTGCTCCCAATGCTGTCTTCTCTAATTTAGGATTACCAACATCTGTAGTCATACCACAAAGATATATCTTCTCTACACAACCAGCCCCATCAGCAGATCTAAAAATACTCCCTACATTAAAAGCAGACCTTATATTATCTAGTACTATATGTATTTTCATTTAAAAAGATTCGCTAAAATATATTCAATGTTATTATCACTCTCAAGAAGAGTTTTAGCAAACTCTCTAGCCCTATTCAACAATTCAATATCATAGATATTTGCTACCTTAAACAATGGTACACCAGACTGTCTAGTACCATACACCTCACCTGGTCCTCTACTCTGCAAATCATATTCTGCAACCTCAAAACCTGAACTATGTTTAGCAAAATATTTAAGTCTCTCATCTGCAGGAGTATCCTTTTCTACCATATCACTAGGTATTACAAAACAATATGACTCTTTATTACTTCTTCCAACTCTACCTCTCAATTGATGCAATTGTGCAAGACCAAACCTCTCCGCATCTTCTATTACCATTATTGTAGCATCAGGGATATCTATACCTACCTCTATAACTGTTGTAGATATTAATACATTTATTTTCTTCGCTCTAAAATCTTCTAACAATTTACTCTTCTCTTTCTCTTTTAATCTACCATGTAAATATTCAACATTAAGACCATCAAATATATTTTTCAAATTCTCATACTCATTCAATACAGATTTTACAGAAGATTTCTCTGATTCCTCTATCAATGGATATATTACAAATGCTTGATCATTATTTTTACTTTCTATTATCTTCTCTTTTATCCAATTGAAACATTCTAATCTTTTTTCTGCTGGAGTACAGTATGTTTTAATCTCAATCCTATTTGATGGCTTCTCCCTAATTTCTGATACATCCAAACCGCCAAAAAATACCTCAGTTAAGCTTCTCGGTATAGGAGTTGCAGTCATAGTTAAATAGTGAGGAGAATGTTTCAAATTATTTTTAAAATATTCTCTCTGTTCAACTCCAAATCTATGTTGTTCATCTATTACAACTAGATTAAGATCTTTAGGTAAATTTTTTTCAAAAAGTATAGCATGTGTTCCTATGATTAATTTATTATTAGAATCAGATATTGTTTTAGTAGAAGATATGCAGAGTTCTACATCTATGTTGAATGTATCGAAAAGATTTTTAAATGTATCAAAATGTTGTTTAGCTAATACAGTTGTTGGTGCAAGAAGAATTGCTGAATATCCATTCGTAATACAGTTTAATATTGCCAATGCTGATATCACTGTTTTTCCACTACCTACATCTCCATTCAGTAACCTATTCATTGGATTATTTTTAGTACAATCATTCAATATTTCTTCCAATGCCTTGTTCTGATCATTTGTTAAATTGTATGGAAGAGATTTTATGAATTGATTTATGATTTTAGTCTCTATTTTCATAGGTAGAGATTTTTCCTTAGATCTTTCTTTATGTTCTTTCTCTATTTTTATTCCTATACGAAGCATTTCATCAAAAGCTAGTCTCTTTCTAGCCTCTTCGATGTCATTATTATCTTTAGGAAAATGAATATTCTCTATTGCATTATGGAGTGGAAGAAAATTTCTTGGCATTATTGGATCCTTTACAATGTCTTCTATATATCCTTCTGTAGTCTTAATTTTTGTCCTTATGGATCTAGATGTTAATCCTTTAGTTTCAGGATATATTCCAATGATTTTACCTAGATGAATTTGTTCTTCATCTTTCTTAAATTTCTCGTATTTAGGATTATATATACTTTTTCTGTTTGCTTTTACTGTTATCTTAGCATCAAAGAGATATAGTTCTCCTTTTTGAAATGTTTTTTGTAAATATGCCTGATTAAAATATATCAATCTTAAGGATCCTGTATCATCTTTTACTTTTACGGTAGTTATTTTTCTTCTGAAATATGTTGTTTTTACATCTTCTATCTCTGCAAGGAAAGTACCTTCTCCTTTTTCTTTAAATTCAGATATTGAAAGTACGGAAGATGTATCTTGATATCTAAAAGGTATGTGAAAGAGTAAATCTTTTACAGTATATATATTTAATTTATTGAAATATTCAGCTTGTTTCGGTCCTATACCATTAATTTCAGTTATTTCAGTATCTCCTAATATTGCCATTTTAGAATAGGGATAACAGAACCAAAATCATTGGAATTGCTATACTACCTAAGAGAACAAATGCCATAATGATATTCATTATTTTGTTGAATTTCTTTTTGCTTTCTTTTTTCATATTTAGTTATTGTATATCTTTTTGATTATTTTTTTAAGGACTTATTTAAATCTTTTATGATTTTGTATTTAGTATGTGTAGAATTTGCATATTGTAATACATTTTCTTTTTGACAATTTTTATTTTTATCTACTTTTATTTCAACTATATCACCTGTTTTAAGGACTGAACCTAATCTTGCTGGTTTGTTATTTACTTTTGCTGATACTGCAGACTTACCTATACTTGAGTGTAATCTATATGCGAAATCTAATACTGTATCTCCATTGTTTAATGGAACTATTTTTTGTTTAGGTGTAAATACAAAAACTTCATCTTCGAATATATTGCATCTAACTGGTAAATCTTTTACTGTATCTCTGTACTTCTTGTTTTGTTCTATCTGATCTTGAACTTCTTTTACCCAGTTGTATTTGTTTGTAGGCTTTGCATATCTGGCTTGGCTTGCTTTGTAGGCTATATGGGAAGCAGGTCCATATTTATTGTTGTAATACATTTCATGAGTTACTATCTGTATTTCAATATTTATATCTGATATTTCTGTAAATTTTATTGGGAACTGTATTGCTTTGTATCCATTTGGTTTAGGATTTGATATGTAGTCATCATATCTTTCTTCAACTATTTCTCCGTTATCCATTAACTTTTCCAACGCTTTGAAGCAAGATTCGGATGTATCTGTAATTATTCTAAATGCAATTAGATCATCTAGACTATTTATATTTGGATTGATCCATTCCTTTTCATATTTTTTTAGTTTGTTGTATATACTGTATTTACTTTTTACCCTGTAATGTAAAACAGTTTCTTCTGGTAGTTCTGTTGTGCATTCTTCTATTTTCTTTTTGTATGTATTTAGAAGATTTTCGTCTATATGGTACTCTTCCATTTTTTTAGTAATACTTTCGTATTCTATTGGTAAGTAGTGTTGGAAAGCTTTCTCCTCTATGTTTTTTTTAGTTGTATCTAAGAAAAGATATTCTGCTAATACAGAATATATATTTAAAGCTTTGTTTAAAGCTTCTTTCTTGTATTCTTCAGGAATATTTTCGATTGTTCTAATATCATCTAACTTGTCGAATACTTTTAGTATGACTGGTCTTAAGTCTTTTGAGCTATTTAATATGTACTTAATTATTATTTCTTGATTGGTATCTGTACTTTTAGTAGCCATTCTAATGTTGTATGTCGAATTTAGAATGTCTACAATTTCTTTTGGAAAGTTTTGTTCTATATCGTTTATCTTCGTCTCTGGTATTTCGTGGAGTATTCCTGCTATTGCCGTATTTATATCCATACCTGTTTCGAGAATTGATATTCCAACATTTAGTCCGTGTGTGATCATTGGAGAACCATCATATCTTTTCATATTGGTGTATTCTTTTTTTGCGAACGAGATACAACCTTTGATATTTTCTTGAAATATTCTTGGGGTCAGTGAGAGAATTTTTTTTTCTAACTCATCTTCTTCCATATTTTTGAAAGCCCTTTACTGGATATTTCCCAAAGATTAAAAATTAGATTGAATATTTTACTGTACAAATTTGTCTACCAACTTTTAGTATTAATTGTTGGTCATTTAGTATTTTTACGGTTGTATTGTATTTTGTTTCTTTTACATCGTTGATTTTTACAGCTCCTTGTTCTATGAGTCTTCGAGCTTCTCCTTTGCTTTTTGCAAAAGATACTTCCACGATGAGGTCAATTAACTGTAATTCTTCTTTGTTTATGATTTTTTCTTCTATATTTGTATTTGAGTCTTTTTTCTGAAATATTGATTCAAAGAAGTTTTGGCCTTTGATTGC
>CAZJBF010000031.1:0-5396 GCA_964544555.1 uncultured Candidatus Saccharibacteria bacterium | reverse complement strand
TTTTTTAGATATTACGAGAATAATGATTTTGATTTTATATCTGAGAATCAAACATACGATGTAGTAGGTCCTGTTCCTCCGTATTATTTTGATTATAATAGCTTCATATTATCTTTCAATAAACATCTTGGAAAACAAAATTTGGACTATGTTGTCGCTTGCACAATAGCTCTCCCTAAACAAGTACAAGAAGAATTCAAGAATACAGTAATTAATTCACTTCCTGAAGAAGAACAACTTCGAACTATAATTGTAGATGAAACTCTATGTCACAATCTAATTAACAGTGACAATACTTTCTAGAATATCGTCTAGAACATCTAAATCATCCTCTGTGGAAGTAGAAGATATCTCGTATGTATATGCTGTACCTTCATAATCATATGAATCAAAAAATGATATATCATTTAGAGACATAAATTGTTTCTCACATTGAGGCTCAAAGTAGTCATTTCCTTCAACAGTATCGTAATACAATGAAGTATTAACTCTTCTGAAATCTTTCTCTAAAAAATCAATATCTGAATACTCAGTATTAGTATAGTCTATAATTTCTAAATTATCTCCAACGACTTCATTAATTTCACTCTGTTCATTCTCATACTCACTAGAACTATCATCAAATCTTGGTAATTCTTGACAACCTACAAATCCAATACTTGATACTGCCCCTATACTCATAACTTCTGTAGTCCCTTTTAATATTTTTATAGCAGTTAAACCAGTATATTCTACACCGTCAACAAGCATATCAGAACCTTCTCCATCGGCGTACTCAACAATACTCCAACCATCTGGAACAATGGCTGATATATATTCACCATTAAAAGTTTCCATAGTCTCTTCTTCCTCTACTACTACATCAGTATCTTCATTTTCTTCTTCTTCAACTTCTGTATCATCATTCTCCTCTTCCTCAACTTCTGTATCATCATTATTTTCTTCTTTAACTTCCTCAACCTCTTGTTTGTCAAATATCTTGTATATATCAATATATCCCTTCTTCTGAGCAATATATGCAACTAAGCAAAGAGTTACAATTGCTAAAAAAATATTAAGAAAAATTAACCAAATACTTCCTTTTTTCTCTTCATTAGGATTTACAACTTCTGGAAGAGTATTACTACTCTGTATATCTTTCTCTAAACTTTCCATAGTTTAAAATATTTTAATTTATATATCCCTCACCACAAACCTTTGAGGTACAAACAGTCTCTCCATCGTTACAAAAGCAATAGTTACAACCATCAGAAGAATCATATACTTCTCCATCAGCATACGCCCATCCGTTATATTCACATCTGTCCTCTTTCTTTGAAAAATTTGAAGAATACACAATATAGCTGGTCATGCCAACAATAATAGTTCCTAATGTAATACACAAACCAATTAAAAAAGAATTATCTTTTTTCTCTTCGTTATCCATTACTACAAGTATATATCATCTAATGAAACAAAAAAAGGATATATACTTCAATATTCATTGACATTTCTGAAAGTAAAATGTATATTAAAAACTATGAAAAATTGTTGTAAAATCTGTACCAAGAATTGCTCAAAGATAGCTGAAATAGCTAAAGCATTAAATGCAATAGGAGAGCAAAATAGACTAAGAATTCTTTGCACATTAGCTAAAGAAGATAAATATGCATATGAATTAGCCGAGAAATTAGATCTTACTCATAATTTAGTATCATTTCATCTTAAGACACTAATGGAAGCAAATGTAGTTGAAAGTAAAAGAAATGGTCATAAAAAAATATATTCGATTAAAGGGCAGTATAAGGAAGAAATACTTAAAATTCTTAATTTAAACGAATAGAAAATGAAAAATATTCTTAAAATTTTGTTTCTTATATTACCACTATTAGTTATTTCTTCTAAGAGAGTATCTGCTACAGAACAACCAATACTGTTTTGGGGAACAACATGTCCATATTGTGAGATAGTAAAGAATAGCATAGTAGAACAGGGTTTAGATAAAAAGATAGATATAGTTCAATTGGAAATATATGAAAATGCAGATAATGTTGAAATATTAAAAGAAAAAGTTGGAATATGTGGAATAGATCCTAATTCTGTACCTATACCAATGCTTTTTGTAGAAAATAAATGCTTTACAGGTGTAGATCCAATTCTTCAGCAATTAAATAATATTGCTAATGGAGTATCTATAGATGATGGTACTATATCTGATATAAATATAGATGGTAAAAAGAATACAGAAAAATTAATCATATCATTAGCAATCTTCTTAATAGTTCTTCCTTTGTTTGGATCTTTTGTGAAAAGAATAAAAAAGGATGATGAGAATAATACTGATAGTAAAGAGATTGTAAAAAATTCTAAAAAAGGAAAGAAATTTTTACCAATATTATTCCTATCTATTCTTCCATTAATTTTTACATCTCCGGTTAAAGCATTTTGTCCTGTATGTACAGTTGCAATAGGGGCAGGAGTTGGATTCTCTAGATATTTGGGTATTGATGATACTATAGCAGGAGTTTGGATAGGTGGGTTCATACTTTCATCTTTGTTGTGGATATTTAATTGGATTGATGGAAAATTCAAAAAGAAAAGAAGTAATATTTTCAATATAGCCACTACTATTGTTACTTATACAATTGTTCTTGTACCTCTTGTATTATCTGGAATGATAGGGCATGAGCTTAACAAGCTATGGGGTATAGATAAAGTTCTTTTGGGCATTATTGTTGGTACTGTAGCTTTTTACATTGCACAAAAGATTCATTTCTATATCAAAATGAAGATGAATGACAAAGTATTGTTCCCATTTCAGAAAGTAGTAATACCGGTATTCTTCCTCCTTATATCTACTATAATTTTCTATCTAATAGTATACTATTAGCATTAAACTGTAATTTAAACCATATGAGCAATCTTAAAGGTGAAATAGATATGAATGAAGTGAATAAGTTGGTAGATAAATATGATGCATTAAAGAAGGATAATAAGTTAGATCTATCAGCTGATGAAGATTTGAGTATAGCTATAATGAATCTGATATCCATTGAAGAGCATCTGTTTTTTAGTGGTGCTAAAACAGAGAAATCCGAATATTATGATGTTCTGGAAGAAATTAGGGAAATGAGAGGTTCCCTAATGAAAAAAATAATTAAGGATTATGAAGGTGAAGTTTGGTGTATATCTAAACATCTTTTAGGTGCAAGTTACAGATTAATGGAATATGGTACAAAGCATTTAGGCAGAGGGAACAAGAAATTAGCAGAAGAGATGTTTGAAAAAGCATATGGTTTGTATTCATTGTTTTGGGCTTTGAATATGGGCTTAATTAAACCTGATGATGTAAAGAAAGTATAACTATGGAAAAAAAGGAAGAAGATAAAGTATTGAAAAAGAAAAAGAAGAAAAAGGACTTCTGGGGTAAATTGGGAGACTTTGTAAAAGATGCAGTGGACTGTTGTTTGGAGTAATATATTTACAATATGGTTACAAATATTAAGGGTAAACTAAAGGAGAATAGGGATACCATTTTATTGGTTTTTCTTTTTTCTCTAGTTGTTTTTATAAATTTCTTTGTATATAAGTTTGGATTTAGTTTTGCTACCCTAATTCTAATTTCTCTTGCTCTAATATTCCATAAAGAAAAAATATTTATTAAAGAATTAATAGGCCCTGTATTATTGTTTTACATGTATGAATTTTTGAGAGCAGAGGCATACAATATTTCAAAGGTTCTAAATAGACCTATGTTAGGAGATACATTGGTAATGTTAGATAAAGATTTCTTTTCAATAGATGGAGAAATGGTTACTGTATTTCTTCAAAGAGTAGGTTTGAACCTAGATTCATTTTTTTTAAATATAACCAACTATACATTTTTTCTTTCATATCTATCCCTTTTTATATTTTTTCTTTTAATAGCATTCTTAGCATGGAGAAAAAGTATTAGGATATTTAGAAAATATATATATGGAATGATTTTTTTTTCATTTTTTAGTGTTTTATTTTATATCCTGTTCCCATCCATTCCTCCTTGGTATGCTTCTGAAATTGGATTGTATCCAGATATAGAGAGGATATTTTTTGCTAAAGATTATTTTAATTTTGATTATGTTTCTTTGGTTGGTAGTTATGGTCATAATAATTTTGCAGCTTTTCCTTCATTACATGCAGCATGGTCTTTGTATGGTGCTTTGTGGGGTGAATATATTATTGGACCTAAAGGATTATGGCTATTTTTAGTACCTTTGATAATAATTTTAGGTACATGGTATGGAGGAGAGCATTATGTTATCGATTCTTTATTCGGATGCTTTTTAGCATCTATTACATTTTTAATATTGGTGATGAAGAAAAAAAAGTAGTTTAATTTCTTTTTGTATTTCTGATGTAAATATTGGCATACAAGTCTGAAACCAATTTCTCTATCTAGATGACATCAAAAAGGGAAAATAAGAAAAGAGTCTCATATGTATGTAACGCATACATTCTTCTGTTAAAATCATCGTGCTATAGTATAATCTTTTTATAATGGAACTACCAATATATAAGTTGAAATTTTTAAAAGGAACATTAGAGTATGTTTCTCAAGAGCTTCTAGAAAAATATTCTAGTATAGAAATTATTAAAAAGAATGAAGCAGAGATAGTTTTTAGGAGTAAAGAAGATACTATAGAGAAACTTAGGAATTTATACACACCGACACACATAGAAGATAGAGAAGGTAAGGTTATCAATCTCTCTAAAAGAGAATGGAGAAAAGGTTTTGTCCCCGCAGGTATTAATCCCTCTCTAGCATATATTCTTTGCATGATAGCTAAACTTGAGAAAGAGGATATCCTACTTGATCCCTTTTGTGGTTCTAGTGTAATACCTATTACGGCATTAAAGTATTTTGATATTAAAAGAGTGCTATGCTCAGATATTAGTAGCAAAGCTATATATGCAAGTAAGGAGAATTTCAGAAGTGCAGAGATAGAGGAGAGCAGGTACAAATTGTTTAAGAGTGATATTAAGGATATTGTATTATCAAAAAGGAATGTAGACAAAATAATTAGTAATTTACCATTTGGAATAAGGGTGGGAAAACATAATAGAAATATAGAGATATATCAATCATTGGAATTATTAGCAAATAAACTACTTAGAAAAAGGGGTATGCTAGTGTTATTAACTCAGGAAAAGAAATTAATTAGAGAAGTATTTAAAAAAGGAGAATGGAATGTAAAGAGTGTACTAAGGGTTAATGAGGGTGGGTTATTACCGGAGGTGTTTGTTGTTAGTAAGGGGTAAAAAGTTTTTTCTCTAGATTCTGGATAAAGCAAATATCGCATAAGGTTTCTATCTTTGAACCAAGAGGTCTTAATAACTACTCATTTTTGATTTTTTCATCTACCGGGCCCTACTTTTGA
>CAZJBF010000030.1:0-5742 GCA_964544555.1 uncultured Candidatus Saccharibacteria bacterium | reverse complement strand
TATTCCATTATATTAAGACCAAAAGGTCTCTCAAAATCACCAGCATTAAAATATATTACATCATCAGCTCTTTCCGGTGGAATTCTTTCCAATATCATTTCTGCTGCCTCCCCATGAGGATCAATGTAGCAAACACCATCTCCGTTATATATATCTTGAAGTATCATTCTTACCATTAGAAATGATTTTCCTGTACCTGTCTGTCCTAGTATATATGAATGTCTCCTTCTATCATCTCTTTCAAAACATATCATTTTTTTCTTACCTCTGAAATAGTTATTTCCTAACCAAATCATATCTTTTGAATTTACATCAGAACTTATCTCATTACTTGCTACTAGTTCTTTAGAGAGTAACCATCTAATATTCGGTGTTGATATATCTTTGTTGGGGAAATGGTACAAAGCAGCAAGTTCTTCAAGATTTAAAATACTATTTTCTGCTTCAGGTGTTCTTCTGTAAATTACATCATACAGAAAGTTTTTAGCTAAATTTTTCTTAATTTTTTTCTTCTTTAATTTGTTTATACCCGGATTACCATACTGATCAAAAGCACCTATGATATTTTCCATATGCATCTTAGCTATATCTTTATCTGGCGCACTAGTAACTATTCTTACTTCTGCCATTAGACCAGGTTTAGAGATTTTCTTTTTAATTGCTTCTAATTTCTCTTGAGATACATTTATTTTCTTTTTTTCTGGATCAGCGTTATTCCCTTCTACTTTTTGAATGAATTTAGAGCCATTTTTTTGCCATGTTGAACCTGTTGGAGATACTACTAATTGAACCATAGCTCCCTCTTTCTCAGACATTTTGCTTAATGTACTAAGAACATTTGCCATTGGATCTCCAGTGAAATTTTCTGCAACTCTAATTGGATTGTATGGATCTTCATCTAATACTAGACGAGCATATTCTATCTTGCTATCTGGTGAGAAAATATTGTATTCATCAGATATTGCTACATCTGCATCTTGATATGATCCTAAGATTTGTTTTTCGACTAAATCTGCAAATTTTCTTGGACAGTGTACAAAGAATCGTATTTCTCCCGGAAGTCCGACTATTTCAAAACTTACACAGTTATTTACACTGAATTTTTCACTTAAACCTTCTGCTTTTCCCCCTATTCCATACAGATTTGCAAACATTTTTTCAGCAACCCCTATCTCTAGTTCATTGTTTCTTGGTACTCTAACTTCCATTAATATTCCATTGATTGCTTTTTCATTTCTATCTTTTTTTCTTAATTTTTTGCTTATGTAAAGAAAAAGGAAAACAAGAATAGAGATGAAAATGACAATTGAAATGATCCATCCCCAGGGGATATTTATTTCATTAGAGCCGTAGTAGTCGTTGTATGAATCATCTGGATATTGGATATTAGAGCCAATTTCTATATCAGATTCATCTATCGGCGATGGCCCTATTGTTTGTGAATAGATATAACCTTCAGAATACATTTGTAGGACAGTATATATTATGTCTAAAGGATATCACACAGAGATATATTTATCAAAAAAAAACTAATCTATGGTAGGAGTGATATTATTCTTCTTCTGATTAATAATTGCATTACCAAGGTTACCATCAATTTCTTTCTGTTCATCAGCTTCTTTTTTAATTTCTTCTTCTGCATTTTTTAGAAAAGCCATTTTGGAGAATTCAGCATTTCCACCATCATTGTATATAACTGCTGTTGAATCAACATCATTTTCATCATTCTTTTTTTCTTCAGTAACATTATCTCCTAATGGTAGTATTTCTGTAGATGGTTGTGTTGAGGTAATTATTTTTTCCTCCGTAGATACTCCAGAGAAGGTTTCTGAACCTTTTTGTAAAGACTGACCTTTTTCTATTACTGTGTCATTCATATTTGATATGTCCTATAACAAAGTATTATACCACATATTTTCTATTCTCTACTAGTAAATCTCTATCTAAATCCCTCTCTTTTTCTCTTTCTTTTTTCTCATGTCTTTTTCTTCCTCTTGCCAACCCTATTTCAACTTTAATTATTCCTCTAGTAATATACATAGATACAGGGACTAAAAGCAAACTTTTTGATTTTAGTTTGCTATTCAACTGTATCAGATCTTCTCTCTTTACAAGTAATTTTCTACTTCTTTTGGAATCGTAGCTATCACTACCATCGTATTTGTATTTAGGAATATCTGTATTAATTAAGTAAAGCTCATTGCCAATTATTTTTACAAATGAATCTCCTAAATTGGCTCTACCACTTTTAATTGACTTGACCTCTGCTCCAGTAAGCATTATGCCTGCTTCTAATGTTTCAATGATGTCATAGTTGAAACTAGCTTTTTTGTTGTAAATCTTCATACCTGATTATACTACAATGATACTCTCCATATCATTGATCCTTCTACAACATACATATTTTTCTCATTCGAATCTACTACTAAATCTTTAACATTTGACCAAGCAGAAGAATCACTTCCTCTGTATTCATACTGTTTAAGTAACAATATTTCATTAGGATGGACAATTTCATCTCCACCCTCCATTGGTTTCTCAAATCTAAGGACTCTTTTTTTGTCTGCATCATACATATACAATCCACTATTCATTGATTCACTGTATGTATATCCGCTAGTAATATTTCCATATTCTCCATTGAAACCAGTAGCTGTTAAAGGATTTTCCATCTGTTTTTGTTCTACATAGCTCCAACTATACCTAAGAATTTGAGAATTGTTTGTTAATACATACACACTAAGATCCCCCATGATATCAGTTCCATTTACAAAAGAATCATTTTCTATATATGTGAACAACAAACTGTATCTATTGCTATATGCTGCAGATGATTTCAATATACTATTACTATCTCTTGAAAGTAGATACACATTATCACTATCTGTCAGAACAATCATACCTGCTATATCTGTCTCATCTATATCATTTTGGGATAGCCCAGATACATTTATGATACTTGTAAACCATTTACTATCATCAAAAGGTGCTTTCAGGACACCTCCTTTTTCATCATATATATATACTCCTTCTACTCCAGCAGATATATATTTAGGCTCTTTTACTAATCCGTCATCATCAGATATCGTTTGAACCGAGCTATCTGACAATGATACTCTATACATAGCATTTCTTCCTGTATCAGATATTACTAGATATTCATTTTTTGAATCATCCATATATATATCTACATCTGTCAAATCAGATCCTTCGCCAAAAGCAAGTCTAGGATCTAAAAATTTTGTAAGATTTCCCTCTGTTTCAGAAACACCTACCTTCTTGTACAAATTATCCCCTATTGTTGTATTCCTTTTAGTGATTTCATCCAACTTAAGTCTATCCTCTTCATTAAGATTAGCAGGAACTTCCTTTAGCATATTGTTTACTTGGAAAAGGAATGTCTCAGCACTCTCACTATCCGTAGCAGTACTCCCTTCAGCTTTGTCCAACAACTTTTCTAAATCATCAAACTTCTCATTCGCTAATTTGCTAATTTCTCTACCCTCTTTCAGATTAATGGTGAAATTAATTCCGAATGCAAGCAAAGCTATGATTGCGATACCTAGTATTACTATTTTAATTCTCCTACTTCGAAGATTCTTCACTTTGTATCCATCAATTCTCATTCCATTAGCAACTTTAACTCTTCTTGTATTTATCTTAACTTCAGATAGCTTAGAACCTACTCTCTTGAACCATTTTTTATTACGAAATTCAGAAAATATTTTTGAAGTAAGAGTAGTAAATATTCTTCCTAGAAAGGAGAATATCTTCTTGAAAAAGAAAGATATTTTTTGAAAAAATATCTCTAATTTGCCATTAGTTATTTTATGTATCCATATTTTTGAAAAGATCCTTTTCAAAAATGATTTAATATTACTAATAACTGTTTGTTTTTTTACAGTAGGTATATATTCTTGATTCTCAGAAGGCTTTTGCTCTGTACTAATATTGTCTGTACGTGTATCTATATTCTGAACTGTTTTTTGTGGTGTATCTTTTGCAAAGAGGTACAACAAACCTGCTCCAGCAGGTAAGCTCTTCCCTATCTCATTAAGTTTTTCTCCAAATGAATCCTTTTGAGAATATACAGAGATATTTGCTATGTTAGGAGAAAGAACACCTGCTGTTGAGAGTATGAGGTTCTCCTTGTCTTCTAGTACTATCCCTGCTGTATTAGCTTTCTTGTCATTCATTATCTGAGAGATATTGATGCATTTATTTTTTTTGCAAACATATATCTCATCTTCTCCAAAACGACCGACATACAAACCTTCTTTTTTTACTAATACAACAGAAAAGCTTATATCTATACCTGTTTCTTCTAACTCTTTATCATGTACAATTAAGCTTTTTAATTTAGTAATTCCTTCGTTTACAGATTCTTTCAAGGCTTCATTTGTTGTCTTAGATATTGAGTACATGTATCCATCTACAATTGCTTCTACTACAAACTTTGACAGACGAGGTAATGGAACTTTTTTCTGAGAGAAAATTCTAAAAAGTATATATATATCAGCATCTCTATCGGCTTTTTCTTTTCTAGTTTCATGCAAGCTTTTATATACTACGACAAATGTATTGCTATTCTTTTTGTTTAATATATATTGTTGAGCAGTAACTTCCATGATTAGCTAAGCATTACAAACAAAATAGAAATTATACTTCCTATAACCGTAGCGAATATATGGATTAGAACAAGAATTTTTACAAATTTGTTTTCTTGTGCATCAAATGTATCTGCTAGTATTCTTACACGAAGAAAAAGTAATATTGTAAAAAGAAGATTTCCCACTACAAAGAGAATTAGTGGTAATTTCAAAAGATTGGTAAAATCAATCTCTATTCCGAAATCTGTGTCTCTAGATCCTAAATTGTCTAATATTTCAGTTGGATTCATTATATTTCTCCTTTCTGTTTAGATTCCAAAAGATCATACAAAATATCTTGAACCTCACTAGGTCTAGGTATGTTGTCAAATTCTATTTCTGCTTTTGCTCCTGCTGTTTGAATATATACAGTACCAAGATCAAAGATGCTACTTAGAATTCCTATCTGTTTGTGTGTTACATCCTCTATTCTTTCTAGTCTTGCTTCAGACGAGGTATGAGAAAGTGCTGATGTGAAATCTAAATCTATGACTCTTTGATCTGTGATTATGTTTACATTGTAGAACCATCTGACAAAGCTGTAAATCAGGATTGAGAAAGAGATTAGTAGTGATATTATCCAGAAGGAGATACAGAGGGATATGTTTTCACGAATTTGAGGTACAGCTAGAGTTATTAAGATTGGGAAGCACAGTATTGCTATGGCAACAAATATGAATGGTATATATAGTACCCAATGGGTTCTAATTATTAATACTACATTTTCATCTTGTTCTTTTCCTAAGAATGAAAGATTTTTAGGAAATGACATGAAGAAGTGATTATTACTATTTTGAATATGGTCTATGAAGGACTTATTTAATTTTCTAAATTTCTTTGGAATTTTGTTTGGTGCTTCTTTCTTTGCCATACCCTATCATACCACAAATTAATTGAACTTAGTATGAGCTAAAACTCAGTAGCAATATATACTATATAGATTATTTAATCAAAAATTAAGATACTAGAGGATAGAGAGACTTGACATAAAGATACAAAATTTTAGTATGGTATACTTATAGTATATTAAATATATATGAAATAACCTTAAATAATATTTACTGGGTAATGGTTTTGATTTAAGCTAAGCTCA
>CAZJBF010000029.1:0-5811 GCA_964544555.1 uncultured Candidatus Saccharibacteria bacterium | reverse complement strand
CCATCATCTAGTAATATTCTTGTATTTTTAGTTACACATTCGTGTAATTTAGGATATGTAATTTGTATTATGTCTGAGTTATTACTCTCAACGGAAGAAAGTACAATGCTATTTTGTACGAACAAATCTTTCTGTAATCCTTTAATTCGTATCTTATTACCTTGTGTATCCAATATTAATCCAATTCTAGGAGATATCTGTCTTAATTGAGTTGATACTCTTTGTAGCTCTTCAAAATTAGCGAAGGATGCATTGATTCTTGCCATCTGCATACCGAAGGAAAACATCTCTTCCAAGACATTATCATCCCATGATGAAGGACCGATAGTAGCTATGATTTTTGTTTTAGATATATTATTCATTTGGGCAGGATTTTATCTTCTAAAAGTATACAGCAAATTTTCCAATCTTTGTACCTTTTACCTGCCAGGCCTTGGCCTGGCTTGGTGTCAGAAAAAGTTAATAAATGGCTTTTGTAGCTTATTGCATCAACATATCTTATATGTTGGTAGTTTTTTTCTATTAAGCTTTTCAGGCTCTTTCTAAATGATTTTTTGTATAAAGCAAATAAATAGCCATTGTTTTTATGCTGGTATAAAGGAAATAGTTGAAGAGATGTGAACGAATGATAAAGGGAGGACAGGCCTTAGCCAGGCCTAGTGTCAGAAAAAGTTAATATAAGGCTTTTGTAGCTTATTGCATCAACATATCTTATATATTGGCAATTTTTTTCTATTAAGCTTTTTAGGCTCTTTTTAAATGATTTTTTGTATAAAGCAAATAAATAGCCATTGTCTTTATGCTGGTATAAAGGGAATAGTTGAAGAGATATGAACGAATGATAAAGGTAGGACTGGCCTTAGCCAGGCCTGGGAAATTTTGTGTTTTTCGTTAAAACATAGTATTCTGTGTTTAGTAAAATGTAATACTACGCATATGAAGGTAGGTATAAGAACTTTCTTAGTAAATGTTTTGATATTATATCTAGGTATAGATATTTTGGGAAATAGTATACACATTCCAACAATAACAATATATTTGATAATTACATTTGCATTATTATCACTCACAATGCTTGCAGTCTGCCCTTTTCTAAATTTTCTCACAGTAAAATGTAATTTTGTAACATACTTTTTAATGAGTTTTGTACTTCTTGTTGGTGTATTCTATCTACTAAATATGTTTATGATTGATTTTAGTATTGATACATATACATTCCAAGGAATAGATATCGGAACATTGGAAATAAAAAGTTTTGAGGTAACACCAATAATATCTATAATTGTTACATCATTATTTTCTTCCTTCCTATCCTCTTTTTACAAAGAATTGGATAACAAGTAAATTTTTTTAACATAGTGTATAATAGCTGACATGGAAATAAATCTAACACAAATTCTATTAGTATCTCAGATATCTGTCTGTACTATACTAATCATTTGCATAATTTTACAAAACAGAGCTGAAGGTTTAGGAAAAATGTTTGGTGGTGGAGGTGAAGTCTTCAGGACAAAAAGAGGTTTTGAAAAATTTCTTTTTTACTTTACGTTGTTTCTAATAATTGTCTTGGTTGTACTCTCCTTGTGTATACTCAAATATGCATCTTAATATATAAATATTGAAATACTGCTATTGCTATGGCAAGTAAGAAGGTGAGCTCTAAAAAATCTATGTCTTCTATGAAGGATGCTCTTGGAGATATTAATTCTAATATGAGCAAGGTTAATCCCAAAGTAAAGAAGAGTATAGATTTGCGAGATATAGTATGGAACTATCCCATTGTAATAACTGAAATTTTCAGAAAGCTAATACCTTTCAGTTATGTGGTTCTTTTTGGAATTATCGGTATTTGTATAACTCTCTTAATACAGTCGGATTTCTTCTTAAAAACTGTAAATGGCTCTGGTCAAAAAGATTCATATACTGAGGGGAGTATAGGAGCAATATCCTCTTTTAATCCTCTTTTTGTTTCAAATAACTATTTAGACAGAAGTGTACAAAGTTTAGTGTTTGATAAATTCATAAATATTGATGTAGACGGAAATCCTACATCTGGAATAGCAAAAAGTTGGACTATTTCAGAAGATAAACTTATCTATGATTTTGTAATAGATAGTAATAAATATTGGCATGATGGAACGAAATTAACTGTGGATGATGTTAAATTTACTTTTGATACAGCAATAAAACTTTTTACTGATTATGGATATGACTCTGTTGGGTCTTCCATAGAAGGTGTGGAGATAGAAAAAATTGATGAAACTACAATTAGATTTAAATTGGATGAAGTTAATCCAACATTCTTTCAAGCTGTTTCAGTATATATTGTTCCTAAAGCAAAATTGGAGAATGTCGATTTAAATCAATTGATATTTGATTCATTTACTAAATATCCAGTTGGAAGTGGAAAATATGAAATTGTTAAAACAGAGGATAATGCAGTGTATCTAAAAGATAGTGATAATGATAATTTTGATCCTAAAATCAATACAATAACTTTTAAAGTATTTGCAGATAAGGAAAGCTTGGAGATGTCTTTTAGAATAGGTGCTTTGGATGCTATTGGAGGATGGGATAAAAAATTGTTTGATTTTACAGATGAATATACTAATTTAAATTTATATGAAAAGAAAGAAAGTAATAGAAGTAGATTATTGTTTTTTAATATAAGAAAAGATTCGTTGAAGAATAAGGAAATTAGACAAGCTTTAAACTATCTGATTAACAAAGAATCAATTTTGGATAGTTTGGAATCAGGAGGATATTTGCTTAATGGTCCTATTTCTCAAGAATCTTGGGCTTACAATAGTAATATTGAATATTATTCATATAACCCAGAAAAAGCATCTGAATTATTGAAAGGTTTGGGATATACAAAGAACGAAAGTAGTGGATTCTATGAGTCTAGCAATGGTGAAATTCTTAATTTTAGTATTAGCTATTTTGATAGTCTTACTAATGAAAGATTAGTATCATTGTTAATAGAATATTATAAGAAGGAGGGTATAGTATTAAAAGGTGAAAAATTAACATATAGCCAACTTACACAGGAAATTATTGCTACTAGAGATTTTGAACTACTACTATATGAGGTTGAAACTACTGTTGATCCAGATCAGTATAGCTTATGGCATTCATTAAAATCTAATTATCCAGATTTAAACCTTTCAGGATATAATTATGAAAGAGTTGATATTCTTCTTGAAGATGCTAGAAAAACATCTGACAGGGAAGTAAGGAAACAGAAATATGCCCTATTTCAGAAATATTTAATAGCTGATAGCCCTGCTATATTCTTGTATAATCCTTCATTCGTATATTATGTTAAAGATAATTTAAAAGGTATCAATTTGGAAAGAATTAATTATTCTTTTGAAAGATTTAATAATGTAGAAGACTGGTATTGGGATGAATAATAGATATGCCAAGAGGGGGAGTTGAACCCCCACCCTATTTCTAGGACTACGTTCTGAACGTAGCGTGTCTGCCATTTCACCATCCTGGCATAATATATGATATTTAACTTTTAGAGGTTAGTGATACCTTTATATTCTTCTCCTCATTTTTTACTTCTTCACCCTTTTCATTATCAGGATCAAACTTCTTAAAATCCTTTAAAAAATCTATCCTTGTTACAAACTTTTCTTCCTTATTCTCTTCTTCCTTGATTTTTTCCTCTTTCTTTTCACTTTCTTTATCTTGATTATCAACTTTAGACTCCTCTTTTTTACTTAACTTCTCAAAAAGTGTTTTACTTCTTCCATTTATATTCTGTTGATCCATCTTCTTCTCCACCTTTGTAATCTCTCTCTTTTCTCTATCATTTCTTATTAAAGAAGAAAAAATTAATGTAAGTATTATTCCAATTACAAATGAAAAAGCTATGAGAATTAGTAAATCTTGATTGTTAGAAATAGTATCTCTCCAATTATCTTTAGTTATACTATCAAATGAGAAAAATATATTACTAGTAGTATCACTATTATTGCTTCTCAATGACGAATTATTTACTGTAGCAGTAACAGATTCTGCTAAATCACTTGCATAGCCATATTTTCTCAAATATGCAGAAAAAGTATATATTCCATCTGGAAGATTTTCCTCTATTTCTATGTGCCAATCACCTTCCTCATCTATTGTAGATTCTTGTGTAATCATTTTATTATTAGAGGAAAGAATCAATATTATTTCAGAATTTGCAAGTCCAGTACCTGACAAAATCAATTTATTCTCTACTATACTAGGAGAACTTATGATTGGTGGTCTTGGTACAATTATTATATCCTCTTCCAATATCTGAGTTGTGCTATATGTATCAACAAATTTAAACTTCAATGTATGTATTCCTATACTTAAAGCAGGAAATGAATATGGGCTTTTAACATCCTTATAGCTAGTACCATCTATTTCTAGCTGTACACCACTCTGTTCTTCTGAAGGATCAATAAAAGTTATTGTGTGATTAGGATTGTCTGTTTGTTCAGGTATTGTTAAAAGTAACTGGTTCAATAAATTACCTTCTCTTTCTTCCTCTTTCTGATCCAATTCTTCAGTAGTTGTAGTTTCATTTGTCTCAGTTGTACCTAAAACATCAGATATTTTTATCTCTTCAGCAAAAGAATTACTAGTAAAAAAAACTAAAAAGAAAAAACAAATAAAAACTGTTAATATTTTTTTAATCCTATTCATTAAAAGGCAGATGTTCTTAATTTATGTAATAATTTACAATTAATTAAATCTATTTCTCTATCTTATCTATGAAGAGTATACCATCTAAATGATCCTTTTCGTGTTGTGCTGTTATAGCATTTAAATCTTTCAGCTTTCTAGAAAGCAAATTTCCCTTTTTATCTAGATATTTAATTTTGATATTTTTATATCTCAAAACTTTTTCTTCAATGTTGGGAACACTTAAACAAGCTTCTTTAATACTCATTTTAGAAAAACCAACAGGTTCTATCTCAGGATTAATGAAAAGCTCCCATATATCAGTATCATAGTTAAGAATGTAAAAAGCTCTCTTGTTTATTCCTATTTGTGGGGCTGCGATACCTCCAGCTGGATCTTTACTTTGTTTCGCACTTTCAAGTAAATCATCTAAAAGTTCCAAAAATTTCTCATCTTTTAAATCATTTTTTGTAACATCTACACTTTTTCTTCTTAAAATATCTTCATCATTTTTATCTTCTATTGTTAGTATCCTTAAAGCTTTTGCCATAATGAAAAGTATATCATATTTTTTTGTAATAATTTTGTAATTATTCCGATATACTATTTTCAAACAAGTTACATCTATCTGTATTAATTAGATATGGATCAAGAAGCAGATTACAGTAAATACAAAGAACGAATAGTAAACAGATTAATTACATATATATTATTTTTCCTCTTTTCTGGATTCTACACAATACTAGTATTTTGTCTATTTATATATCAATATTATCGAACTAGTTACATTTTAGGAATTATTATTTTAATCTGTCTTTTAATAATTTTCATATTCATAATTAAAAGTTTTTCTGTAAAAAAGAGTTTAGCAGCTGGATGTATTTCTCTGATAATATTTTTAACGCTTTTCCCATACTTACTGATTTTAATTATGCGTGACAATTGGTTATACAATATTACTAAGCATCTTCTTATCATTTACTACTCATTCCTTTTAGTAATTTGTTACAAAGTGAGCTCTATAATCAAATCATATATAAAGCATGTAAATTCAGTTAAGAAAGAATATGAAATACTTGCTAACTATGAGTATGAAAATAAACTACTAGGAGAAATATACAGATCAATGCTTCATGATATTGT
>CAZJBF010000028.1:4504-6639 GCA_964544555.1 uncultured Candidatus Saccharibacteria bacterium | reverse complement strand
GTATCTACATTCTTGTAAACAGTAATACTTCCTTCCTTAACATTAACAAAGTTATTACCATAATCCTGTTCTCCTGGATCTAAAGTAACATCTATATAGTCAGAAGAAGGATATATCTTGTACCAACCTCCTAATCCAAATTCCAAAACTTCTCTTAATTGGTATACTCCTGGTACTAAGTTAGTAAAGCTATAGCTACCATTAGATACAGTAGTTGTAGACTTCTCACCTGCATCTAACGTTCCATTTTTGTTTGCATCAATATATATAGTCCAACCTTCAATACCAGTTCTGTCCCCTGTAGTTGAAGCATCTCCATCTAAATCATTGTACTTGAATCCACCTATGGTTCCTCTCATAACATTGGTAAATGTACAAGTTACATCTTCTCCTGCTGAAAGAGATATAGATGTGTTAGAACTACCATCGCTACATGATACAGAACCATCCCAGCCACTCTTACTATCTTCAGTTACTGAATATGTACCAGGTAACAAGTTAGTAAATTCTTTTTTGTTAGAACCAAAAACACTACCATCATCTACCAAAGAAAAATTAGAAAGACCTGTACCTGAAGTACTAAAAGTAAATGTCTCAGAACTATTTGGCTGAGAATCTTTTATTATTGTCAATTTAGCATACTCTGTATTAGTTATGGTACAAGTAGCTGTTTGATTGTAATCAAGAGTACCACTACAATCTTCACTATATGACACATCATATTTAGATCCTATATTAGCCTCTGTTATTGCATATTGAGTATTAGGTACTACATACATGGAATTGCTTCCATCTGTATCGAAAGGAATAGTAGTAGAACCATCTACTACAAAACTGAAAGTATCCAAAGATACAGGATTTCCTACTAAATGTTTTTCAATATTTAATACAGGTAGTTTCTTGTTTTCTATAGTACAGTACTTAGTTTCATTCTTAGCTATACTAACATTAGTACAAGTATTATATGTTTGAGCCCATCCTGCAAGAATATCTTCAGTTACAGTATATGTACCAGGAGCTGTTACAAATTCATAATCAGAAGCATCAGTTATTGTACCTGTAGTACTACCATATATTGGTGCATCACCATTTATTGATATGTTGAATACTGTAGGATCTCCTACGGGATATGTAGTTTTTTGAACTATTAATCCTCCTTTAGGAATATTACAACCATTATTCCATATAGCTTGTCCCTCTGTAGTCCAGTTTTTACCTGCATAATATCCACCTATGTAATAGAATGGGGGAATTATATCACCCCATGATGTTGTAATACCTGGATACCATATTGGACCGTTATGACCCTCATGACCAGATACATCGCCAGATTTACTTGGTTGATTCACTACATATGGATTGGATTGACTATCAGAGGCATGACACACAGTTACTTTTGGTTCTACTAATTCTAATGTACAAGTATTAGTACATACATATTCACCATTTGGGACACCATCAGTTCCATCACATACTTCGTTCCCATTTCTAATATTATCTCCACAATACATATTACCATTGTAATAGCTAGTATCTGATGCATTAACTGAACCACCACTATATGAAGCTGTAACTGTAGCTGTATTAGAGAAAGATCCTGTTTGTACTACACCAGAAGCAGTACAAGTCATAGTTTCTCCAGAAGCTAATAGATTCTTAGGACATGATATAGTTTCTGAAGGATTATCTGTAACAACTATATTAGTAAGTTGAACATTACCACTATTTTGCACTATATATTGCCATGTCACTGGACTTCCTACATAGAGACTTTGAGCATCAGAAGAAGAACCTATATCCAAATCATTTGTCTTCTTAGTTATGAGTATTTGAGGTCTCTCAACAAGTACTGAAGATAGATGCCCGACTAAATATGCATTGTTATCCTTGTTTTCTTCTGTAATGAATTTACTAACAGGTGTTCCAGTAGGAAAAGTCTTAACAAAACCATCTATTACAAGAGTATATATTATATCTCCAATCGTAAATGTTTGTGTACCATAACTACTAGGAAAAGTTATTATATCATCACAAGGAGTATATGATTGCTGATCTGATCCACAATTCCACCATTGTCCGAAATTAGAAGTTTCATTAATATTGAAATCATATGAGAACACTGGATTTGGTATATT
>CAZJBF010000028.1:0-4404 GCA_964544555.1 uncultured Candidatus Saccharibacteria bacterium | reverse complement strand
ATGCTATCTATTGCCAGAAAAGAGGGTGCAAAGGAGTAAACGAGCAAGAAAAAAATAGTAGATATTCTACCCAACACACTCGAAAACTTCCTTTTCATTAATAGATAATATAATTAATTTATATACATAGAGCAGTATTTTAATTAATTGCTAAAGTAATAATTATATCTATTAAGTTTTATGATTAACTCCTAACTATACGAATTATCACACATATTTGATACGAAATCAACTGTCGTAAATGATTGTTCATATTACTAGAGACAGTATTTAAAGAAATAATTTTGAAAATAGGTAGATGAGATAAATACCTACTATTACAATACCTGATACACGACTAAGAGATCCATTTTTTCCTAACAATTTCATTTCAATTAATATGAAAAAGAGAACAATCATATTAAAGATACTCAGATAGTATGTATCTGAGACAGCTTCTTTTGAAAAACATATGGTACCAAATATTGCTGGTAAACCAATAGCCAATGCAATATTAGCTATACTTCCACCAAAAACATTTCCTAAAACTATATCTACATATCCCATTTTAGCAGCCCTAATAGATGTAAATATTGTAGGTAAAGAAGTCCCTATACCAATAACAGTAAGACCCAATACATATTCAGAAATATTGTAATCAGCACTAAGTAAAGGAGACAAATATGAAAGGAATAGTGAGAACAATATTAACAATGTTAATCCTAGAAATATATAAAATACAGATTTAGCAACTGACAATCCATCAGTTTTAATAGTATTAACAGTACTAGTATCAATATCCAATTCTTTTGTATCTACTACCTTTTGTTTCTCTCTTACTGAATATTGATAAATTATAAAAAGAGTAAAGAAATAGGATATTAAAAGTACTAATCCTTCCATTATTTCTATCTCGCCATCAAGGGCAAAAGCTGTAAAAAGTGATGTAATAGCTAAATAAATAGGTATTTCTTTCTCAAAAACAGAATATTTTGTAATAATAGTTGTTAAAAATGCAGGAACTCCAAGAGCCAAACCAATATTTACATAATTAGTACCAAGAGCACTACCTATGGCAACATTAGCCCCATTTTTGTTAATAAATATTAAGGCTAAATTAACAGCAATAGTGGGCAATCCAGTACCAAAAGCTATCAATGTAGAAGCTATAGCTAATTTACTTATCTTTAATTTTTCTGCAATTGCTACTGCACCTTTCATTAACCATTCGGCTCCTTTTATCAAAAAGTACAAACTAAGAAAAGTAGCAATTGTATGTAATATAGTGTCCATATACTTAAAATATACAATTAACAGAGAGAATTATACCAATTAAAACATATATTGTCCCTATGTAGTATATAATTAAATATATGAGGTATATAAATATAATAATATCGATATTTCTTCTGTTTTGCATATTTCAAATAACTTCTAACAAAAAAAATGTTGAACCCATTATTCCTAAATCAATCCCTAATGAAATTTTAGAACCTAAAGAGACATTAGAAGAAAGCATATTGAAGCAAATGAGTATAGAAGAGAAAGTAGGTCAACTCTTCATATTTGGATTCGATGGTATAGTACTGGATACTGAGACTAGGAATTTTTTAACAAATTCTAAAATAGGGGGAGTATTACTACTGGGAAAAAACATACATAATGAAGAGCAATTAAGACAATTAATACAAGATATACAAAGTACTAACAATATTGGACTATTCATATCATTGGATCAAGAAGGAGGTATAGTATCTAGAATAAGATGGAATGATACTCTTACGACATCACAAGCTGATATTGATTCTGAAGAGAAAGCATATTCTGTAGCAAAGGCTAGAGGAGAAATATTAAAAGAAATAGGTGTGAATATGAATCTAGCACCAGTTGTAGAATACATAACAAACAAAGATTCGTTTATGTACGACAGGGTATACAGAGGTAGTAAAGAAGAAGTATATATGAAAGGTATCTCCGCTATTAGAGGATATTCTGATTCTGGCATTATCTCTGTAATGAAACACTATCCTGGTCATAGCGATACATCTCCCGATTCTCACTACAATCTTCCTCTTGTAAATATATCTAATGAACAATGGAATGAATATATCAAACCTTTTAGTGAGATTCTTAGAAGATCTAATATAGATGGAATAATGGTAGGACACATTAAATTTCCAAATATTGACCAATTCCCATCAACTATATCCGATGAAATAATAAATAAAAGATTAATTAGAGATTTAGGATACAAAGGATTAATAATATCAGACGATATGGAAATGGATGCTTTAGAGAATATAGATACATATACCAGCATAGCAAAGCAAGCACTACTAGCTGGAAATGACATATTAATTTACAGCAAATATAACAGTGTTCATCCTACCATGCAAAAGGATATATACGACTATATAGTACAAGAAGTATCTAATGGGAATATGAATATAGATGAAAAAGTACTAAAGATATTAAGAATAAAGATTAAATATAATATATTCTCTCCTGAATATTTCTAAAAAATATCATAACACTAATCAACATATAGTTGATATAATAGCTTTTATGATTGTTGCAAAAAATTTAGCTAAAAAATTTGATGAGAGAACACTTTTTACCAATGTAAATTTTAAAGTTACTGGTAATAAAAAAATTGGTATCGTAGGAAGAAACGGGTCTGGAAAAACTACTCTTCTTAAAATGATTAATAGTTTTGAGGATATAACTGATGGTCATTTAGATATTACTAATGAAAACATAGGTTATATACCACAAGAATTTTCATTTCCAGATGAAATGGTAGGAATATATCTTGAATCTAAATTAGAATATATATGGGACTATTACAAAATTGAAAAATTAGCATCTCAACTAAATTTTACAAACTTTGACCCTTACCAAGAACTAAAAACATTAAGTGAAGGCCAGAAGATGAAAGTAAAACTAATTGAAATGATGCTTTCAGAACCTACAACGCTTTTCATAGATGAACCTACAAACCATTTGGATATGGAAGGTATTGAATGGTTTGAAAAATATATTAAAAGTTTAAATATATCAGTTGTAATGATTTCTCATGATAGAACATTTTTAAATAACGTTGTAGATGAGATATGGGAAATAGAAAGAAAGGGATTAATTAGATATGTTGGTAACTATGATAACTATAAAGAAGAGAAATTTCATTTGATAGATAAATGGAATACTGAATTTAAAGCTCAAGAAAGAAAGAGAGCTCAATTAGAGAAACTTTTAGAGAATGTTAAAAAGATTGGTGATGGTAAGAGAAGAAGTAGGGCAGTAAGTGCAGCTAAAACAAGAATTAGTAGAATAGATAAAGATAAAAAATATAAATATACTTCAGAGAATATACAAAGTATAAAGATTGAGACTGAAGTTCATAAATCTAAGTTAATGTTAAGATTGAGTGATGTATCTAAAAGCTATGGAAAGAATAAAGTATTTGATAAATTGAATTTAGAATTAAGAGGTGGTGAAAAGATATGGCTATTCGGACCTAATGGAGCAGGTAAGTCTACTTTGGTAAAAATAATTACTGGAGTAGAAAAGGCAGATAAAGGTGAAGTTAAGGTAGGTGAGAATATAAATATTGGATATTTCTCGCAAATACAATCTAATATTAATAGTAAAAATAGTATTTTAGATGAATTCATTTCTAGAACTGGTTGTTATTTTGGTAGTGCATATGGGTATTTAGATAAATTTCTTTTTAAAAAAGAAGATGTAATAAAAGGTGTATCTAAACTTAGTCCTGGTGAGAGAGCTCGTTTTGAATTCGCAATATTTACTTTTTTTGATTACGATATTTTGATACTTGATGAACCAGATAATCATTTGGATATTGAAACTAAAGAGGTTTTGGAAGAAAGTTTGAGAGAGTATAAGGGAACTATGTTGTTAGTTTCTCATGATAGATATTTTGTAGGTAATAGTGGTATTACTAAAGTACTTAACCTTAATAATGGTATATTGAAAGATATTGTGTAAAATCTTATATAAATATCTCTACATATTGATATCCTATAATATATTTAGTAGAATATACATCCGTTGCAGTCTAAAAATTATAGTGTGTAGGATAGTCAAAAGGAGAGTCTATGCAATTCAACCCAATTACTAAAATCGTAATTATTACAGATAAAACTTCTTCTATTTTGAACAAAGAGAAGCAGTCTCTCACAGAAGTCTTTGAAGGAAAAAATCTTTTATATGAGATTCTTTCATCGAATAGACCTGAAGGAGATCAAAAGAAACAAATTATTGCAATATGCGGGAAAAAGAAAATTTTAGATATTATTGTAACGAAAAGAAATTTTGGATCTGGGATATCCCAGATTGCAAATTTTATCAAAGAAGGTGAAGTTAAAGGATATATAGAATTGGCTGATAGCTATTCTATAACAA
>CAZJBF010000027.1:0-6974 GCA_964544555.1 uncultured Candidatus Saccharibacteria bacterium | reverse complement strand
CCAAACCAACTACCTTGACATATATTTCCTTGAATTAATGCAATTGATGATACATTACCCTTAAATTTATCCTTAACAGATTCTAAAACAAACACTTTCGCAACTACACCTTCAGGTAAATCAATATCCTTTCTTAAACCTTCTACTTCTGCAACTAGAATTATCAAATCTAATAGCTCAGGTATACCCTTTCCTGTTTTACCAGATACTTCTATAACTGGTATTGTTCCTCCATATCCTTCTATCTGCATTCCATTATTTACAATATCTCTTTTTACTTTTTCTATATCAACATTTGGTAAATCACACTTATTTATTACTACAATTGGTTTTACTGTAGAATTCTTTATTATTTCTATTGATTCTTTAGTTTGAGGTTTAACTCCATCATTAGCTGCTACTATTAAAAGGACTATATCAGCAATACTTCCTCCTCTTGTTCTCATTAAATCAAACGCTTCATGTCCGGGAGTATCTACAAATGTAATTTGTTGATCTTTGTCTTTAATATTTACTGTAAACACAGAAACCTTTTGAGTTATACCACCTGCTTCGCAACTTTGAACTTCTGTCTTCCTTATTTTATCTAGTATTGTAGTCTTACCATGGTCTACATGTCCAAGAATTGTAACAATTGGAACTCTAACACTTTTATTAGTGCTTTGAATTTCTCTATTTTCTTTTTTGAACTTAGTAGACATATACCCACCTTACTAAAGTTATTCTGATTCCTTTCCATCACTTTTTTCTTCAACTGGAGTTACTTCCTCTTCTGAATTCTTTGGCTCTTCTACAGATTCTTCTGCTTTAACCTCTACTTCTCCTTCTGCACCAACTATATCAATCTTGTAGCCTGTTAATTTGCATGCTAATCTTACATTTTGTCCCTCTCTACCAATTGCTAAAGATAGCTGGTCATTAGAAACTGTAACTGTAGCTTTATCTTCATCTATTACTACATCATCAATTTTAGCTGGACTTAAAGCATTTGCTACAAATTTTTCAGAATCTTCATTCCATTCTATGATATCTATCTTTTCTTCTCCTATTTCATTCATAACATTGGCAATCCTTATTCCTCTCTGTCCAACACATGATCCAATTGGGTCTACTCCCTCTTGGTTTGAAACGACTGCCATCTTACTTCTAGAACCTGCTTCTCTTGCTATGGCTTTAACCTCTAATACTCCTGATTCTATTTCTGGTACTTCCAATTTGAATAATTCTATCAAAAATTGTGGATCAGCTCTAGAAACAACCATCTGAGAATCAACAATCTCTTTCAAAAGTACTTTGTATCTATCTCCTAATCTGTAAAATTCATTAGATATCTGCTCTTCTTGTGGCATAATCGCAGTTGCTTTTCCAATTTCAAATATGACTTGCCCTTTTTGCATTCTCTGCATTAAAGCTGTAAATATTTCGCCTACTTTATCACTATATTCACTTATTACTGCATCTTTTTCAGATTCTCTTATCTTCTGTAAAATTACTTGTTTTGCTGTCTGTGCTGCTATTCTTCCAAATTCAGCAGAAGGCATTTCTATCTGTATTGAATCACCTATCTCTACATTAGGAGAAATCATTTCAGCTTCAGAAAGAGATATTTCTAACTCATTATCTTTAACATCTTTTACAACTTCTTTGGTAGCTATTAATTTGAATTCTCCTGTTTCTCTGTTTAGTTCAACAGAAAGATTCGTACCTTGTTCATATTCATCTTCTCTAAATCCAAATTTTTCTTTTTTGTATGCAACTAATATTGATTCTTCCAATGCTAAGAATATATCTTCTTTGTCTATTCCTCTTTCAGCAGATATTTGGTTTATAGCTGCAATAAATTCTGAAGTCATTGCCATTTTTAATTTGTTTCAAATATTATTTATATGTTATCTAAAAAAAAAGGTGAGAATTTATATCCTCACCCTTCCCTTTGTATAACTTTCCATAAAGAGTATAACACAGACACGAGTTACAACACAAATACACTTTCGAGTTTAATAGAATCAATATTTTGAATTGCTATTCGTATCTCAATGCATCGAGAGGAGGAATTTTAACAGCCCTCTTTGCTGGGAATAATCCCGTAAAGAATCCTATCAACGTAGTACAAACTACTATTAATATCAAAACATACAAAGGAATAGTCGATACCATTATGAAATCAACTCCCCTAGATGAAGTAAATGCGTAGATTATAACTGAAACAATGTATCCACCCACTATTCCAAATATTACACCTAGAAGTCCACCCAAGAAGCTAATTAACATAGATTCCGTTATGAATATGGACATAATTTCATTCTTTTTCATACCAATAATTTTCATTAAAGCAACTTCCTTCGTTCTTTCAAGTAAAGAAACAGATAATGTATTAACCATTCCTAAGAATGAGATCGTAAATGCTATTATTCCAAAGAAGAATAACCCATATCTAACATACGTAAACAAAGTCTCTACCTGATCTATTGTATCCATTACCGAGAAAGACTCTAAACCAAGAGATTCAACCTGTTTTCTAACAGAATCTATCGAAGATTCACTATTTACTATTACAGTTGCTTGAGAATATGTATCACTAGTATATTCAGATACATCGGCCATTCTCAAATATGCAACCGGTGAATAGTCATCCTCTATGACTCCAGCTACTACCACATCTATTGGTTCTATTTTTTCTTCTGTAGGTGTTGAGTTTACAATCTCTACTTCCAATGTTTTACCAAGTATTTCATCTTTTTCAATTCCCAACAGATTTAAATATTCAAGATTTACAAGCATGCTTACTTCATCAGAGTCAGCACCTAAGTATTCACCAGCTACTTTTTTACTAGGGCTATTCTCTAGATATCCATCTTGTACACCATATACAACTACATCAGCGGTTGATCCTTCGTAGTTTATTCTTCCAGCAAAATTCTTTAAAGTATATGTATCTACAACTCCTTCTACATCTTCTATTTTTTCTACTAAATTATCATCTAAAACAAGTAGACTTCCAACTTTAGGATATACATCTAATTGCTTTAAATCTTGTGCAGTAGTCATTTCTTTAACAACTATATGTTCAAATCCATATCCAAAGGATAGAAGTAAAAGAACAAAACCTGTTCCAATTCCTACTCCTAAAATTGTTGCAACAGTCCTAAATTTGTTAAAGAAAAGATTTTTAAATGATATTTCTGTTAATTCTAAATTACTAATTTCATTTGATATTTTACTGTTTGGTCTAAGTTTCTTAGAAAAATACCCTCTTATACGCTCACCATCTACTCTAAATATTTTTGATATGATGAATGAGAGTAGTAATAATATTGATTCTACAAAAAACTTTCCTATGAAGCTTGCATATGTAAAAACCTTTTCAAGGAAAGGAGTATTTGGGTAATCTAATTCTGTAAAGCTTGGTTTTGTAGCATCGCTATCCTTGTATATCTGTTCTCCTTCAACACTACTTTCATCAATTAATCTTTCTACTTCATCTTCTACATTATCTGAATGTTTTACTATACCAATTATTTTTCCATCCTTCATTGCAATTACCCTGCTTGCATATTCCAAATACTCAGGGTTGTGTGTAACTAGAACAATTGTTTTTCCTTGTTCTGTCAAAAACTTGAGTAAATCTATTACTTCTGATCCACTTTTGCTATCAAGGTTACCAGTTGGTTCATCAGCTATTATGACTTGAGGATTAGAAATCAATGCTCTGGCTAATCCTGCTTTTTGTTGCTCTCCTGCTGATAGCTCAGTAGTATAATTATTTTGATTTTCAGATAGTCCAACTAATCGTATTGCTTCTTTAGCTTTTTCAATAGCTGTTTCTTTGTCATATCCTAAAAGCTGAGCTGAAAGGGATACATTTTCAAGAAGAGATAATGATTTAATCCAATTTTGCTGCTGATATACAACTCCTATATTTCTTTTCCTCATATCAGCCCTGTCATCGGCATTCATACTCCACAAACTTATTCCAAAGATTCTTACTGTTCCTTTATCTGGTCTTTCTATACCCATTACAGTATTTAACAATGTTGATTTTCCACATCCTGATGGGCCAAATATTATGATTAATTCATTTTTGTATATCTCTAAATCTATATCTTTTAGAACTGAATTGAATCTTTTTCCTACAGAAAAACTCTTATGGAGATTCTTTACTTGTATTATTTCTTGTCTATCCATTTGTAGTATTAGAATACATTAAAAATATCTGCTATTGTTCCTAGTACTGTTTCTAAAACAGTGCTGTTCGATTTAGAAGTTATTGAAACTAAAGGTCCATATTCTTCAGTATTTCCAGACATATCAGTAGAAACAATCTTCAAACTGTATACCTTTGATGGTGTAAGACCTGAGACAATAACTAAATGTTTAGTGCTTAAGCTCTGATCAACCTTTGAGCTAGAAGTATATACTCCAGCACCACCTTCGCCATACTCAACTTTACTTGTAGATGGCTCATCAGTATCCCATGTTACTATTAATTGAGCACTTCTGGATTTCTCTGTTTGAATTGTTCTACTAAGCAAATCTTGTTCTATCTTTACACTAGAAATCTTTGGAGGTCTAGTATCAGTCTGAGTAGTAAATACTATATCTTCCGAGATAGCTTTGTTACCTAATTGATCTACTCCTTCAACATGTGCTACATATTCTGTTTGTGGCTCTAATCCTGATATTTCCATTTCATGAAGACCAGAGATATATTCCATCTCTATCTTATTTACATCAGCTGATCCAGCAACATTTTCTCTGTACGTTACTATTGAATTTACCTCAGCATTAGAATACCAGCTAAAGAGAACTGTTGGGCTTGCAACATCCTTAACTTCTTGTATCCTAACTTCAGAAATTTCCGGTCTAGGAGGCGTTGAGAAAATATGGTTCTCTATTGAATCATAAATATATCCCTCTTCATCAGTTAATCTAATTCTATAGTTGTAAGTAGCTCCATCTTGTAATCCTTCAATTATCACAGAATATGTACTTCTAGATGTTGATGTATTAACTTCCTTTAATCCTGTATATGCTAATGATCCACCATAGAGTACTGAAGCTTTTGTCGCGCCTGAAACTTCAAATGAGATCATTGCATAGTCTAATCCAACTCTATCAACTTTCGAAGTTAGAACCTTAGGAGCAGGTTCTGTCATGAACGTATTTTCCATTGCTGTACCCGTATTTCCATCTTCATCCGTCCATTTGATTACATAGTAGTATGCTGTTTCTGGCTGTAAATTATTAAGTTTAATGCTATGTTCAGTTTTCTGATCTGAGTTATACACTTCCTCTTCAAAATACTCACCACTTGATAATCCAAAAGCAATTTTAGTATCTGAAACTCTATCTGTTACCCAAGATATTTCAGCAAATCTAGTTCCAAGTGCTGATATAGTTGGGCCTGAAACCAATCCTGCAGGCTGAACATATTTACCTTGAACTTTAGTTCCAATTACTAAGGATAACGTTGGATTCTCTTGGCTAGCATCACTAGAATCTGACACTCCAACTTGATAGTAATAGTAGTTACTTGTTGGAAGTATATCTGTATATGACAGACCTTCTGTTTCTCCAACCGTAGTCCAACTAGTCCCATTTGTACTTCTTTGTATTATATATGTCAAAGTTCCATTACCTTTGTATTCAGGTACTTCCCAAGTTAATGATGCTTTCCACAAGCTCGATTCTTTAACAGAAGTATCAGCTATGGAAAGGTCTTGTACTGGATCTGGAACAGTACTATTTAATGTAAATGTCCCATGTATTTCATAGCTTTGAGAATATCCATTCTGATCATCTACAGCAACTACATAGACTGTATTACTTCCCTTTATCGCGCCTCTTAAAGTTGATGCTGATATATAATTCTCATCAACAGGAACATAAAGAGAGCTATTACTTGTTAAGGTAGAATATGTTGCTGGTGGTTCAGTATTAACCATATAATAGTACTTAGAAACTGTACGTCCTTCCCTAGCTACTGCTTCTGGCCAGCTTAAGGCAAAGCTATTTGATACACTTGTCAAAGGATTTACAACAACTGTAGACTCAGCAGGAAACTGAGGTGCTAATCCACCAAAACCTATTACTCCAGTAACATAGCTACTGAAATTCCCCGCACTATCTATTGCTCTAAAGTAAACAATATTATTACCTTCTATAGAAGCTTCGCCATCTCTTTCTTCAGTCAAATAATATGAATAGACTTCATCTTCAATTGGGAAATAATCAAAACCAAATCTCTCACTAGTTGATGTACCAGTCCAATGATCAGGACTATTCAAGCTATATTGCCATCCTATGATTCCATTCTCATCAGTACTTGTAACTCCAGCAGCAGATGGCCAATTGAAGAACATCTCTCCTATACTCGAGAATGTACTACTCGGAGTAATTATATATTTAACATTAGCTGGTAGAGTCAAATCTGCTTTATATTCAAAGAATGTATATGTGCTTGCATCTGCATTCGTGTATACATTTCCATGTGCATCAACAGCTTGCATACGTAAGTAGTATGTCTGATCCACAGAAACCGATGCAGTAAAATAATTGGTCGTTTGGAAAGTACCAGAACTTGAAGGGATAGCTGTCGAACTTGGTCCCCAATAAACATAGTATCCATTAACACCACTAGAAGCATAACCATGAGACTCGGTGCTAGGATCTGAAGGTTTATCCCATTCAAAATACGGTGCAGTATAATTGTAAAAAACTGAAGTACTCGAAGTTATACCTTTTGTTTGTTCGCTAGTAGAATATCCGTTAACAGTATTAATATCAACATTATTTGGTGCTAAAGAATCTTTAACATAAACATCATCTGTACCAAAATCAATCCATCCTATATCTTCTGACCAGACATAGCCTGTAAAAATTCCTGTTTCGGTATTTACAACTACATTACTATTATAATTAGTGAAATCTAACAACTTACCAGTATTAATTACATATGCTGATCCTGTAACTGC
>CAZJBF010000026.1:0-7634 GCA_964544555.1 uncultured Candidatus Saccharibacteria bacterium | reverse complement strand
TAATATCTACTCCTCCAGAAGAGACGATAGCTTTATCTGCTCCTAGTAAAGAATCTACATTTAATGGAATACCTTTTATTAAATCTACAATCTTTATCCTTTCTTCTCTCCTTACATTATTATTAAATTTGTTTCCATCTACACCTCCAATTTCTAGTAGTGTATGTACTAATGAGGAAGGTATCAGATTTCCAAGGGTATTCTTTAACATTTTATTATTTTCTTTTTTAAGAATATCATTCAATTTAATCCTTAATGATTCATTATCAATACTGGGAAAGAGATCTAACATAATTGTAACGGTACCTGTTTGTAGTAAATCTCCAATCTTTTTACTTATGTTTAAGACTGTAGGTCCACTAATACCAAAATGAGTGAATAGTAGAGTACCTTTTTGAGAGAATTCTTTCTTTTTATCACAGTATACAGATAACTTAATATCTTGAAGTGTTAAACCAGAGAGTTTTTTAGACCAATTATTTTTTAGTGCGATTGGAACTAATGCAAAATCATTTTTAATTATGTTATGTCCTAATTCTTTCAACCATTTAAAACCATCTCCTGTAGAACCAGTTTGGGGATATGACATACCTCCTGTTGCAATTATGCAGGATTTTGAAAGTATGATGTTACCATCAGATAGTTGAATGTTAAAAAGATTATCTTCTAAAGATAGCTTTGATACTGTTGAACTATATCTTATCTCTACATTTCCTTCATGCATATATTTTACTAAAACATCTAACACAGATTGTGATTTATTTGATACAGGGAATACTCTTCCAAAATTTTCAATTTTAGTTTTCATTCCTTTTTCATTGAAGAATTTTATGGTTTGTTCGACATTGAATTGAGAGAAGATTGTATTTAGGTATTTACTACTCTCTTTGTATGTTTTCCTTAAATCGGTATTAGTATTTGTAAAATTGCATCTACCTCCACCAGTTATTAGTAGCTTTTTACCTAATGATGAATTCTTTTCTAATAGTAGAACTTTTTTACCTAGATTACCTGCTCTTCCAGCAGATATCATTCCAGCAGGACCACCACCAATTACTATTACATCATATATATTATTCATATAGTTGATTCTATCCAATAAGTTGGAGAAAAGATATATAATTGAATAGTACATATGAAGATATCTGTTAAACAATCTAAGTCAATACTTACTCCTAGTAAATTACCTGGTGCCGATTATGTTGTTAATCCATATTCAGGATGTGCTTTTGGGTGTGTATATTGTTATGCTGATTTTACAAGAAGATTTACAGGTCATGTAGATGATAAATGGGGAGAATATGTAGATGTCAAAATGAATACTCCGGAGATATTTGAGAAAGAATTGAATACTCTTTCAATTAATATTCTTAAGAAGAATGAGTTTAAAAAAGGTAATATGCCTGTAATATTCTTTGGTTCTGTTACAGATCCATATCAAGGTGTAGAAGGTAAGTACCAGTTAACTAGGAAATGTTTAGAGATAATATCGAAGAGTAACATAAAAAAAGATATTGGGATATCTTTGCTTACTAAGTCTCCTCTTGTTACAAGAGATATTGATATATTAAAAGAAATTCCTAATTTAGAAGTTGGTATTACGATATCTTCTACAGATGATTCCATTAGTAAATTATTTGAATGTTTTGCTCCTCCGAGTTCTTTGAGGATTAAAGCATTGAAGAAATTGAATGGAGCAGGTATTAAAACATATGCTTTTGTTGGTCCATTACTTCCTCATTTTGTTGCTAATGAAGAATCTTTGAGAAAGCTTTTTAGAGATATTAAGGATACTGGAACTAATACAGTATGGGTAGAGCATATTAATCTTGGAGGAGAGAAGATGGGTAGGTTACTGAATTTAGTTGGAAAGTATTTGAGTGAGAAGGAGAAAGAACTTTTTGTTAAATCTCAGACAGTTGAATACAAAAATAGACTAAGTAGATTAGTTATGGATATTGTTAAAGAAAATAATTTAGAAATAGTTGGAGGTAAGGTTATCGATCATATCAAACTGAGAAAGTAGATATTTAAACTTTACTATTCTTTTTCTTAGCCTCTTGTGCTTTCTTAATATTCTCTTTCCAAGCTTTTCTTTGTTTAATGGTAGGTTTGTCTTTCTCTGGAATATTAGGTTCTGGTTTAGCTTCAAAAATATCTCCCTTTACAAGCTTAGGTTTAGATCCTAATTGATTTAGTACATTCTGTACATCCTCATCTTTTGCTTTTAGTGTATTACCTGTCTTAGTAGCTCTATCTTTTGATATGAGCCAAGCTTGAGTATCCCAAGAACCACTTGCTCTATGACCAGCTATTCTCTCTATCCCTCCTTTGTGTCCAACATCGTCTGTCATGAAAGAAGTAAATTGATTCTTGTCTCTAATTGTAATTCTAAAGAAGTTTCCTTCTCCTTTGGAACCAGGTTTAGCTCTTTTTCTTCCTTCTGGTTGTGCTATTGCTTTCTGTCTAGATGTCATAGATTTCCATTTCTTTTGTGCTTTAACTATATTTCTTTTAGCAGCTGATTTTTGTTTTACTGTTGCCATAATGAAATTTAATTAAAATTAAATAGCTTTGAAAGCTCTTAATACCAATTCAAAATATACTGTACTTCGGTCTCCTAGTAGTTCTTTAGCATCATTCATATTTATCCAAACTATTTCATCATTAAGTTCATATTCTTCTGGTTGTCTTTCACTTATGCCTGTTACTTTGGAAGCAAATATTACAGTCGTTTTTTCTACATTAAGACCATCTCTTGTATATACACTTGCTATTCTTCCAATATATTTTATGGGTTCTACGTCTACTCCAATTTCTTCCTTAGCACCTCTTCTTAGTGTATCTACTATGCTTTCTTCTACATTAGGTGTTTCTTTAGGAATTGTGTAGTAATCTTTTCTTTTTATTAGGGCAATTTCATTGTTGTTATTTATTATTATCTGTCCTATGGAGATGTGATATGGAAAATTTTCTTGTGGTATGAAGAGGTTTGTATACATCTATTAGTATATCATGAAATTTTAATTAGTTTAATATTTTGTATGAGTTATATACATAATATATTTGTTACAGAAATGTTGGTATAATAGGGTATTAACTTAATATATTAGTAGTATTATGAATGAACCTAAGGAATGTGCAGATCATACTGAATTAACAAATGAGTTTCTAGAGGTAGATGATTTTAGAGACCTAAATCTTCCAGAGATATTAATCCCATATGAAGGTAAAGGAAATACCTCATTTGCTGAATATGATAAAAAAACAGATCCCAATAACTGGATAGACTATGATAAACAAAAAAGAGAATTTCTCAGTGCATTAGGAATAGAAACTCCAACAGAATGGTTAGATGCTGAAGGAAGAATAGAAAAAAACAGTAGAGCCCTGTTTGTAACTATGTTCATAATAACAGGACATATTTTGGCTATGGAAGATATCAGAAGGTCATGTGGTAATGATAGTGAAGTATTCCAAGATGTACTTAATGATACGAATAGGCAAATATTAAATCATAGACTAGATATTGATGGTATGAGAAGGAAGCTTCCAGATGGAACAATGAAGGAAACTCATTATGAGAAATTAAAACTTTCTGCAAATCCAGAAAAAAGAGTATCTCTTGAAGAATTACATATGATAACGGGATATGTCCTTGAACAATTAGAAAAATCTAGTTAGAACACCATAATCTTCTTAAATATTTGTTAATATATGGTTAATAATATCCTGATATAATGGGTATGTATGGAACAATCAGAGATAGTAATATACAAAACAGAAGATGGTAGAACAAAGATAGATGTAAAGATGCAGAATGAAACTGTATGGCTAGATCAAAAAGCCATAGCATCACTCTTTGATGTCAATGTTCCTGCAATTTCAAAGCATATTATTAATATTTACAAAGAAGGCGAACTAATAGAAGAATCAACTATTTCCAAAATGGAAACAGTTCAAAAAGAGGGTGATAGAGTAGTGAAGAAGATAGATATTCATAATGATATATAGATATATTGTTGTAAAAGGATTCTAATGTAATATAATGTCTGTATTATGAATATCCTCATTGGTACAAGAAATCCATATAAAGCAGGTGAGATGGAATATATGTTAAAAGATATTCCAAATGTAGAGATGTACTTCCTTAAAGATACTGATATAAATTTGGATATAGAGGAAGATGGCAAAACATTGATAGAAAATGCTGAGAAAAAAGCTATTGAAATATCTAAATATACAGATATGTATGTGTTAACTTCTGATGGTGGTGTGGATATACCAGGGTTAGGAGATAAATGGGATATATTAAAAAATCAAAGAATAGTAGGACATGATAAAACAGATTTGGAAAAAGCAAATGAACTACTTTCTTTAATGGTTAATCTTAAAGGAGAGCAGAGAAGAGTAGAATACCATTTAGCTATAGCTTTTGCTTTTGAGGGAAAAATATTATGGTCAGGGGAAGACATTACAGACAGAGGATATATAACGGAGAAATTGGTAGATGAAAATATACCTTCAGGTTTTTGGATGGGGCATGTATGGTACTATCCTCAGTTTAATAATGTATCTACTAGAATAACCAAAGAGGAACAAATAATAAATAGAAGTTTGGAAGAGAATATAAAAAAGAGACTTCAAAAATATATAACTAGTATTTAATCTAAATCTTCCTTTATCCATTCTCCCATAACTTTCCATAGAGGATGTTCAGGATAGTCATGGAAATTTATACCTTCATCATTACATTCAGCAGATGTTTTATTATCTTTTCTAAATGTAACTATTCTATCTAGGCTATTCCCATTATTTCCTTTTGGAGTACTTACAAATTTTCCATTCAAAGAAATATCAAAAAGCTTTTCTTTCTTCTCATCTTTATATATTGCTACATATCTAAATACAATTGATTTATCATTTTTCTTTTCCATTAAGTTGAGAAAATCTTCGGAAGAGAACCATTTTGCTACATCATGCATATATGCTCCTGGAAAACCATTTAAAGCGGGTATTTCCCATCCTGTATCGGTAACTATCAGTGGAGTATTTAATATCTTAAATGCTTTTTCTGCTTTGTCTTTTGTCACTTCTTGTATATTGTTTGATTGTATTTCTACTATTTCAATAGATTTCTGTTTTAACTCTATTGCATATTTGGATAATTCTTTTGAAGCATATTCAAACTTACTTTTGTTTGTTGTTATGAATGAAATCATAGTCAAGTATACAATAGCGAATGTGAAAATCAATAATATGATACAAATGATTTTCTAAGTCTTTCTTTTACTGTAAAATACATTTATGAATTTAATACTTTCTGGAGGGGGAAATTCTGAGCAATCAGTTGGCGTAGATACGTTATTTACCTCTTTGTTAAAAAATAACAAAATACTATATATTCCTATTGCTATGGATCGTATTAAACATTCGGATGAGGAATGCTTAGCATGGCTGAATCAAAATTTTTCTCCTTATGGAAAATTTGAAATTACATTAGTAAATGAGGGAAATATAAAAGATATTGAATATAAAAACATTTTGGAATATGGAGGTATATTTATTGGAGGTGGAAATACTTTCAAATTACTAAAGATATTGAAAGATACACAATTTGATAAATATCTTGTAAGGTTACTAAAAGAAACAGATATACCTGTAATTGGTGGTAGTGCAGGAGCAGTAATTTTTGCGAAAGATATTGAAACAGTTAAAACAATTGATGTTAATAAAGTTAAGTTAGATGATTTGTCCGGAATGAATATGCTAAATGGTAAGAATATTTGGGTACATTATCATAAAAATATGGATAATGAAATTATTAAATATGTTAAAAGAACAGGGGTTGATGTCATTGCTGTAAGTGAAGATGCTGGATTATATGTTACAGAGAAAGGAGTATTTCCAATAGGAGATGTAAAAGTTTTTAATCTTGATCAATTATCAAAACTTTGAAATCTCTGAAAATTTTTATCTTTATTTTACTAGGTTCTGCCTCCCATTCACATATTTCAAATAATATCCCGTTATATTCTCCTTGAAATTCTAAGTATTTGTTTTCCCACTTATGTAACTCTGAAGTAGTATATTCTTTTAGTAATTCAAAGGCTTTGAGAATATCTTTTTGTGAAAGAAAAAGATCTATGTCATATGGATAAATATTTGAACCTTGAATGTAGTGTAGCCCAGATGCGGATAGGTAGTATGATATCTTGTTTATATCAAGTGTATGTGTAAGGTATTTAAGAGTGTTTTCCCACTTTTCTATATTTTTTTTGTTAATTTTTTGATAATTCATAATCTAATTATACAATGATAAAGATCCTTTGAAGTTAGCAATAGAGGCTATTAAGTAAGTAGTAACAAATTTACAAAGCAGAAACTGCTTTAAGTATGTTTTTTAGTGTATTTTCTGTATCCTCTTTGTTCATATATCCCTCTGCAGAATATGTACTAACAGTAGGGGTTATATATGTAGTTTTAATATTACCAATTTGTACTGTATTCTCTTTAGTCTTTGTTAATGAATAACAAGGAGTATTGGCAGAAGGTAGTAATGCAGGCATACCAACTAACTGTCCTGTTACTACATAATTATTAATCAGTATTGCTTGATACGTCTTTATATATTGAGAATATGGTTCTTCTATTTTGGGTAAAGGATCGTATGCACCATTGCCATATCCACCACCCATTCCTCCTGATTTACTCTTTTGGGCTATTTTCTTTGCAGGTGGTTTTGTAGTATTTGGCATTTCAGAAAATACTGCGTCATATCCTAAATATTTTTCTTTTCCATACTTAATACCAGATTCTTTTAATTCTTGTTGTATCTTAGGCTCTTGTTCCTTCATTACTTTTGTAAGTTCCTCAGAGGCTTTAATTTGTTCTGGAGTAAGGTGGGATTTCATCTCATCACTTTTTAGAAAATCCATATATGTCATATCTTTTCGTCCTATAACATTTGTATTAAAGAAACCTGCAGTAGGCATAATATTGTAATTGTCAAAAGCTTGTTGAGCCATCTCCTTCGTATCATATTTTACAATAGTGATATTACCTGTCATATCTGATTCATCTGGTGACTCAGCTCCAGGGATTTGTTTTCTTAAAACAGGCATTGATTTGCGAATTTTTCCCATTGGAACTCCAACCCCTGTAGGTACATTTATTGGTACTGTTAGAATAGTTTCTGTGGGAGTATCTAGTATTAATTCACTTTTAAATTTCTTCTCGGAGATATTGACTAAAGGACTGATGTGGAACAATTGTATAATTACCTGCCTATCATTCCCATTTCTAGAAGCTTCTTTCCATGAGGAGGGTAATGTAATTTTTATATCTTTTATATTCATAATGTATTTTAAAGAAAAGTTACTTTACTATTAGGAAATTTTTCTTCAACTTTAGTTGCAATCTCTTTTTTTATTTCATCTCCAGAATTAATTATCTTTCCTTGTACTTTAAAGGTATCCTGTGGAAGACCAGATACAGAAAGTTTAATATCATTATTCTCAAGTGAAATTAATTCTAGTGTTCCATTTGGTACATATCTTTGTTTAAGTTCTTCTAAAAATGTTTTTATATTTTCTGAAGTCATGGTTTGTTAAGTATAAATTTAATTATTTCTT
>CAZJBF010000025.1:0-7858 GCA_964544555.1 uncultured Candidatus Saccharibacteria bacterium | reverse complement strand
ATGGCGGAGAGGGAGGGATTCGAACCCTCGATAGGCTTTTGACCTATGACTCGTTAGCAGTGAGTTCCCTTCGGCCACTCGGGCACCTCTCCAAATATTTGCAATTATACTTCATTCTCCTCTTCTATGCTAGAATACAGTATGTACTTAGGCATTCATGTATCATCATCAGGTGGTATACAAAATTCGATAGAGAATGGCGATAAATATGATGTAAATGCTGTTCAAATAATGTTAACTGCACCAATGAAATGGGTAACAAAATTAATCCAAGACGAAAATATAGAAAATTTTGTTAACAGATTGGAAAAATCAAATATAAAAAAGATCCTCATACATGGGATATACCTTACCAACCTAGCTAGAAAAGACAAACAACTATTTCATCTTGGTAAAATGGGTTTAGTAGTATATCTAGATTTTGCTGAAAAAGTTTCAAAACTAATCAAACAAAGAAATATAGACTCAGAAATAATGGGAGTATGTTTCCATCCCGGATCTCAAAAAGAGCTCTCTTACGAAGACAGCTTAGAAAGAATATCATACGGTATACAATGGGTACTAGACCAAGTAGAAGGTAATCAAAAACTCCTAATTGAAACAACTGCTGGAACAGGTAATAATCTGGGTAAAAATTTCACAGAATTAAAGCTAATGAGAGAAGGTGTAAAAGAAAAAGAAAGAGTAGGATATGTTCTAGATACTCAACATACATATGCATCAGGATATGACTGGGTAAACAACTTTAATGGAGTAGTAGAAGACTTAGACAAAGAATTAGGTATAGAGAATATTAGATCAATACATCTAAATGATTCAATGGTAGAGTGTGGTTCTAACAAAGACAGACATAGTAATTTAGGAGAAGGGAAGCTAGGTAAGGATACTTTAAAAGAAATTCTTCACTATCCTAAATTTAAAAATATTCCTTTTCTTTTAGAAACTCCAGCATTGAAAGAATATACATCTACATTAAATGAAGTTAAAATTTTAAAAGAATTTTCTAAATAATTTAAAAATTTCAAAAATGAAGAAAGAAATAAGACAATCTATGCAGAAATTTGTTAAATTCATGCCAAGTACTAAGGCTCTTTTACTGCTAGTAGCATCCATAATTTTCGGATTAATAATATATATATTAGTATTATCTATCTTTACAAAATAATGAACAAAATTAGATTAAATGAAAATCAAAAAGAGGCTGTTGAATACAGCGGAGGAGATTTACTCATAATAGCGGGTGCTGGAACTGGAAAGACAGCAGTTCTTACACAGAGAATATTAAACATAATTAAAAAAGGATTAGCTAAACCATCAGAGATATTGGCTCTTACTTTTACTGAAAAAGCAGCCCAAGAAATGCAAGAAAGGATAGATATGGAAATGGAATATGGGTATGACGAACCTACCATATCTACATTCCATTCTTTTTGTGATCGTATTCTTAGAGAAGATGGTTTCAATATTGGCCTTGATAGTGGATATTCTTTAATGAGTGCTGCACAAGCATATATATTTCTTCGAAGAAATTACTACAATTTACCTTTCGAAACATTAAGACCAAGAGGTAACCCTATGAATTTCTTGAACGATTTTCTTAAACATATTTCGAGGCTACAAGATGAAGATGTTTCTCCAGAAGAATATCTACAATATTCATCAACTCTTCCACAAGGTACTCCAATAGAAAAAGAAGAATACATCAAAACCAAAGAGTTAGCAGAATCTTACAAAAAATATTCTGATTTAAAAATTGAAAATTCTAAAGCGGACTTTGGGGATTTAATAATTCTTACATTAAAACTTTTGAGAGAAAGGAAAAATATATTATATAAATACCGAAAAACTTTTAAATATATATTAGTTGATGAATTCCAAGATACAAACTACACGCAAAATGTTCTCATTAACACATTGGTATTAGGAAATGGAGATGAATTGAATGTAAGACCTCTGTTGACTGTTGTAGGTGATGATGATCAAGCCATATACAAATTTAGAGGTGCAGCAATATCAAATATTTTGCAGTTTAAAGAGACATACAAGGATTCTAAAGAAATCGTTTTAGTAGAGAATTACAGATCTAGGCAAGAGATATTGGATTCTGCATATGCTTTGATTAAGCATAACAATCCTAATAGGCTAGAAATTACAGAAAATATTGAGAAGAAATTGATAGCAAAGGGCGTATTCAATGAAGATTCTGAGAGTGTGAATCTTGTTGTAGCTAAAAATGAGGACAGTGAAGCTCAGAAGGTAGTAAATGAGATATTAAAATTAACAGGATATGGTGATTTAGTTTACGAAGAAATAGAAAAATCTTCTTCTCAAGTATTTGACGAGAAAGGACAATCAACATTTCTTAATTCAAAAGGAATAGATTCTATGTCTAAAAAAGGAGAATTTAAATTCTCTGATATAGCTATCTTGATTAGAGCTAACTCTAATGCAGAATCTTTCATACAAGCTCTTCGGTACAAAGGAGTTCCTTACAAATTAGGAGGATCAAGAGGCTTGTATTTTAGAGAGGAAATTCAAAACCTCATAGCTTTTTTAAAAATTCTTGTAGATTACTCTGATGAAATATCTATGTACAGAGTGATATCTATGCCAGTTTGGGGGTTAACAGCTAGGGAATATATAGAGCTTAATATGCTTGCGAGGGAGAATAAACAAACGATGTTTGAAGAGCTAGAAGAGTTATGGAATATCAAATTAGGAGGAGAGAATCTAGAAGAAGATTTTAAAAATGTTAATCAAAATAATATTGTACTTAAGATACTTTCTTCTGAAGCAATAGCAGGTATGAGTTCTTTCTTGATGATTTTAGATTCCAGTATAAAGAAGATAAAGGATAATAGAGGGATATTGGAAATTCTCTATGATTTCATAATGCAAAGCTCATATCTTAGTCAATTTCTTGAGGTAGAGAGTCCAGAGAATTTATTCGCTGTATCAAATATTAATAAATATTTTGAATTAGTAAAAAAATATGAAAAAGATAATCCCGAAACTAACATATATGAATATGTTGATTATCTAAATTACAGTATTGAGATAGGAGAATCACCTTTGGTGGATCAAGTTGATATGGAAGATTTGAATGCAGTGAATATCATGACAGTTCATGGTTCTAAGGGTTTAGAATTTCCTGTTGTCTTTATGGTTAATCTTGTAGCTCAAAGATTTCCGGCACAGGGTAGAAAGGATACTATCCCCATACCAGAGGTTCTCATTAAGGAAGTTATTCCAGAAGGTAGCAATGAAAAAGAATCTAATTTGGAAGAAGAAAGAAGGTTATTCTATGTTGGTGCTACTAGGGCAATGAAGAAATTGTATTTAACTGCTGCCAATTTCTATGGTGATGCTAAGAGGAAGAAAAAACCGAGTATTTTCCTGAATGAGATATTGGATAGGGAAGTGGAGGAAGATTTTAAAGTAGTAGATCTTGAATCGTTTAGTGATGATATCGTTCATCTTAAGTTTGTAGGTAAGGATAACTATGATTCCATTATTTCCAAAGATGAAAAAATAGATCTTGTTAAGAGGTTCAGCTATTCTCAGCTAAATGTGTATGAGAATTGCCCTCGTAAGTATGAGTATTCATATGTTTTGAGAATACCTCAGAAACCTTTTTCTGCGACATCGTTTGGTATCACAGTACATAATACTTTGAGAGACTTCTATTCTCTTCTAAAACAGTCTAAATCTGGATTAGAGGGTATTGTTGAAGCTCCTAACTTAGATGAGCTCTTGAATTTGTATGAAAAGAATTGGGTTAAGGCTGGATATGAAAGTAAGAGACATGAGGATATACGAAAAGAGGAGGGTAGAGAAGTAATGAAAAAATATTTTGAAAAAATATATTCTAAAGAAGAAAATCCTTTTAAATTAGAAGAGACTTTCAATGTTCATGTTGGTAGCACGGTATTTAGTGGGAAGATAGATAGGATAGATACGGTAAATATACATGATAATATTCATGAGGTAAGAATAGTAGATTACAAAACTGGGAAAGAGAAGGATAGTGCAGATATTAAGAAAGATTTGCAATTACCTTTGTATGCATTATTTACTGAACAGAAACTAGGTTTAAGGGTAGTTGGTGCTAGTTATGTATTTGTAGAAAGTGGAAGTGTTATAGATGTTGATGTTTCTGAAGCTAGGAGAGAATTGGCAAAAAACAAACTTCTTGATGTACTAGATTGTGTCCAGAAGAAGGAGTTTAAGCCATCTCCAGGGTTCTTATGTAGGTATTGTGACTACAATACTATATGTAAGTATGCAGATTTATAGCTGATATTGTATAATTCAGATTATGGAAATAATTGAAAAATTAAATGATCTTTTTTTACAGAAGGCTTATGCTGGGAGCTTAGGTGATTCTCTTAATTCCGCAGTTTCAGGATTAAGTGGAGGATCAATTAAAGATGAAAATGGCCTTGTTGAGCAGATAGTTAAGATAGCAGTACCTCTGGGAATAGGTTGTGCTGTACTATTAGTAGTCTATGGTGGATATATGTTGATGTCTAGCCAAGGCAATCCAGATAAATTGCAGGAGGCAAAAGGAGTTATAACTAATGCTATAATAGGACTGTTAGTAGTGTTGCTTTCAGCCGCAATATTGCTATTGATTAGTAATAGTTTAGGTTTAGAAATTTATAATTAAAAACATATGACAAATATTTCTAGATTTTTTGGTTCAGGGTTGATAAATTTGGGAGCTAATGATATTGATTCAGCTATATCATCTAAAGTTGTTCCAGCTATTAATTACATAGTTATATTCTCTGCTTTAGTAGCAGTTCTTTTAATTATTGCTTCAGCATATACTCTGATTACTGCTACTGGTGATCCGGATAAAATTTCTAAAGGTCAAAAGGGATTGGCAGCAGCTATAGTAGGTATGATTATTGTATTTCTTGCTAGAGCCATAGTGTTTTTCGTAATTGAGTTTGTTTATAGGTAGCTTAGTTGTTGCATATTCTTTGTTCATTATATATAATATGTCCTAACTAATATAATATTTAATAGTTTAACAATGAAAATTTCTAAAGTATTAGCAAGCGTTTCTGCTTTTGGTTCATACTTATATTTAGCTTCTGCTGTACAAGCTGAAAGTGCTACTTCACTTATAAGTGGAATCAATACCACAGGTAATGGTACTGATCTTATGGGCTTTTTGAAAAATCTTATTAACTATGCAATCGCATTAGCTGCTTTAGTTTGTGTAGTAATCTTAATAGGTAGTGGATATATGTATATTACTGCTGCTGGAGATGAAGACAAGATTAATAAAGCAACAAAGTCATTAACTTGGGCAATTATTGGTTTAGTAATCTGTTTCATTTCAGTTATACTAGTACAATTTGTTCTTAAAGATCTTCTTAAGTCTGCTTAGTAAAATATAGTATACAAAATATGTTTATAGATTTAAGTCTCCTTGGTGGTGCTGAGTATACTGGTTTGCAAGATTTTGTTTACTATATAATTAATTTCGCTATATCTTTTTCTGTATTGATTGCTGTAGTAGCAATTGTTATAGCCGGTTTTAAGCTGATACTTTCTGTTGGAAATGAGAAGAAAATTGCTGAAGCAACAAAGTCATTACTTTTTGCTTTGGTAGGATTAATACTTGTATTCCTATCTCCAACTATTATACAATTTGTAATTGATGAAATATTAATTAAAAAAGAATGAAAAAGATTAATCAGATTTTAATGACATTATCTCTTCTGCTAACCAATGGTATTGGAAATGCACTAGCTGCAAGTGATTCTGGATCTAGTCCTAAAAGAATTAGCGAGATGGTTAATATAATTGACAGAATATTCGAATATATTTTCCCAATAGCTGGATTAATATGTGTGATATTCATCATCGTTGGGGGATATATGTGGATGATTTCTGCTGGTGATCCTGCTAAAGCTAAACAGGCACAAGGGACATTAACATGGGCAGTAGTTGGTTTAATCTTTACATTATTATCTATTGGAATTTTAAAGCTAATAGTAAACTATATTGAATAGTATATGAAGAATGAATCTTTTAAAGCTGAGAGTTTTTTCAAGAGTCAAGGATATGCTAGGAATGGAATAAAATTAATTTTCAAAAATGAGAGAAACTTTAGAATAGATTTGGTGCTCGCAGTGTTGGTTATAATTGCAGGTTTGTTTTTTAATATCTCCCATACTGATTGGATTGCTTTAAGCTTAGTTATATCGATAGTTTTAGTTTCAGAAACAATAAATAGTGCTATAGAAGCATTGTGTGATACAGTCTCACAGGATTTTAAGATAAATATAAAATATGCTAAGGATGTTAGTGCAGGAGCAGTATTAGTTAGTGCAATAGTTTCTGTAGTTACTGGATTAATAGTGTTTGCACCATATCTTTTGGATTTCCTTGGTAAATAACTTTATGTTACAATTACAATATGAACAAGAAAGTTGTAATTAAAGGATATGCAATTTGTATTTTGCTTTTCTTGAATGTTATTCTTCCAATGTTTTTCCCCTTTAATCAGTCCATGCTATCTTCTAATGCTGTTTTAGGATCTAGTACTGATAATGAACTTTATTCTTCCCTTTATAGTGATTTTGAATTATGGGGCCGTTATTTAGAAATAGAACAGACTGGAGGTGGTAGAGATGATTCTTTCTCCGATGATTGGAAAGAGGTTGAGAATAGAATTAAGGAGAATGATCTGTACACTAAGAGTTCTGCTATAAAAGGTTTAGCAAATAAGGTTTTTAATTCTGAGAATTCTACAGATTTTGTTGAAAACCTCCATGCTTTAGATATTTATGTTGGAAAATGTGTTGATGAAGGGAATTGTATTCATGATTATTCTGATGGGGATAATGATGATTCTGATGGAGGTAATGATAATTCTGGTGGAACTCCTAGCGAGGAAGCTCCGTCACGCTTCTCTGGTATGGTAGATATATTTGCTAAAATTTTACAATATGTTTATCCCATTGCTGGAATAATCTCAGTTATCTTCCTAATTATTGGAGGATATATGTGGATGACTTCTGTTGGTGATCCAATTAAGATAAAGCAGGCTCAAGGTACATTAACATGGGCAGTAATTGGTTTGGTATTTACTTTGTTGTCTTTTGGTATTTTGAAGGTGATAGTTATGTTTTTGGAGTAAATTTGTAATTCCTCTTTATCTTTTTTTAGGAATGGTATAATACATTAATGCCTAGGTTGCCCAAGAATATAATTAAAGGTTTTGTTTTTTTTGTATTACCAATATACGCAATTTCATTGTTTTCGTTCCCTGCATATTCTGATGAGATATCAGATATAGAGAAGGCTATTCAAGAAAAAAATAGCCTGATTGAAGAGAAGAAAAGTGTATTAAGTACGATAGAAAGTAGGATAGCAGATATTAGTAGTAGTAACTATTCTGTTACTCAGAAGATTAATTTGATAAATGAAGAGATTGCTAAGTTGCAAGGGAGTATCGATAGTACAAGTAGTGAGATAGCAATAAAGACTAAAGAGATTGAGGATACTCAGAATGATTTAGAGAAGAAGAAGGAGTTGTTAGATTCCGTATCTGGAGATTTGTATGTACAGTCTAGGTATAGTGTTTCTAATTTTTTTCTTTCTCTTTCTGATTGGAATGGTATGATAGAGAAGCTTTTTGTTAAGAAGAATACGATATCTATACTTAAGGATGAGATTGAGAGAGTGAGTGGGGAGTTTAGTAGTTTAGCAGAAGCAAAAGCTAATTTAGATGTTCAGAAGGTAGCTTTAGATACACAGAAGAGTGATTTGGATAGTTCATATAGTCTTTTAGCTGCGGAGAAGAGTAGGCTACAGAAGGAATTGAATAGTCAGTATA
>CAZJBF010000024.1:0-8094 GCA_964544555.1 uncultured Candidatus Saccharibacteria bacterium | reverse complement strand
CAGATGGATATTGTCATGGTTCGAAGCCTTCAACACCTACATACAATCCAACTACTCCTACAATATATGCAGATACTAGTAAAAGCACTGGTACTGGAAGTAGTGGTAGTGGAGGTAACTGTGTAAGTTCTGGAACGGTAGCATATCAAGCATGTAAAATGGCAGCAGAAGGAGTTACTAATGATGGAAGTTACTACTTAAGTGGGAATAAATGTTGTATGCCAGAAGTATCTGCACCTACACTTGAGACAGTAGAATAAATAGAGAAATTTGATACATAATATATTTTTAACACATACTTAAGTATATGAATATATCTACAGTATTTATACTCTCCTTCCTAATTCTAACTGTCTTCGGTTCTTTATCCCACTTTACACATGGTTGGTTTAAAAAAGGTATTCTTCTTCATACTTTTTCAGCATTAAACGAAAGCACATGGGAACATATGAAGATGTTAGTAGCACCTACTATCTTAGTAGGTATATTACAACATATATTTCTAAAAGAAGAGTATATTAATCTCTTAAACTCTATCCTATTTCTACTGATTGTAGAATTAGTAACAATGCCATTAGTATACGAGTCACTTAAGAGATTGATTAAGAAAGTTCCTTTTCCTATTACTATATTGATATTCTTCCTATCTATAATATTTGGATTAATTACTGAGTATGTAATATTAACTAAGCATATAGTCATACTTCCTGAGATATGCTCTTTGATATTAATCTTAGTAATTGTTTGTACATTTGGAATATTCTCTTACTATCCACCTAGAGTATCTCTATTCAGAGATCCAATAACTGGGAAATTTGGTGATTTAAAGAAATAAAATAAATTGATATATCATATATAATATGCCAAACAAAAAAGAAGAATATTTCTACATAGATCTTAATGTAAAAACTATGAAGATAGTTAATTGGGGAACATCCAATACTGCAACCCTTACAGGAGAAACAGACAATGAATACGTACATAGAATATTCTTAACAAAAGGACAGTACAATAAATTAGTGAAATATTTAGTTTAAGAATCCCTCCCAAATCAACATTTCATATCTTTACTTTTTAATAATTTCCTTGGAAAAGGTTCAAACCTTTACCACTTCATTCATTTCAAATTCTTTCCTCTTGTTATATTAAAATTTTTCCTATACAATTTTAATATGACTACAGAAGAAATAACTTCATATCTTGAAGAGATCAAACCAAGATATGCTCCTACTGGAGATATAAAGTTAGTATCTATATCTGATAACAAGGTTGTACTTTCTGTCTCAGGCCTACCACAGGATATATTTAAAGTACAAGGAAAGATAATTAATTCTGGAGAAGAAATTAAGGAAGAAATAGCTAAAAAAATATCCGAGAAATTTTCTAATTCAAATATAGTTTTTGAATAATTAATATGGAAGTAAATAAAGTAAAATTTGATCTACCCTCTAATTGGGAAGAGGCTTCCAGACAAGGAAATGATAAACAAGTAGTAATACAACTATATCACTTAAGTCCTTTTGCTAAAGTTAGTCCTGATACATTTAAAGATATCCCCATATCTTCAAACGAAAGGGAATCAGTATCTAAACTACCTGTTCCCAAACCTTCTGGAGTTGGAAGTCCAGCAGGAGAATTTTATACAGCTATGCAAGCATTCATTGATAGCGGTTTTGCACCTTCACATATGACTAAAGAATGGTTAGATGATTTGCACAAAAAACAGACTCAAATTCCAGGAGCTGAGATACCAGACGAATCAGATATAACTGCAAATATATCAATTGTGAAATATGATACTAAAGAAATGGCTAAACAAGCTTTTGATAATACTGAATTAATACAAACTGATGGATTTTTTAATGTACCAGTTGTAGGAGGACCAACTAATTCTGCAGGAGAAAAGATGTCATATATGGAACTATTTACTAGCGATATAATGAAACCACATCTTACAAAAGAACAGCAGGAATCGATTACTGAATTACAAAAAAAGTTAAAAGAAGTAGAACCAGAATTTAAAGAAGCTGTAAAAAAAACTGGATTAAATTACAAACACGAACAATACTTAGGATATGAAGCTATATATTCTGAGATGCCAAACAATACACAACCCTCTCCATCAAAGAGTGAGAAGAATTCAAACAAAAACAAATTCTCTGGAGGAGGAGGATATGGAAATAATGCGTATGAGCCATTACCTAAGATTGAAAAACCATACTCTGCAACTATCAAAACATATACATCTATGCTTGTTGGGAATTGTGTTGTAACAGGATCTCTAATTTCTATGTCTTTGTTCCTACCATCTGGTAATACACCTTGTTATTCATTAACAAAAACAACAAAGAAATCTGAGACAGTAGAAGGAATTAAAACTACATTAATTGTCCCTACTGTAAGTAATTATGCAACAGAGGGGTATTTTAACAAAGAAGATGCTGAGAAAGTATTAAAGAATATCCTTACTAATATCGAAAAGTTGTAATCTAGATAATACTCTTCTTAATGCTATTATTAAGAATGAATTTATTTTTACTTTTTCAGGATATCTATTAATCTACATATTCAATATACCTATTTGTAAACCTTCACTTCACCTATCGACATTATATCTTTATCTGTAACATACAAGCCTGATTCTTCAGATAATGCTATAACTTCTATTTTAGTTTTCTTTGTATATTCAATAATATCTTCATCCATTCCATCATTATAGTGTACCCAAACATTCTTTCCATTCAACATATTCATACCAGATAGATCTTCTAATCCAACATTATTTGTATCCATAGTTTCTACTGTTTTAATATCTTTTCCAAAAATAACTGCCCCTGCACTACCCCCTATTATTGGAATATCAGTTTCTTTTAGTATCTTAACTAAATATTTATCAATACCTGTTTCCTTAAATATTTTTAAAAGTTTGTATGTATTACCTCCACCTATGAATATTCCTCCGAAATTTAAAATTTCTTCATATTTACAATCTTTTACTTTTTCCTCATTCCATAGTGTAATATCAAAATTACCATAAGGAGATAGGTTATCAGAAAGCCATGATAAGCATTCACTATCTGAATGCTTAATACGATCCATAGCTATGGGAATATATAGAATTCTTTTATTTTTCAATAATGAAGTAAACAAAGTATCTACACCTTTTGACTGCTTAGAATTACCTCCTCCAGATAGTATTAGATTCATAGAAGTATTTTACACTAGAATCAATGTAGTTAGATAAAATTATCTTAAAATAAATAGAAATAATTTTTTCAGAAATTAGAATTCGAGTACCTCTTTTCCAGCTTCTTTCTTAATACCTATATTACCTCTATACTTTCTCCCCATATTAATGGATATATTTTAGATGAAATAGTACCATCAAAATCTTTGAGCTTTTCAAAATACTTAGTAAAAGAATTTTCTTCTATGAAACGCATATTATGAGATAACTCATGCATATGTAAAGGAATAACATATTTAGCATTAGAATCTCTTAGATCAATAGGTTGAATTATTGTATTTGCTAACAACAAATCAATATCTCCAAACTTCTCCCATTCCCTACTATCATTCAAAACCCCATCTCCTGTATGTAAAATATTGAAACCATCTACACTAACATACATCCAAGCATTATCTTTTTCTTCTGAACCACGATGAGTAGTTTTAAATGAAAATACTCTTACTCCCCCTATATCATATTCCTCCTCATTATCCAAATTATATATATTTCCATATATCTCCTCTGATACTAATTTTTTAATAACTTCTTCCAATATACCAATATCATCTTGTATAACTATCTTGCCTCCATTTTCTAAAACATTTTTTACTACTAATGCATTTAGATGATCTCCATCTCCGTGAGAAAGAAAGAGATAATCACAGGATCCAGACAATTTTAGTAAGGAAGGAGTAGGAACTACAGTTGAAAGATCAAAACATATGACATTATCATTTACTTTAGCAATGGTTCCCATATTGTAAACATACCAAACTTTAAGAACATACTCTTTAGAATATGACTCTATTTCTTCTAGGATATTTCTTTGTAAAAGCCTGTTTAATTTAAATTGCTTAGAGAATATTATCTGGAATATATTTTTCCCATCATTAGTACCTGAATCTAATACGAAGTCATCAAATACTTTTAAAATATCTTTTCTTTTTTCACTAATTAGAGAATATTCTTCAGGAGTAGTAGAGACTATCTTTGATTCCCATTCTTTTGTTTCTTTTGGAATATATATTGAAGCAACAACAGAACCTACTGCAAGAAAGATTAAAACTAAAAGACTGGTAAGTATTTCTTTCCAAATCTTCTTCATACTACATTATCCATTTGTGTACTATATATGTCAAATGATTTATATGATACTTTAGAGATATGTTATTTCTTCTAAATATTTATTATATATTTTTGAAGTCTCTTTTTTATATTCTCTTCCAAACTTCTATTTATTATTTGTTCTTCTTTGCTTATTCTAGTAGATACATTATTGAACTGAGGATAGTACCAAACATGTCCCATCCAAAAGCCTGAAGGTATATCTTCATCTACCAATTTTTCAGTTATATACCCTTTATCTGTGATATCTTCTCCAGACCATAATATTTTCCCATTAAGAGCAAAAGCTATAGCTAAATGATATTCTACTCTTCTCTGTTCACCTTTAAGATCAATCATTAAAGAAAGTAGTTCCTTTGCTTTCTCCAAATCTGTTTTATCATGTCCTACTATTCTTTGATTTCTTAATATATCCCATCTATCACCTAACCCTGGGATATCTACTCCACCATCAGAAGTTAACACATACATATCTGTATGCTTAGAAATTACAATGGCTTTTTTCTCAGCATTCTCTACTAATGTTTTACAATCCTCCTCTATATCCAAATCAATATCAGTATCTTTAAGAAAATATTTCTCCATATTAGGGATATCTTCTAACATATATTCCATTTCTCCTGCTTTGTATGGATTTCTAGTACCAATGAGTATATTCATAGTATGACATTATACAGCAACATATATTAAATCTATACAAAATATTAAACTAATTAAAATTTCATGATATACTGATAAATGTATACAAACCTCTTCATACCACAAGAAAATTTCCCATATCATATATCCATAGGTCAGATAATAATAAATAGCATTAATGAAATTGCCCTAATAAAAAGAAAAGATTACTACACAATTCCAAAAGAAACACCTAATGTCGAAGAAAGCATAGTAGATACACTTAGGAGAGGTGCAAAGGAAGAAATTGGAGTAGATGTAGAACCCATAAAATATATTGGAAGAATAGCAAGTGAATATACAAGAGATGGTATTAATGTAGAAAAAACGACCGTAATATTTGCTTCCAAAGTAACTGGTAAAAGTGAAAGACATCCTGAAGAATATGAACTTAATGATGAAATAGTTTGGGTAAATATGGATGATGCCAAAGAACTACTAGGAGACAGAAGTACAGTATATTTTGAATTGGTATTAAGAGCTTTCAAAGCTATTTAATTTTAATTAAATTTCATTATGGCAACAGTAAAACAAAAATCAGCTGCTAAAAGAAATATAGTTAAAGCACAAAAGAAATGGAAATCTATGACATCTAGACAGAAAGCAATAGCACAACCAGAAGGAAGAAAAAGAGCTAAACCTGGTTCCAAAGGAGAAGGAAACTTCTTTAGAATTACAATTAGAGACAAGAATCAATTTACTTCTTTCATGACAGATGATGTTGGACACAAAGGAGGGATAGAGAGAATAGCTGGTCATAGAGCAAGTGGCTCTTGGGATACTCAAGCTTGGCTCATATCTAAAGATAGAGCTACTAAGACAGGTAATACTCTAAAGGCTAAAGATGAGGATGTACAGAATGTATTAAATAAATTAGGATCTAAACCTAAGCTTGTAAAGGGAGAGATTTTCGAAGCTAAACCAGAACCTAATATTCTAGAGAAAGACAAACCTACCATTAAACAAAGAAAAGCATGGAAAGAGAATATTAAGAAAGCACAAGAAGCTAAGAAAAAGAATAATAAAGTTTAAATATCTACTTTCTCAGTTTGATATGATCGATAACCTTACCTCCAACTATTTCTAAATTATTTTCTTTAACAATATCCATAACTAATCTACTTAGTCTATTTTTGTATTCAACTGTCTGAGATTTAACAAAAAGTTCTTTCTCCTTCTCACTCAAATACTTTCCAACTAAATTCAGTAACCTACCCATCTTCTCTCCTCCAAGATTAATATGCTCTACCCATACTGTATTAGTTCCAGTATCCTTAATATCTCTAAAAAGCTTTCTCAAAGATTCTTCATTAGCAACAAAATGAGGAAGTAATGGACCAACAAAAGCATATGTTTTAATACCTGCTCCATTCAATTTCTTCAATGCTTTAATCCTCAAAGAACTCGGAGGAGCAAAACATTCAAATAATTTACTAATGGAATCATCTGTAGAAGATATCGTAATACCAACTTCTAAATTAGGAATTTCTTTTAATATATCAATATCTCTTGTAACAAGAGGAGACTTAGTAAGCAAAGATATCCCAATATCTTTTTTTATGTTACTCTTCGATATTATCTCTAAACATTTCCTAGTTAACTGGTACTTACCTTCTACACCTTGATATGGATCTGTAACAGAACCAAAGAATATTACAGGCATATTACCTTTTTTAAACTCATTCTTCTTAAGAATATTAATTGAAAGAGTATTCAATTCTTTCTCAAATATCTCCGGAGTATTCATTTTGACATCTACATATTCTCCCCATTTATCATCTACATGACCTGTAAATCTTCTTGTAAAATCAGCATAACAATATACACACCCAAAAGCACATCCTGAATATGGATTAACAACATAATCGGCACCAGGTAATTTACTAGGAGTAAGTATTGACTTAGATTGTTTAACAGATATCTTCATATGTACTATTCAATTATATATCTTTTCTCCAACTTATTGGATAGAATCAACTATATGAATAATATATATGATGTAATAGTAATTGGTGGTGGCCCTTCTGGAATGATATCTGCTGGGAGAGCAGGTAATCTAGGTAAAAAGGTTATACTTTTAGAAAAGAATTTATCTTTAGGTAAAAAGCTACTAATAACTGGAGGAGGTAGATGTAATCTTACAAATACCAATACCGATTTAAGAAAAGCATACAAAGAAAGTAGTAAATACCTAAATACTACCTTCTCTCAATTCAATGTAGAAAAAACCATAAAATTTTTCAATGAAAAAGGAATGAAAACCAAAGTTGAAGACTTAGGAAGAGTCTTCCCTGTATCAAATAAATCACAATCCGTATTAGATGTTTTAGTAAAATATATGGAAGAAGGTAATGTAGAAGTAAGACACAACTCTACAGTATCTAAAATATATATAGAAGATAACATTTTTAACATTCAACTATCTAATGGAAATACCATACTTTCAAAATCCTGCATAATTGCAACAGGAGGTATGTCATACCCTCAAACTGGTTCTACAGGAGATGGTTTTAAATGGTTAAAAGAATTAGGACATAACATAATTAAAAATGATTTCGCATTAGTTCCAATCGCACTCAAAGACAATTGTCCTAAGAAACTCTCTGGTTTGACACTTCAAGATATTAAACTATCCGTATACTGTGATAAGAAGAAAGAATTTTCTCAAAAAGGTACTCTACTATTCACACATTTTGGTATTAGTGGACCAACAGTTTTAAACATAAGTAAAAAGATTGGAGATTTACTACAAACAGGCACAGTTACCATTATGTTAGACCTCTTTCCTAGTATAGATTATGAATCATTAAGAATTAAATTAAATGATATCCTTAAAAAAGAAAATAACAAAATGTTAAAAAATACTCTTGGACATTTAATACCTTCTTCTCTCGTACACACGCTACTAGAAATTGGAGGTATAGATGGGAATAAATTTAATAATAATGTAAGAAGAGAAGAAAGGATTAAGATTATAGATTTAATAAAAGGTATTCCATTAAATGTTGATTCTTTACTAGGAGCAGATAAAGCTATCGTCTCTTCTGGAGGAGTAGATATTA
>CAZJBF010000023.1:0-8640 GCA_964544555.1 uncultured Candidatus Saccharibacteria bacterium | reverse complement strand
ATAATATTAGCATTTTTAATATTTGTTATGCTTTTTGGAAGAATATGGGTTGAATTAGCATTTGGAAAGGAGATACTTGAACTCTTTGGAGTTAAATCATACAGACCATACAGATCTTTCTTAGTTGGAAGAATAATTTCAGTAGGTATCGGTTTGATACCTGTTGTTAAAGATTTCTACAATATTATTATTATCTTTGTAGCATTGGGAGCAATAATTAGAATGAAGAAAGATTTTTTTAGAATAGCTAAAAAGGAAGCAAATATATCTAAGAAAGAAGTTATTAAAAAGAAAGAATAGAAATGTCGGAGTGAACATAATAAAGCTTTAAAAGCATTTTTATTATATGCTCACTCCATATCAAAGATTTAGTTATTCCAAAAATCTATACAATAGTTATACTTAGTGTTTTCTAGAAAATAATCAAAGAAAATTCCAATTTTGGTTTTTTCCCAGATATTCTCCATATTTATAACAAAAAGAGGATTAATACTGTCATCTTCTTTTAGAGAAGGATATCTAATATAGAAATATGCTCCCCCTATTTGTATTACAAATCTATTCCACTCATGGAAGCCATCTTTTGCAATATTTAGTATCATTTCTCTGCTAGTAGTTATATCGTCGTTATATTCTCCAAAAAGACTCGGAGAATAATTATTGAATACACTCACTGGAAAGTATCCATAATCATATCCACTCTGAAGTCCAAGTATCTTCTTCCAAATTTTTTCTTTTCCACGAATTTTGACTTTAATACTATCAAAGCCTAAAGAGATTAAATCCTTATAATTAAAATAACTTGGAAGCTTATCTGGCTCTTCATTTAATCCGGTCACAGTGAAATCAAAAACAACATAATTCTGAAGATTTCTAGATTTAGAATACAATTTATGCGAGAACCTAGAAATACTATCAGCTCCATAAGTTGATTCTTTAAGTTTTTTAAAGACACTAAATACATCAGATCCCTCTGAATTGTATGAAAAGCAGCAATTATTTTCAGAATCTGTGAATTTTGTTTTACTTCGGTACTTTTCCCTTATACAATTTCCTTCTTTCTCAGAAATATAGAACAACTTTACAAATAACATTATCATCTTTTCCATTCCTTTCTAAAGATAGACGACAATCGACTACTACTTGACAATTGAGAAACTGTTTTTAATTCTTCCATTTTTAAAGAACTATGGGTTATTATATATCAAATAAAGTCTATTGTATAGGCAAAAAAAAGGGGAACGTACATTCCCCTTCTCTATTAACTAACACATAGTAAATTACTCTCCCAACAATTTCTTAAGTTCTGTTTCAAATGTAGAATATGGATATGCACCTGCTATTAGAGTACCAGTTACATTACCATTCTCATCCAAAGTACCAACTACAAATCCTGGAGTACCACTAATACCTGCATTACTACCCTCTGCCTGATCTTGTGTCATATCAGAAGTGTATGTTCCATTACTCATACAATTATCAACTTCAGAAGTATTTATTCCTAAGCTAGAAACTAAACTAGAAACACCTGCCTCATCTTCAACACCAAAAGCACCTTTATGATATGTTGAAAAAGCATCAGCTCCACCTACACCAAAAACACACATACCTGTTTCAGCCAAAGTAAATCTCAAATCACCATCATTACCCAATGGAAATTCTTTGTAAACATATGCTATCTTTCCAGTATCTATATAGTTGGTTTTAATACTACCAAAAGTCTCAGAAGCAAATTTCTGACAGTAATAGCATTCAGGATCACTAAACTCAACTATGGCTACCTTAGCAGAATCTAAGTTACCAAGATATGGGTCATTATCTACCGCAACAGTAACTTTATCTGAAGAATTGTCAGCAGAAGTATCATCATTTGTATTATCTATAGTATCCTCGTTAGCTGTTTTATCTGTACTTTCATCTATATTTGGATCATTTCTGTTTGTTATAAATATGACTACAGAAATAATTATAGCTGCAAAGATTATAGCTATAGGTACACCCAATGTATCCAAATTTATAGTAACTTCTTGTTTCTTTTTTTCCTCTGACATAAATTTTTCTTAAAATATTAAATAGATAACAAAATATCGATTTGCAATTATATCCTAAATAGACACAAATAGTAAAACAGAATATAATTAAAAATAATGAAATGAAAGACAACAACATATTAAAAAATATTTTTTTCTTCTTAATCTTTTTAATATTGGTTGCTGCACCAATATATCTCGCCTATAAAATTCTATTGCCTAACATAGGATTTTTAAATAAAGATAATAAGCAGGAAGAAACAATAGAAGAAAATAATCAAGAAAGTGATACAAAAGAAATAACTCAAGAAGAAGTAATAGAAGGTCCTCACTATGAAGAAATATTTCAAGAGATAGATGGACAAATGGCATATATAGCTGTCCCAACAAACATATATAATCAAAATCCACCATCTATAGTTATATACAGTCACGGATCCATCACTTATGTAACAAATGATACAACTGACGAATTCATTATAGATTTACAGAAATATGGAGAGAGATTCACGAAATCAAACTATATCTTTGCAGCTTCTAATCAACATGGTGCAAACTGGGGAAGTACTACAGCCGTAGAAGATACTAAAAATATGTTTGATTGGATAACCACTACCTACTCTACATCTGAGAAAATATATCTTCTTGGATATAGTATGGGTGGCTTAGTAACTATGAATTTTGCTACTAAATATCCTGAATATATATCAAAAATAGCTTTGCTAGCTCCTACAACGTATCCAGCAGAATGGAATCAAGATAGAGCTAATGAACTGGAAGATGTTCCAATACAGATATGGCATGGTAATAAAGATGTGAATGTACCATATTCAATGTCTACATCATTTGTAAATAAGCTGAAATCTTTAGGTAAAGAGGTGACATTGATAACTCTAGAAGGAAAGACTCATTGGGATATACATACAGAATATATGGAAGATATTCTCAATTTTTATATTTCCAATTAAATTCGTAAATCGTCAGCTATTTGCTTCATTTCATCGGAAGAGATATCTGTTTTTTCAGCATTTTTAAATACAGGTTTTACATGTATATGTAAATGAAAAACACTCTGCCCTGCTTCTACTCCATTATTCTGATCTATAGCTATCCCATCTGGATTGTACACATCTTTTATCTTTAATGACATTTTTTTGGCAACAGAAATAACTTTGCAAAGTAAATCATCTGGGATATCAAATATATTTTCAAAATGTTCCTTTGGCAATACTAAAGTATGACCTTTACTAACAGGATTAGCATCTAAAAAAGCGATAACAGAATCATCCTCATACACCTTATCACAAGGAATCTCTCCACTAATTATTTTACAAAAGATACAATTTTCCATGGCATTATTCTTCTACGGTAACTGCTGTTCCTGGACATCCTCCCTCTGCTTCTCTTACTTTTGTTCGTAAGTTTTCATCAGTTAAATCAACACCTTTGAATTCTTCTTTTACATCAACACTTCCATCATCTTTCATTTCAAATACCTCAGGACATATAGCTACACAAGATCCACACATCATACACTTACTATGATCTATTGATACTTTCATACAATATTGAATTAATTTATTCTACTACCATTCTGGCAGATAATTAGTGATTGGTCAACAAGCCAGGCCAAGGCCTGGCCTGTTCTGAACAAAAGTTTTGGTGTTAGATAGCGATATTTAGAACATCGGACAAAAGCGTTCAGAATTAGTTCACTTTATAATTATTTAGTTATAGGCTACTACATTCCTTTTATCTTTAATACATAATTTGTAGGAAGACGGACTTGCACCGTAAAGCATGCTATTCGCCACATCCTAATCAATAGGGTAGAGACTCGCATGGGAAGCTTCTCCAACTTCCAACCTTCCTACATAAAAGAACTACAGAGAGAGTTTGTATTCTTAAAAAGAGCGCTACCTAACTATTTAGCAGCTATTTTACTCCAACTATAAAAATATGTACATTCAAAGCCAGGCCAAGGCCTGGCCTGTTCTGAACAAAAGTTTTGGTGTTAGATAGTGATATTTAGAATATCGGACAAAAGCGTTCTGAATTAGTTCACTTTTTTCTAGGCTTATCTTTTCAAACCAAGTCTTGAGAACATATCATTATCACCACCAATTGAAGAATTATTTATCTTCTGGCCTTTGTAAGAAGGCAATGTGAATATGAATTTACTACCCTTACCAAGTTCACTCTCAACAAATATTTTTCCTCCCATTAAATTCACTAAACCAAAAGCAACAAACAAACCTAATCCTGTTCCACCTGGTCTAACAATATCTACATCATCCTCTCCACCAGTATAGTTTCCAACACGATGAAACTTACTCCCTAGCATAGGAATCTCTTTAGATGGAATTCCACCTCCGGTATCTACAACACTAATTTTTACAAATTCACCATCATTCTCTACTTTTACAGTAACACTACCTTCCTTTGTATATTTAAGACCATTACCAACAAGATTATCCAATATCTCTATCGTTCTAACCTTATCTGCATATATCATAGAAACATTCGAAGGAATATCACTAAAAATCTTAAGACCTTTCTCCTTAGCCATTCCTTCATAACCATGTAACACCATCTCTATCTCTTCTGCAATATCCACAACCTCCTTATTTATCTCTATTCTATTTCCTTCCAGTTTAGCACTCGTCAACAAAGTATTTATCAATTTAATCTCATTCTCTATACTACCTCGTATTCTACCAAGATATTTTTTATATTCATCAGGATTACTATTAACATATTTTTCTAACAATTCTGCATTCAGTTTTATAATGGTAGCGGGAGTTCGAAGCTCATGCCCCATAATATCTATCATATCTCTCTCTTTCTTTCTTGCTTCTTGTAATTCCAAAACCTTCACTTGCAATTCCTGAGTCTGATTATCTACTTTAGATTGAAGAGTTTTATTAAAAGATTGAAGTTCTAAATACAGCATAGCTCTTACTAAAGCCATATGACAGTTTTGCATAACATTATCCAAGAAATCAATATCACTAACTGTATAAGAGCCTCGATCATAATTTTGGCCAATCATTACCATACCATCAAATTTCTCCTCCTCTCTCAATGCAAAGATTATTTCCACTGAATTTTTTTTCATGAAAGAAAGAATAGTATTTCGTTTCTGATCAATTATTCTTTTACCAGCTCTTTTATCGTATTTTAGCTCTGAAAATATTAATATTCTGTTACTATTAAGTTTTCTCCATGCATCCAGAATTTCCGAAATATCCTTTGTGTAACCAGATTTAATATCTCCCTCTTCCTCTTTTGTTATTAGATTTCCTTTAGAATCAAATATTATTATTGAAATAAAAGTTGGCTTGAATGACGAATATATTAAATCTAAGAGATTCCTAACTATTACATTAAAATCAAGAATTTTTGAGTTCTTATTTATGAATAATCTCAAACTTTTTACTGGATTGTACTTAGTATATACAAAATGATTAGTCAGAAAATTCTCCACTTTTTTAAAAATCTTAATTAGTAAAAAAGTTGTTAAAATTGATATAGAGAAAAGTTTTATGAAACCATCCAAAGATAAAGAGATATTCCATATAGGCTGTACTACAAAAAGTATAAGGATGAAAGAAATTAGAATAAAAAAACTCTTTACAAATGTACTAATCAAAGAACCTAAAACAACCCTCATATCAAGAAACCTAGTAGTCAAAATAGAATATCCAACTATCATTGTCCAAAGAACATTACCTACTGTTCCATATTTGTAAAATTCAGTATTGTTAAAGATTAATGGGAATCCAAAATCAAAAAGAAATACAGGTATTAACATTATTACCCCACCAATTACATAAAACTGTACTTGCCTTTTTTCTATTCCAGATAATACGGAAACTTGTTTAATATAGTAACCGACTACATATAGTGCAGTGATTAACTCTGGAAAACCATAGAAAGCATACAACGGCCCCATTAAAGCAATACTATTAAAAGCAGACGGTATATTTTGAGTTGAAATCACTATTAAATCTGTTTTCCATAAAACTATTCCAATAACAAACATATAAACAAAATTAATGATGAAAAAAATTCTAAATTTACTCTTTAGTTCTCTTGGATACACCATTGCAAAAAGAATCAACCCAAGAGTCATACAATATGCCATGGTATATACTATTTTGAGCCAAATTGTAGTACCAAAAATTATTGGATTTGTATAAAAAAATATCGACAAAGACCAAAGCCCCAAGAAAAGAGCAGAAAGAGAATAATATCTTTTCACTTTGTTTCTAGAATCTGAGAGAAAAACAAATATGCTCATGGCTATTTGAATCACCCCAGAGAAAGCATTTATTATACCTATTGGATCACCCATTTTTATTTTACTAATCTAAAACCACAGTTAGTAATATACAACGGACAGCTTGGAAGTCCAAGCATCATTTCCCAATTTGTAAGTTTTTCCTTTTTTATCAAGTTTTTAATAAGATAGGCTGGATACACATCTTCTCTATATTCTTCTATGACATCTGTTGTTATTTTCATAGATTTTAACATTTGCGAAATATATCTAAATTTCCATTTAGAAAGAAGATAGTGATTCCATCTATAAAAAAGCATAGATTCTTCATTATTAACCTTTGTTAATTTTTTCACTTCTCCACCTGGGAAATACTTTGAATTACTAGACAAACTTTTCCCATATGTATATTCTTTCATTTTCTTAGTTATACTAGGAAAAATAGAACAAAGAATTAAGTGCATTGTATCTAATCTAACAGTATAGAGGGGATCCAATGTATCTTCTACAAAAATAGCTCCTCCTTTTCCTATATCTTTCATTACCTTAAGTAATTCTATACATTCACTCTCTGACAAATATGCTGTTCCATGACTTGAAAAGAAACCATCAAAATAGTTATTGTTTTGCTTTCTAGAAAACCCTATAAAATCATCCAACACCAAAGTAATAGTTCCAGTTTCATTTGAAATATTCCCTCCATCAACTCTTGTCTGCCATGGTATTTGATAATAGTCTAGGGAGTTCTGAGTCGCAACTATAGAGTGTGGCGACATATCAACTGCGAATACTTCTATCTTTTTATCCTGAAATTTCTTAGATAGTTGTCTTTGTAACATTAGTGTAGACCAACCAGAACCTGGGCCATATTCTACTACCCTTACTGTATCTCCATCTGGAATTATATTATTCACAAAGAAATTAATATTATTCAATGTAGTTTTCAGAGATGTTGGATTTAAACCTTTTCCAAACATTCTTATAATTTCATACTCATCCCATCTTTCTATATCTTTGACACTACTTACATTTTGGACAATTTCTTCATAATATCGTTTACATCTTTGAATAAACATATCCCTATGTTTTACATTTATCATTGGGATATCAGGTGCTATTTCTGAATATTTCTTTTCTAAATCATTATCTCTATTCTTAAACCAATACTCTTGATTTTCAGGTTTACTATAAACCTTTTTAGCATTTAAAGATGGAGCAGTACTTTCATTTAATGCTGCACTAATACAATTATGTGAAGGGATATTTTTATTTTCTATTTTATACTCTTCTTTTATTTGTTGGGGTATTTTGCCACTAATCGGATCTTCTTTCTTCAAATGATCTTCTAAATTTTTATCTATTTTATTATTTAACTCTGGTACATAGTTACTACCATTTAGTAGAAAATCTTTCTCCATTAGCCTTTGGGCAATGTTATTATCAGGCATTATATAGCAAACATAGCTTAAAAGTCTATAGGAAAATCATTCTACCCTCTTAGAATGAATATTAGTAAAGGTATAATCATTAAAAGAAAATACAAAAGTATATATTGTTTATTTCCTTTATGCTCAGTACTAGGTTTATTAGTATCCATATATCAATTTCAAATTCATACAAACTTTAAATATTTTGAGTGCGAATATTTATTCTACAGATTTTTATACCAATGTCAAAAATTTCTAATCAACTTAATCTCAATATACTATATGGTGATATTTAGAAATCATATTGTTTGGTGGGATACACTGTCTGGCATGGAACTTAAACATAAGGTACCTTTCTATTCTTACTTGTGTTAAAATCAACTAATAATTTCTTTTACATTAAGAATGATGAAATCACCTAGAGCTGGAGGCATTATAATTAATGAAGAAAATAAGATAGCTTTAGCGAATGAACATCTTTGGGGCTTCCCCAGGGGTGGTGTTGACGAAGGGGAAGATTTTGAAACTGCAGCAAGAAGGGAAGTTCTAGAAGAAGTGGGATTAGAGAAATTTACTTCCGTTGATGAACTTGGTGTTTATGAAAGATATCCAGGAGGTATAACAAAGGATACTCCTGGTGCTTATCCAATGGAGATACATATGTTCTTATTTAGAACTGATTATGATGGAGAGTTACACCCCAAGGATGATAATGTTAAAGAAGCTGGTTGGTTTACATATGAAGAAACATTGGGAAGACTTACTGACGATTTAGATAGAGAGTTTCTAGTAAGCAATTGGGAGAAAGTACAAGAGCTAAAAAGTGAAATAAAGAATAATTAGATAAATGGTGGGCAATACTTTCTGGCATGGAACTTAAACAAAGAAGAACTCTTATTCT
>CAZJBF010000022.1:0-9530 GCA_964544555.1 uncultured Candidatus Saccharibacteria bacterium | reverse complement strand
ATATCAACTCCCACTTTTGAAAGAGAATTCTTAAGCAATATCGATATTTTTGTATTTATATCCATTTAATTATTTTTATATATATTCTTTAGACAATATTATCGCACGCACCCGGAAGGATTTGAACCCACAACCCTCGGTTCCGAAGACCGATGCTCTATCCAGTTGAGCTACGGGTGCATTCAGCTTAGCTTGAGCTAAAAGCATTATACCATATATACTTATACCTATTATTTCATAGTAATTTAACTTACTAGAGGATTTACATACTTGACAAGTTTGTTTATTTTCGAGGATATATTACCTCATAGTAAGTTAAATCTCAGATGAAATATTCGAAATAGAACATATTGGATAAGCGTTTTGATTCATATCAACCTCAACCCTTACCGTACCTGGCCGGAATCGAACCGACAACCTTTGGTTCCGCAAACCAATGCTCTATCCAGTTGGGCTACAGGTACACAATATGATTATTTTAGCACATTAATTAAATATATATTTAATATCTCCTTCTTCGTATGTTATTAAATATTGAACATTGTTAGTTTCGAATCTTTTCAATGTTCCACTATCCGGATGACCGAAATTATTGTCTTCAGAACAGGAACAAATTGCTATCGATGGTTTTGTCAAATTGAGAAACATATCGGATGTTGATGTGCGCGAACAATGATGTCCAACTTTTAGTATATCTATATTTTTCAATACCGAGTAGTTTAATAATTCTTTTTCGACTTCTACTTCAGAATCTCCCATAAGAAGTATCTTGTAGTCATCAAGATAAAGGAGAATTACTAAAGACTCATTATTTAGGTTACTATCTTGAATTTCGTCTTGTCCGAAAGGATATAACACTATCCCATATATATTCTTGTACTTAAAATAGTCCCCAGCATTTACCTCCACTAAAATATCAGAATAATTCTCTAAGATATAGTTATATCCTTTGTTCTCATATTCTACTGGATTGTAAAATATTTTTTCTACTTGATATGTCTGTAATATAGGATATAAACCAGCTATATGATCATCGTGTGGATGAGTGAGTATAATAACCTCTATTTTCTTATCATACCAAGGCATATATTTTGAAAGAGAATATATAACTGAATCATCTGGACCTGAATCAATCAGTATTTGATAGTTTTGACGTTGAATTAATATTGCATCCCCCTGACCTACATTTAGAAAAATAACCTCTGTTTTTTCAAGACCTGTAATATTTCCCCAAATTACTATATATATTGAAGAAATTAGAAAGAATATATCTATTATTCTTTTTAAAAGGACATTTTTAATTATTTCTAAGATAGTAGTTGTATTGCTCATTCTCTATGGGATATAGATATATTGCTAAAGAAAAAATTAATAGTAATACAAAAAAGGATATCGCAAGAGATAGTGATTCTGAGATTTCGAATGCTCCTACCCCAAGATTTCCTATTATATTAACTATATATTCAAAGTATTTTAGCTGGATATTTACTATATTAAAGAAAAAATATGATAGCTGATTAAATATTTTTGATAATGATAATCCTATAATTCCTATTAGCATAGTAGAATCAATAACTGGAAGTATTAGTGTATTGGCAATTATTGACCATATAGAAAAGGTTTTGAATGTCATAATTGATATAGGCAATGTAGATATAGTACAGCTCATAGTTGGAAGGATATAATCTTCAACAAAAGCAAATTTCTTAGATATACTCTTTTTTATACTTAGTAATACTGGTTGTATGTACACTAAACCAAACATCGCCGATATTGAAAGAAGAAAACCTGTATCAAATATTATTAATGGATTAAAAAATATAAAGATTGTAGCTGTTAGAGGAATTGATATATGTACTGTACTTGATCTTCCCAGCAATAAAGCAGTTAAAGATATACTACTCATTATACAGGCTCTAATTATAGATGATGATAATCCAGAAAAAAGTGCGAATGCCCATATAGTTACTAGGCTTAAAATTATTCTAGGCTTTTTATTCAAAAAGAAAAATAACCTATTCACAGCTATTGTAAGTATAGTTATATTGTATCCTGAAGCAGCAACTATATGACTAACTCCTGCTATTCTTATATTATTCTCAAATTCTTTTCTAAATAGTCTTTTTGATCCAAAAAGTATTCCTGCAAATAGAGTACTTTGAGGTTCATTTAAAACTCCATCTATTAATTTAATTAATTTTGTTTTTATATCTATTAAATTATTTCTCAAAACATTCCCTTCTCTCTTTTCTGCAAGATCTTCACACATTAATTTTGGATATTCCATAATAAAAAATATTTTTTTATTCTTTAAATATTCTTTGTAATTAAAATCTTCTGAATTTTCAGGTTCCACAAGTTCACCTTCGAATATACATACCTGCCCTATAGAAAATTTATTAAATTTTTCTGATTTCAAAAGTATATCTATATCATTTTTGTCTATATTGTATTCATCAGCCGACAAGTCCTGTAGTAAACTGACCTGTATGCTTTGATATGTATGCTTTTGATCTACTTCTTCGCTCACAAAAGCGTGTATTTTCGTGGAACCATTGGTGAAACTAGAGGTACTTTTCTCTACTTTCTTCTCATCAATGATAATTGAAGATGTTTTAGAAATAGTAATTAATATCACAACGAAGGCAATAATTAGAAGAGTAAATAAATTTTTCTTGCAACAATTATCCCCTTTTGATTCTTTTGTATGAAAAAACATTTCCTTTTTCTTGAGGTAGAAGAAACAGAGAAGAAAAATTATGAAAAGTATATATACCCCAAATGAAATATATCTTATAGTTCTAATTTCATTTATGTTTCTCAAAATGGTTATACAAATTGGATTGATAATTATGTATATTAGGCAAAAATATAGTATCTTGTAATCTTTAATATATAGAAGAAGCCCAAGAATCCTTTTTCTGTATTTAATTCCAATCTTTTCCAATGTGTGGAACAATTTTATATGCATATATCTTCTTTAAATTTGTTGTATGTTGACTCCCCTATTCCACTAACCTGAAGAAGATCTTCCAAATTTCCATATGGTCTGCTATCTATAATCTTTTGTGCTGTAGATGCCCCTATACCATTAAGTGAATCTAACTCTGATAATGTTGCACTATTGATGTTCACACATTGTAAACTATCCTCCTCTGTATTATCTTCTATTGTTGTATCTTCAGTAGAATCTGTAGTATTAGTAGTATCTGTAATATCTGTAGTATCTGAAATAATAATCTCCACTTCTTTTGCTTCAGGAAGAAAACTTACCATACTACACTCCATTTCTTCTTCAAATGGGAAATACAGTTTTTGGTTATTTACCACTTCTTGAGCTAAATTAATCTTCCTAGATATAAATCGGTAAGCTACGTCACTACTGAATCCACCAGCTTTGTTTACAGCATCTATTAGAAGAGAACCCTCTTCCATACAGTACACTCCTGGCTCTTTGAGAGCCCCGCTAACGTCTACATACATCTTACAAGATGTATTTTTCTCTAACTCTAGTACTTTGTCTTCCCCTATGATTTGTTCATTTGATATATCAATATTACTCTCCACTGAGGTATCTTCTTGATTCTTTTTCCCAAAATCAAAATACGGATATATTATGTAATGATCAACCAATATACCAACAAAAAGAGATATGAGAGATGTAGGAATTAGGAATTTTAATTTTTCTTTAAGTAATACATTCTCCATGATTAAGAATATATTACCCCTCAATTATGAAATATTTATTAATTCTCTATAATCTGAATTGATTCGATAGATACATCATTTATTGGCTTTCCATTAGCATCAACCTCTACTCTTTCTATTGAATCTACTACTGCAAAGCCACTTTTTACTTCACCAAATATTGTGTATCCCCCTGTATTCAATGATTGAAGATTTCCTTGAGAGATATTTCCTGAAGTTATGAAGAACTGTGACCCATTAGTATCTTTCCCAGAATTAGCCATTCCTACTGAATATGCCTTGTATTTTCTTCCAGTTATTTCATCTTCAAAAGAGTATCCTGGACCACCTCTACCAGTTCCTGTAGGATCACCTCCTTGTATTACAAAGTTTGCAACTACTCTATGGAATATTAAATCATCAAAAAATTTATTTTTGGCTAAAAAAAGAAAACTGTTTACTGTTATTGGAGTTTCTGATTCGAATAAATCTATCTCTATATTTCCTAAATTTGTCTTTATGACAGCACTGTAATCTACTCCTTCTTCTAATACATTCTCTGGCTTAGAATATGTTGTTTCTGCTTTATTCGTATCTATATTGTTATTCATGAGCATTCCATTTTTAGTTAAAATTAAACCTACACCAGCTACTATTAGCAAACCAAATGCTAGTAATAGTATTTTTTTACTTTCTTTAAACGAATCCCCTATTGCACTCATAGTTATTCTTTTTAATTCAATTTGATTGTATATATTACCAGATTATTTTGAAGTCCACCAATAGTTTTGCTTTACACCATTACTAAACCATTTACCATGCCTCATTATTTGTTCCATTGAAGGACCACCCTGTTCATAATCCAATTGTACTTGATTGAGATATGCTGATATTCCATTATCTGTAGTAGTGAATACCGCTTTGTATTGGAAATATTTGTAAACACTTCCTAAGTCTATACTCTCTCCTGATACATTGAAGTATCCTCCATTTGATCTCATATCATCTATCCATATGTCTTCCCCTCCATATCCATTAGTTATACTAACTGTTAGTAGTGATATAGTCTCAACTTGTGTATCTATTGTTCTATCGGCCATTGATATATATTCTTTTTGCCACTTAAATACATTAGATTTGTTGGTAAAACCACCATTAGGGAATGTAGAATCTGAGTCCCAATTAGCAACTATGGTTGCACCCGTTGCTTGATCTATGGAGAGAACTGTTCCTTGTGCTATATACTTTATTCCAGTTACAGTTTCTTTGATAATTATCTTGTCCCCAGCATATAAGTTGCTACCCATTTCTGATAAACCCTTAGATGTAGCATCTACAGTAAAAGATGTGTCTGAAGAACTTTCTACTAAGTTTGAGTTATTCAATTCAGCACCAAAATCAATATGTATATCAAGCGTCCTCAGATCTATTTCGTATGCTTGACGAATCTGATCAGGATTACGAGCTATGTTAGATATACGTATCTCATCAAGAGATCCATTGTATTCGGTACTTCCAAGTAGTAAAGGATCTGTTGTAATAGATGATATGTATGGAACATTGTTTGAAGCCACTAGTATTCCATTTATATATATTTTCAAACCGGAAGTATCTCCCGTAGCAGCAATATGTGTCCATACATTAGGATTAACTAAAGAATCTTTAGTTAGTAGAGAATTTGTATCACCTTGATTTGAAAATTGTATTGCCCCATCAGCCAATAACACTAACCCATAGCTAGTATCATTACCTTTGCTAATTAGATTACAATTTTGCAAAGTAGATGGTTTTACCCAAGTCTCTAAAGTAATTGCTGAAGGATTTAGAGACAAAGAATCAGATACTGAGATATAATCACTAATACCATTGAAACTTCTTCCACCACCCAATCTTCCATCTTTAGAATATTCTGTACCATTCAATAATCCGTTGTTTCCATTTCCAGAAGAATCCTGTATATTTTGTCCTATAGCGTTTTTTTCATTTAAATGCCATAAACCTACAGTGTTAACATCAGTTTGATAGTTTGAATATGCTGTTTCTCCAAATATAGCAGAGATATTTGAATCTATTCTATCTGCTGCTATGTATACAGGAACAGATATTTTATTACTTAAATCACTAGAGGATAGATTATAGTTTGCATAGATATTAGTAGAAACATACTCAAATGAAATCTCTTCTGGTGTTTTAGCTACATCATATAATTTAATTTCATCCATACTACCCTCATAGAACACAGAAGAAGATTCATCAGAACCAAATCTCAAATCAGAAGAATTAGAAAAATCTCCACCTACAACAGTCGTTGTACTTTCTAATTCCCCATTTACATATAGATATCTACCATTAGAATCTTTCGTCAAAACAATGTTTGTCCATGTATTTAATGGTGGTAAATACCCTATATCCCACCTATAGTTGTTCGTACTATCACCAAAATCCCAATTTAATGATAATTGGTTAGATACAAAAAGTAAGAATCCACTAGAATCAGTATCTTTCTCACTAATCAATACTGTATCTGCTTCGTTACTCCACGATGTTGGATAAATCCAGAAAGACAACGACATATCTGCAAAAGGAACATTTGGGAATTTAATATAGTCATCTATACCATCAAAGTATCTTCCATAACCATATTTTCCATCTGATGATATAGAGCCTATTGCTGTGCCTGTATTATCTCCAAAAGAATCAATTACAACATCCTCAGATGATTCATCCATCGACCAATATGATACCAATCCTTCATTCAATCTACTTGTTATATTACTTGAGCTTGTTCCTTCTAATTTTATCCCAGAACTCTCCTGCTTATACACCCCAGTTAAAGAAGTAAATCCTAAAAAATATTGGTTTTCTACTCTATCAGCAGATAATGAAGTGTTATATATTCTTAATTCATCTATCATTCCTTGATACAAACTGTCTGTATCTGTATTACTCTTCCCTATATAGTTATTTGTTCTAGAAATATTTACTGGTATAGAAATGGTACCAGAAGCAATTACTACCCCATCTCTATATATGGTGGAATACCCTAAAGTATCTATAGTGGCAACATAGTGATGCCACTCATTCTCTATTATTCCCTTTGTAGCAATTAGAGAATCATTACCAAAGCTAACTACTAAATCACTTGTAGTTCCATATCTGTAAAAAAGGATATTGGACTCTCCTACATTATTAAGTTCTCCTAAATCAATGAAATGTGCATTGTTAGAAATAGCTGTTGGGTTAGCCCAAAATTCTACTGTTAAACCAGTACTAAAGTCATCAAAACCAGAAGACAAAGTAATATAGTCAGTAGTACCATTAAATTGCCTACATAATGAATATTTTCCATCTACAACCTCTGTTCCTGTAACAGTCCCAGTGTAATTTCCTATAGCATCTGATATTGTTCCATTATCACTCTCATCCATTGGAAAATATGATATTAAATCACTATCGGTCGTATTATATAGATAAGGATTATCAAAAGAATTTAATACTGTTTCGTTACTAGTATTACTCCAATCGCTCCATGTTCCATCATTCTGATTGATACTATTTCCTCCTCTAACCTGAAATTCAATACTTCCTACATTATAGTTAGAAAGAATCTCTGCAGAAGAAAGCTTTCTTGAATATATACTTGTAGAATCAATAATTCCATCAAACAGTAAAGTAGATCCGTTCCTTGCACCTATTTCAAAATCACTAGAAGAATCAACAACTTGCGTTCCTGTTTTAATATCTGATGTCCCTCTTAATATTCCATCTACATATATACTAATTGTTGTACCATCATATGTACCGACAATATAGTGCCATAGAGTATCATTAACAGAAGAATCTCCGGTAGCAATCATATAGTAACCATTTTCTGTATTGTAAAGAATAAAGGAAGGTTTACCATCTTCACTAACTCCTGTTTCTAAACTGTATGAATATTGAGTATTAGAAGATCCTTTTCCAACTATTATCTGTCTTGATGAATTGTTTGTGTTAACCCAAGAAGATATACTCCAATCTCTCTCTCCGATATCTAGATTTGATATGCCACCACAATATCCATCACTACAAGTTAAATAATCATCTACTCCATCTAGCATTAATGCTCCGTTTCCCCACCTTCTGTTATCAAATGTCCATCCTGAACCTACAGTAGTATCTTGAGATGTTGTTGAACCAAAATTTCTTAATGATAGATTGCTATTAGAGATATCATTACCTTCACTAGCCGATGTAGCACCACTAGATTCATTTAAATTCCATTGTGCTACTAATTCTGTAGTACTATATGGAGTCTCTCCGTCACCTGTTTTTAATCCGGAAGCTATATATGATAGGTTAACATCGGATGAAGTAACTCCTGGTTCTAAAATAGAAGATATATATTCTCCTGAGTAGCTATCAAACAATCCAACTCCCATGCCATTTGTATATTTAGTATTTACATACATTCCACTATCAAAATCTGTTTGGTCATAGTGGACTATACTAGGATCTATTCTGACTGGGAAAACTCTATCTGACTCTAGTAACCAATTTATATCAACTGTAACTTTTGTCTCATAGTTTCCTTCTTCGTTTTTAATAACTTCTAAAGCAACATCATTCGTCTTAACTCCACTACCATCTACAGCAAAGCTAGGTAGAAAATGAGCCACATAATTACCATCCGTATCTTCGAAATAATATGTCTCTGTAGCAGTACCATCAACATTAAACCATCCATTCTTAAGAACCAAACCTTGATCTAAACTTAGATCAAAAACAAACTCATTAAGAGGAAGTCTACAATTATCTATATCATCCTTACAGGAATTAGCATATTCATCTAAATTTCTTATAACTATTTCTTCCTTTAAACCAATACCTTCTATAATTTGATATTCTAAATCTATACCACTAGCAACATCTTCATTAATTATTGTTTTTTTAGCAACAGCCTCATCAGAATCTTCCCCTATAACCCTACCGCTATCTACTAGTTGTGTAGATGTTTCTATACTATCTGTTCCAAGAATCTCTGCAACTGTTCTAATTTGTTCTACCTCTTGATTAGAACTAAGCTTTTCCGTTTCACTAAGTTTCACTCCTCTTAAAGACATCTCTATACCATACTTTTCTTGAGGTTTGAAGAAACTGGCTATCTTTTTAAAAAAACTTTCATCTTTTTCTTTGAATGGGTTCTCTGTACTACTCTTCGATTCGAATCTAATCCATTGTTTTTCAGGTTCATCTCTTTTACCAAAGTTAATAGAGAATGTAGGATTTTCATTAGCAAATATGCTTTTGCTTTGAGTATCTAAGAGAAATATATAGTCATTTGGTTTTATAGAAGTATATCTATATACAAAAAAAGAAGATAGTAAGACTATTGGTAGTATAGCTAAGAAGAGAAAGAGAGTTTTTCTTCTTTTGTATAATTCTAAGATTTTTTTTAAAAAATTTTTTAACATAGTAAATACAACTTCAATCAAAAAACAATATTTTATATCCTGTAATAATTAGATACTCCTGTTATATGTTATTTCTATATCCCCTATTCTTACATAATTGTCATTAGATGATGATAGCTTTATAGATAGTACACAGATTCCATTTGCTATATTACATTCATCTAATGTAGTTCCTGATATTGTAGCTGTTGACCATTCTCCCGCTATAGGTGATATATTATTCTCTGCACTTCCATCAATATTTAAAGATGTTTCTTCAAATACATAGAAATCTACTTCATTACTGGCTGTATCTACTGACTCTGTAGAATAATTGAAAGTTATACCTCCACTACCCCAACTTTCAAAATTAGAAGGTAGAGCAAACCTTACCCTTACATCATAATCGTT
>CAZJBF010000021.1:6586-10406 GCA_964544555.1 uncultured Candidatus Saccharibacteria bacterium | reverse complement strand
AGGAATATACTAATAGGGATACAGGCAAATACAGCTACCGTTTTGAGAAAAAGAATAACAGCTTCTTTTTGTTTTCCGTTGAAATATAGTTTAAATGGTTGAAAACAGAAGATGTAAGCCATTATGGCTGCTGATAGAGTGAAAACAGAGAGGAATAATATTGGTGTAACTAATGATAATGGAAATTCATTGGTTTCAAATTCTGATACAGAATTCATGAGTAAGACTACCAATACTATATATACTGCTGCTACAAGAGCATTTAAAAATGGATTTTTACTCATATTATAATTGTAGTTTGAGATACATTATTAGTCAAGATTTTGAAATTATAGAAGATGTAGAAAAGCTCTGCGACCAGGATTCGAACCTGGAACCGAACGGTTAACAGCCGTTTGCTCTACCATTGAGCTATCGCAGAATATCATTGAACAGAAACTATTATATATACCAATTTCTTTTTGTGCAATACTTCTATGTCTGATATCATGTATATATATCTAACTTTATTCTTTATACCAATATGTTAGAAAAAAATATCCGTATATCATTTGTAGGAATGGATCCTACAGAAGCTCTTAAATCATATGTATTAGAGAAATTAATGAAGAAAGAAAATTTTCTTCAAGAAGCAACAGCAGTAGAGGTATTCCTTAAACAAGATAAAGCTACTAAAGGAGTAAGTGAAGACTTTAGAATAAATATAAATGTAAATTTACCAGAAACAATCATTAGAGTAGAACAAAGAGGAAATAATATGTATGCAAATATAGATTTAGCTATGGATACATTAAACAGAAGATTGAAAAGATATGGAGATATGAAAGAACATTGGAGTGGTAAAAAGCCTTGGAAAGTATTGGAAGCTGAAGCAGAATTAAACATTGTACCTGATGATGATACTACTGATACATATGTTAACTATGTTCCTAGAATAGTAAGAAGAAAAACAATGGATGAAATGTCACCATTGGAGGAAGCAGAAGCAATAGAAAGAATGGAGATGTCAGGATATGATCAATATCTTTTTAAAAACAAGAGAACAGACAAAATTTCTATGTTATACAGAAGAGTAGATGGAACATATGGTTTAGTAGAACCAAAAGAGTAAAAAAAAGGAGGTCATATGACCTCCTTTAATTTTCTACATTACTAGAGAATTATTCTGATTCAGTAGTATCTGTCTCTTTATTCAAAAGATTATTAACAAGATTAATTGTTGTTGTTAAGAATCCATATGCAGGCTTATCTGTAGAATTATCCTGTATATTATATTGACTCTTCTTCTCGGTTAACCAAGAATCTAAATTGGAAGATACTAATTGCTCTATATATACTTCTTTTGTTTTGTCTTTGTATGTATCATAATCCAATTGTTCTCCTTCTTCTAAAGCAGCTGCCTCTGAAGAAAATATTACATCGCTATACTGGTCAAAGAAACTTTTAACATCTTCTTCGGTATATACCAATGTAGGTTCGAGTATCTTCTTAGACAACAGTTCTATTTTTATCTGATCCTCTAATTCCTCCATAGTTATATTGTTTGCAACCAACGCACTTTGAAGAAGTTCTTCTCCACCTATACTAGTTCTAACTTCATCAACTTTTGAAGCTATCTCTTCATCTGTAATTTCTATACCATCCTTCTTTGCTTGCAACAATATAATATTTTCTTCAATCAATTGAGTAGCCATAGCTGCTCCATATGACTTTTCAAGTCTACCTCTCCACTCACTTCTTGATACTCTTGTACCATCAATTACAGCAATACTGTAATCGTTGTTTAAATATTGTACTGCTAAATCAATGAGGGCTAGAGATCCAACAATTATTACTACCATACCTAATATCTTAGCTACTGGTTTGTAATTGAAAGATTTTAATTTAGAGATATCTGGTTTCTTTAAAGATTTAATCTTAGAAAAATCAAATTTCTTTTTAGATGATTTCTCTTTTGATACTTCAGAAGAAGTATTAGCTTTCTTTATTGGTGCAGTTTTTTTAGAAGAGTTTTCTTTTTTTACTTTGGACATTAAATAATATATGTAAAATTAATTTAGTATTCCATTAGTCTAACAAAATATTAAAAAATATTAAAGGGTATGTACAGGTTAGGGTATATATATAACTGTAATATTTTAGAAAAATGAATGTTATACAACTATTATTTTATAAGGCGAGATGTAGGTATATAGTTCTGTAGTCATCACTGTCATGATCTACAATAACATATCCTTGCTCACAGTATGTGTATCTATATACAGTTCCACTAGTAGCCGCAACAACTGCTGCACCGCCTGTTGTTCCATCTGCTCTTATTAAATCTGTTGCGTGATAATTACTAGCGTCACCCTCATGGTAATCTTGGCTTACTATGATAGAAGATCCTGTAATAGGCATTGTATATATACCAGAATATGCATATGGCCATTCCCATCCATCAGAACCAACTCTCCCTGAACCAGATCCCATTTTTAAATATCCATTGTTCCAAATAGGTATACTTGCATAAAAATACTGCTTCATTGTAGATTTACTTATTCCAAAATGCAGATGAGATCCTGTAGAACCACATTTGTTCCCACCAGAAGCGACATATCCTATTAAACCACCTTTTGCTACTGGTCCTTTCTCAACCATATCTCCCATATGTGCATTAACATAAGCGATTATTTGTGCGTCCAATGAAGTTTGGAGAGCTTTATTTGATCTCATTTCTGCTAATAGTTTAGCTTGCTTTGCTTTAGACTCAGCCAACAAAGCCTCTCTTTCTGTTTTCTGAGAATCTAATTCTTTCTTACTCTCTGCCAATGATATCTTTTCTTCTTCTATACTATTTCTTTTTATCTGTACAGTAGCCTTATTCTCTGCTAATACCTCCTCTTCCTTTTTTAGACTATTTGCTTTCTCAGTATAGTCTTCAAGATATTCTCTATCCTGATTACGTGTAGAAGCAAGATATTTAACTTTTCTTAAAAAAGTAGATAGGTTATTAACATCTAGTAATAATTCAAATGTTCCTGCAAAAGAATACTTGTAAGATTCTGTTATTCTTTTATCCAAAGATTCTCCCAAAACATCTATCTCCTGTTTTAATATTGCAATATTATCTTCTTTCTCTTTTATACTTTTTTCTAACAATTTTATCTCTACATCATTAGCAGCTATCTCTACCTGTAAAGATTGAATTACTTTCTCTGTCTGCTCAATCTGATTATTTGTATATGTAATCTTCTCTTGCAAAGACAACTGATTGTATTCTTCTTTTTCTAACTGCTTTTGCATAGAAGTTTCCTGTTTTTTTAAACTCTCTAATTGATCCAAAAGATATTCATAACATTCTTGAGAATTTGGATCCATGTTAGAAGGGCAAGACGCTTGTGCAAAAACAGCCTTCTCTTTGTATGAAGATAATACAAAAAATGAGAAAGATGAAAAAAGAAGTATTAAAATTGTAAAGAATATTTTTCTTTTCAGCATTGTATTATTTAAGATATTTTCTAACTGCACTCAAACTACTAAAAATTCCTATCAAACCACCAATTGACATATGGATTATGTAATATATTAATATGAACAAAGGATCCAAGGATTTAAGAAAATCCATATTAAACTCTGTAAGTATCTGATTAATCCAATATGTAAAATCAGTACCCTGTGTAAAGTATATTAATATATACCAAGGAATTATTATTAATGAAGCTCCTAGTAGGCCACCAATTAAACCATAGAAAAAGCCCTCCATTATGAATGGTAATCGTATGAAGCTATCAGAACTACCAACCAAATTCATAATTTTTATCTCCTCACTATGTGAATT
>CAZJBF010000021.1:4106-6486 GCA_964544555.1 uncultured Candidatus Saccharibacteria bacterium | reverse complement strand
GAAGTATCTTTTTTAAAAAAAACTATCACCTGAGCTTTCTTTTCATAATAGTCAACAGATTTCTGTGCAATTATAGTAGCACTTATGAAAAAAGAAGAAATGGCAATAACTATAGTAGAAACAAATATCGTAGAAATAGATAGTAATTTATTCCTTTTAATATTCTTCTTTGCAGTATCTAATATCTTGTTTTTTCCCATATTATTTCTTATTTTTATTTAAATACTCTCTAACGAAATCTTCTAAAGTTTCTTGCTCCTTCTTACTAAATTTCATGTTTTTTAAATCATCCTCTGTTAAATTGAGAATCAAATCCATACTACTAATATTTGCTTTAGTAAGTTTTTTAAGAATATCCTTATCCAAATCTTTAATATTATCATCAATCTTAATATCTTTATTCTTCTTATTATGTTTATCATTCTCATCCTTTTTGTATCCATCTATTATCTTAGTAGCTACCTCTTTGGGTTTCTTGATACTGTCATAGTCTCCTTCATTATCAGAAGTAACCTTCCCATTCTCAATCCTTATGACTCTTGTTTTCATATTATTCACAATTTCTCTGTCATGACTAATTACCATTATTGTAGTTCCATTTTTATTAATATTTTTTAATATATCCAAAACTTGAAAAGAGCTATCAGGATCTAAGTTACCTGTAGGTTCGTCAGCTATCAGTAAATCTGGATTGTTTGCTAATGCTCTAGCTATTGCTCCTCTTTGTTGCTCTCCACCTGAAAGTTGAACAGGGAAAAGATTTCTTCTATCTTGGAGTTTTACAAGTTCTAGTAAATACTCGGTAGTTTCTTTTATCTCCTTTTCTTTTTTACCAAGAATTTCTAAAGCAAAAGCAACATTCTCTTCCAAAGTTTTACTTTCCAAAAGTTTAATATCCTGAAAAACAACACCTAACCTCTGCCTATACTTAGGAAGCAATTGTCTTGGTAATTTCGGAACTTCTATATCTTCAAAAAATATACTACCTGAAGTTGGGATATCTTCCCTTATGAGTAGTCGCATCAATGTGGTTTTTCCTGCTCCTGAAGGTCCTACTAGGAAAGAAAATTCTCCTTTATCTATGTTAAAACTTACATCTTCCAATGCAGTAATATTGTTTTCGTATTTCTTTGTAACATTATCAAAAAGTAACATGGCAGTCTAAGACAGTTTAATTACAGATATATATTACTTCATTCTTATTTCAGCTTCAATAAGGGGGTCAAGATCCCCATCTAATATGCTTTCTGGATCACTTAATTCTACATTAGTCCTCAAATCTTTAACTAATTTGTATGGATGTAAGACATAGTTTCTAATCTGATTTCCCCATCCAGCAACTTTGTAATCACCTTTGATATCAGATATCCTTTGTAATTTTTTCTCTTCCTTAATTCTCCATAGCTTAGCTTTTAATATACTCATTGCATTCTCTCTGTTCTGCAATTGGCTTCTTTGTGCTGAAGATTGAACAGTAATACCAGTTGGTATATGAGTAATTTGAACTGCTGAAGATGTTTTGTTTACATTTTGTCCTCCCGGACCTCCTGATTTTACAGCTTTAAACAAAATATCTTTCTGTGGGATTTCTAATGATTCTTCATCTTTCTCAAATATTGGTAGAACTTCAACACCAGCGAAAGTTGTTTGTCTTAAACCTTGTGCATTGAATGGAGATATTCTTACTAACCTGTGCACTCCATGTTCTTTTTTTAACATACCAAAAGACAGAGGCTGATTAACCTCTATAGTTACTGTAGTAATACCAGTTTCACTTCCTTTTATCATATCTACTACTGAATATGGCCATTTTTGCTTATCAAAATACATTGTATACATTCTAAAAAGCATTTCTACCCAATCATTTGATTCCGTACCTCCTTGCCCTGAATGTATTGTAAGCACAGCTTTGCACGAATCATATTCTCCAGAGAGAAATTGTCTTAATGAAAATTTCTCTAATCTATTTTTTATGGATATATATTCATCGATTAATTGATTCTGATCAGTTTCTCTTTCAATGGAGTTAAATATTTCTACTAAAGAGTCAACATCATTTTTCAAATTTTCAGAAGTTACAATTTCATCTTGTATATATGATATCTCACTCATTACAGATTGAGCATTCTTGTTATTCTCCCAAAAGTTTGATTGTATACTCAAATTCTGAAGCTGTATGAGCTTCTTTCTCTTTTCATCTAGATTTAGACTTTGTATTGTATTATTGATATCATTTTGTAAATCTGAGACATCATTTTTGCTTAAATCGTTCATACAGTATATATTATATCTAACTAACCTGTAAGTAAACCGACAAATATTACACTTAAAATATGTTTAATATATTTAGAGATACGAAGAAAATACAAGAGGGTAACAA
>CAZJBF010000021.1:0-4006 GCA_964544555.1 uncultured Candidatus Saccharibacteria bacterium | reverse complement strand
CTTCCAAAATATTTTAGATGTTAGAAAATTCGTAACATTAATAATTATGGATGGACTAGGTGTGTTTCCAGATCCTGAAGGTAATGCAGTATTAGCTGCTAAGACACCATTCTTAGATTCTGCTTGGACATATGGAAGATCAACACTAATTCATGCTTCTGGTACATATGTAGGATTACTAAATGAAGAAATGGGTAATTCAGAAGTAGGTCATTTAAATCTTGGAGCAGGACAGGTAGTGTACCAATCACTTCCGAGAATAAATGATGCGATAAGTGGGCATGAATTAGGAAATAATCCAGTCATTAAAGAAATGTTTGCTACTATACGAAAGAGAGGAACATCATTACATCTAACTGGAGTTCTTAGTCCTGCTGGGGTACATGGGCATATTAAACATCTTTTTTCTCTTCTTGAGTTATGTAAGGCAAATGGAATTAATCCATATATACATATAATGCTTGATGGAAGAGATACTGGTCCAAGGGAAGGGTATTTGTATGTTAGTAAATTAAATGAGAAGATCAAGGAGTTGGGAGTAGGTAAGATAGCTTCTATGATGGGAAGATTCTACGGAATGGACAGAGATAGCAGATGGGAAAGAACAAAGTTAGCATATGATGCAATGGTTGGTATATCAGAAGAAAATTTCACAGATCCAATTATCTCAATACAGAAAGCTTACAATTTGGGAGAAGATGACCAGTATTTTAAACCTAGAGTTTGTGTTGATCAAAATGGTTTACCAGTTGGTTCTGTAAAACAGGGTGATGCTATACTTTTCTGGAATTTCAGAGAGGATAGGGCTAGACAATTGACTAAAGCATTTGTTGTGGAAGATTTCCCTCATTTTAATAGAGTAAATTTCCCTAGAAATATATATTTTGCAACTATGACAGGTTATGAGGAAGGAATTCCAGCAAATGTAATATTCCCACCTCTAGAAGTTAAGAAATCATTGTCTGAATATCTTTCTGTAAATGGTAAGAGACAGATACATATATCAGAAACAGAAAAAAATATGCATGTAACATATTTCTTTAATGGTGGTATAGAAGCTCCGCATGAAGGAGAAGTTTTCTTTAATGTACCTTCTCCAAAGGTAGATAATTATGCTCTCACTCCAGCTATGAGTTCTGAGATTATTAGAGATGAGGTATTGAAAAGAATTTCAAATATTTCAACTAATCCATATGAATTCATACTTTTAAATTTTGCAAATCCTGATATGTTAGGACATACAGGAGATCTTAATTCTACAATTAGGGGGCTAGAGATAATGGACAAATGTTGTTTAGATGTATCAAAAGCTACACTTGCAGCAGGAGGTGCAGTAATCATTACTTCTGATCATGGAAATTGTGAGACAATGATAAACAGAACTACTAAAGAAATAGATATAGCACATACAAATAATCCTGTACCTTTAACCGTGCTTACGGATATTAGAGAAGCGGAAAACAAAGCAGGAGTACCAGTACTTAAAATAGGGACGGGAGAAAAAGCAAGACCAACAGGATTGTTGGCAGATGTTGCCCCTACAGTCTTGGGCTTACTAGGAATGGATGTCCCAGCTACAATGACTGGAGTAGATCTTAGATCTGTACTCTAAAAGATATATATTGTAAGTAATATTACTATACCTAAAGCAATTCTGTATATTCCGAAAGTTGTAAGCCAATTCTTTTTGTTATTTCTTCTTAAAACAATCAAAGAGATATATCCCACAACAAAGGTAATTAAAAGAATCAGAACATAGTTAAACACATCAGAAGTAGTAGTAGAGTTAAAGTAAGAATTAGTAGAGATGAAATATTTGAAACAATCCCATAAATATCCACCTAAAAGAATTGGTACACCCAATATGAAGGAATATTCCAATGCAATATATTTATTCAACCCACTAAATACTCCTGTTAATGTAGTTATACCAGATCTAGAAGTACCTGGAATCAATGCAATACTTTGTGACAATCCAATAAGAATGGATTGTTTCCAAGAAATATTCTCTATCTGTTTTTCAGTATCTTGTTTAGAAAATTTTTTATTTTTTTCAACTATGATCATTACTAATCCCCATACAATTAAAGATATAGCTATAATCCATTCAGCTCTCAATGTCTCAGAAATAATGTCTTCGAAAAGTAATCCAATGATAGCTGCAGGAATACTAGATATTAAAATTTTCAAATAGAAGGAGAATTTCTTTTTAGAGAAAAGATTAGTAAAGAAATTCTTCCTAAAAAAAAGAATAATAGCCAATGTAGTACCTAGATGAAAGGCTAACAATAGTGAAGAAGAAGTATCTATCTCAAATATATTACCTAGTAATAATATATGACCAGAACTAGATACAGGTAAAAGTTCTGTAATTCCTTGTACTATTCCGATTATTGCAAGCTTTAAAGTTTCCATATAATTTGATATCCTGAATTAATATATATATTTATGTTAATATTAAATAAGATGTTAGTCAAAGATTTTTCAAAAAAAATATTCTCATTCTTACTAGCTATACTGTTAATGCTCTTCTCTTCAACTATATCTCATGCTTCTTCTCCATCATTCTCACTATATCCTAATGGAGGTACTGTATTAGTTAAAGATAATGGATTTACTGTTGATGTTATGATAGATACAGATGGTGAGGAGATAACAGAGGCTAAATTTGTATTACTTTTTGATCCAAGTGTTTTGCAACTAACTAAGACAGAGAAAAATAATTCTCTCTTTGTAGAGTGGCCTGAAGATGAGTCAACCATAGATAACGAGAATGGAGTGGTAATGCTTTCTGGTTTTACTCAGGTAGGGGCAGGAACTCTTTACACTACTGGTAGTGAAGCCGATGTTTTTGCTAGACTATCTTTCAAAGTTCTGAAAGAAGGACAAACGACTCTTGATTGGGAATATGGTACAAGCAATGGTGTATTTGAGACAGTTTTGATGCAAGATGGGAGTCCTTCTCGTAATATATTAATTACTAAACCTAGCTCTTCAACTTTTGTAATAGGGGATGATGTTTTAGATCCTTCTGATGTTAATACAGGTATAGGCATTGATAGATATGTGTTTTTTACTGGTTTAGTACTTTTACTTTTTGGAGGATTTATGATTTTTACTAGACCTGGTATTACAAGAAAAAAGAAAGGGACTGTGGTTGTATATGACAATGAGAAATAGAGAGAGAAAATACAGAGTTGCATTAGTAACTGAAAATCTATGGAAAATGGCAGGAGCTAATAGGGTATTGGCTTCTTTTGCTGAGATGTTCCCTAATGCAGATATATATGCACTATTTGGTAGAGAAAAGAACAAAGAGAAGTATCTTTCTTCTTCGATATGTTCTCACAAGATTTACTATTCTAGATTAAATAAAATTCCTTTCATAAAGAAGATATATAGATATACATATCCTTTTTGGATTCATTACATTGAAAAGTTTGATTTTTCAAAATATGACTTAGTAATATCATCTTCTTCTTCAGTATGTCATGGTATTCTTACTCCATTAGATTGTAAGCATGTATCATATATTCATACTCCAATGAGATATGTGTGGGATATGAATCAGAAATATTTTAAATCAAGAAAGTTTGGTTTTTCATATCCTGTAAGAATAGTATCGAGGATATTTTTTAATTTTAGTAGATTGTGGGATGTGGTTGCTTCTAATCGTTCGGATATCCTAGTATCCAATTCTGAATATGTTAAAAAAAGAATACATAAATATTGGAGAAAAGAGGTGTACAAAGTAGTATATCCACCAGTAGAGAAGTATATTGGGAGGATTAATAATAAAAGAGATGACTATTTTGTTTCAGGAGCACCTTTTGATGAGAATAAAGGAGGTGATTTTCTTTTGGAATGTGCAAGAAGTTTAGGTTTTAATTTAAAGATAATAGGTAATGATAATATGGAAAAAAGATTAAAAAGGAAATACAAGAGGAATAGAAATATAGAATTTTTAGGTTGGGTATCTGAAGAAGATAAATTTGATGTACTTTCT
>CAZJBF010000020.1:0-10425 GCA_964544555.1 uncultured Candidatus Saccharibacteria bacterium | reverse complement strand
AGTGAATATACAGGAGAAGAAGCATCATGGTATCTAACAGCCTCAGGTGGAACAGCAGCATCCGTAACAGACAATGGTGTAACTGTATCTCTCTTTTCAAACAAAGTATATCAAGATTCCATAACAGAATTATATTGGACTGACTTATCTTCAACAACAGTAGATAATGAATTCATATACACAGATGGCGATGACAGAGTAAATCCAACAGGAGCATCCTGTAATTTCAATTCAGATGGAACAGCAAATCAGTACTGTGATAACCAAGATCCAACAAACGAATATACTGAAGACAACGATGTATCAGCTGCAGAATTCTGTTTAAATTTAGAATTAGATTCTGACAATGCAGATGGAGACAACGATGGCTTAACAGGAGTAGAAACAGATTGGAATATTCCAACTCAAAAAGAATTACTCCAAGCATACATTGATGGAGGAGGAAATAACTTACCTAACATTGGATATAACTATCTATGGACTTCAACAGAAAAGTATAATAGTACTAGAGATGCTTGGTATGTATATATATATGATGGTGGTGGTGCTTATGATCCTAAAGGAGAGACATATTACGTGAATTGTGTTAGAAGGAACTAATATATATATTTAATTACTCAAATCTCTCCCTACACTATTAAGAAATTCTCTCTCATTAGTTTTGTTTCTACCCTCTATCTGAAATTCTAAAACCCTTAAACAAACTAAAGGATCTCTAGTTGCAAACAAAACCATATTATCCTTACACAATATATCTCCTGCATCCTTCTCACAACGAATATCTACTAGATCAGCTCTAAATATTTTAAAAATCTTCCCTGCTAAATTCTTGTTAAGATTCATTGAAAGTTTAGTCCAAGCAATTGGCCAAGGTACAAATGCCCTAACCATTCTCTCAATATATTCTGGTTGCATATCTTTCCAAACTATCTCTGCACTCTCTTTAGAAATATCCTTCTGCCAACAATATGTAGCTAACTCATTCTTCTGTACCACAGGAGATATATCACCATCAATCCACCTCTCCAAAACATCACCTAAAATATCAGCACTCTTCTTAACTAACCTCTGTCTTAATGAAAGGTTAGTATCATCATCCCTGATATCTTCCTCATATATATCTAAAACATCACCCTCATCCAAATTCTCAGACATCAACATAATTGAAATACCTGTTTTCTTCTCCCCATCTAATATAGCTTTCTGTATAGGTACAGCTCCTCTGTATTTAGGTAATATTGAGAAATGGACATTAATACACTTGTATCTAGGATATTCTAAAAATTCCTTTGGAACTATCTCTCCAAAAGCTTTACATACAACTAATTCAGGTTTAAATTTCTCTAAAGCTTTCAAATACAACACCTTCCTCTTCTCAGTATGAAATACCGGTATATTATTCTCTAAAGCATATCTCTTAACTTCAGATGGAGTAGAGATCTGTTTCCTACCAACCAATTTATCTGGCGTAGTTATGACTCCAACAATATTAAATCTAGAATCCTCATGCAAAGCTTTCAAAGTTGCTACAGACTCCCACCCTGTTCCTAAGAACAATGTTCTTACTTTTAAATCTTTCATATCATATATTTTATCTTAATCCTAAAGAAATTGATATAATACAGGCCATGAAAATGTCAGAATACATATACAATTTACCAGAAGAAAATATAGCAAAATTTCCTCCTAAAAAAAGAGGTACTACCAAGCTATTAGTTTTAGACAGAAAGGATGGTAATATATCTCACAAAAGATATTACAATATACCTGAATATATCAATGAAGGAGATGTAGTAGTAATTAATGAAACTAAGGTAGAAAAAAGAAGAACATATTTTCTAACAGATAAAGGAAGAAAAGTAGAAGTTCTTTTTCTTAACAGGAGAGAAGATGGTAAATGGTATTGCTTAATCAAGGGTGCTAGATATATATATTCGGGAGATATATTAGTATCTTCTGAAGATGAAAGTATAAAGGTGAAAGTTGTAGAAAGAGATAAAGAGGGATTCTTAATGGAGATATTGGATAATCAAGAAGATGTTTTTGAAAAAATAGGACATACACCAATACCACCATATATGAAAAGAAATGATAATGAAGATGACTATATACGATATAATACTGTTTTCGCTCGTGTAAGAGGCTCTGTAGCCTCTCCTACGGCTAGTTTAAACCTTACTGATGAGATATTGAATGATATACAAAAGAGGGGAGCAAAGATAGCAAAAGTAGAATTGAAGATAGGATGGGGTACTTTTGCACCAATAAGGGAAGAAAATATAGAGGAACATAAAATACATACTGAAGAAATAAATATTTCGGAAGAAACTGTAGAGAGGATAAATAATGCTAAAAGAAATGGTAAAAAGATATGGGCATTTGGTACTACTGTTGCTAGAACTTTAGAAAGTGTAAGTGATGAAAATGGATATGTACATGAATTCAATGGAGATACTAAATTGTACATATATCCGGGATATGATTGGAAATGTGTAGATCATTTAATAACTAATTTCCATATGCCAGATTCTAGCTTAATACTTCTAGTATCTTCATTCGCAGGTAAAGATTTAATTAAAAAATCATATAATGAAGCTTTAAGCAAAGGATATAAATTCTTAAGCTATGGTGATAGTATGTTGATAATATAAAGATATGGAACTAAAAGATTTTGGAAAAAATTTTGTATTCATGCCAGATGCTACTAGAGGAGCTGTTAGATTTCTTACTACTAAACAGTTAAAAGAGACATGTACAGAAGCAATAGTTACAAATACATTACATTTGTTAATGAATCCAGGACCAAAGAAGATACAAGATTTAGGTGGTATTAAAAAATTCATGAATTGGGATGGTATTGTATTAACTGATTCCGGAGGCTTCCAGGTATTTTCTTTGATTCATTCTGGCAAATGGAAAGGTAAGGTTAGTGAAAATGGTGCTACATTTAAATCTCCTTTAACAGGGGATATATATGAATTAACACCAGAGAGTTCCATAGATATTCAAATGAGCATAGGGTCAGATATATTGGTTACCTTAGATGATTGTAGAAGTACTGGCCTAACAAGGGAAGAAGCTGAGTTGTCAGTAAAAAGAACAGTTGATTGGGCTAGAAGGTGTAAAAATCATTTCGAGAATGTATATGGTGGTACTGAGAAAACAGGTAAACTTTTGAGTTGTGTAGTACAAGGTGCTAATTTTGCTGATTTGAGAAAAAGGTGTGCAGAAGAATTAACAGAAATTGGTTTCGATGGATATAACTTTGGAGGATTTGTAGTTGATAGTGATGGTAAATTGGTATTAGATGAAATGATCTCAGTTATTGAGAATACTCCTGAGGGTAAATTTAAATATGCTATGGGAGTTGGAAAACCAGAAGATATTCGTAGATGTGCAGATATTGGATATACTGTTTTTGATACTGTACTTGTTACTAGAAATGCCAGACATGGTACTTTGTATTCATCAGATATTGATGGTGAAGTTTTGAGAATTACTAATTCAGAATATTCTTCAGATACCAGACCTATAGATTCTAATTGTGATTGCTATACTTGCAAGAATCATACTAGAGCTTATGTCCATCATATGCTGAGAGTAGGAGAAGCTACTGGAATGACATTAGCTACTATACACAATCTTAGATATTATCAGAGATTGATAGAGGAACTGAACAAAAATAAAGGTCATTGAGATAGATATATTTTATATTGTATAATTAGGAATCATGAGGAAGAAAACGAACATATACTCGAGTGGTATATAGCTACGCCTTCCATTTCATTTTCTCAGTTTATCCTTTTCAAATTCTATAAGAACTTTCTTTGTCGAAAATCTTTTATTGAGGAATTGTATCAAAAATGATATCATTACAAAGTCCTAGTATTAAACACTTTTATATGACTGAATATACATACTTTTAGAATATTAATTTTATGAAAATATCTTTTAGTAAAATTAAAAAGAATAATTCATTAAAAAACAGCTATACTGCTGTGTATTTTCCAAAAAGCGTTTAAAAGGACTGATTAAATTTTAATTGATAGCATAATGGAAACATTAATAGGCGTGGTCATTGCTGTCATTGTAAGCGTAGGAGCATCTGTAGCTTTACTCAAATATGTATTTAAATGGGTAAATATTAATAAAATACCTGAAGAGGAAATAGAGCTCGCTGCAAAGAAAATGATGAGCAAAAAGTTTGAAGATGCTGAACAAGAATTAGCAGAATTAAGAGAGAGAGAAGAGAGAAGATTGAAAGATATGCGAAGAGAAAACTCAGAGCATGAAGAGATATTAATTGAAAGGGAAAAAACATTAAACAAGAGATCTAAAATATTGGATGAAAGAAGTACAGGATTAGAAGTTAAAGAAGCAGAACTTAAGGAAAATCTTAAGATTGTAGAAGATACAAGAGGAGAGTTAAAAAAAGAATTGGAAAAGATATCAGGACTTTCGAGAGAAGAAGCTACTGAAAATTTGAAAAAAGAGATAGAGGAAGATTTAAAGGGTTTTGAAGCTCAAAAAATTAGACAAGCAGAAAAGAATATTGAGGCTATAGCTGAAGAAAAAGCTCAAAAAATTCTTGTTGAATCTATGCAAAGAGTAGCTACTGATTATGTAGGAGAAACAACCACTAAGGTTATTAAAGTTGAAGATGACAAAGTCAAAGGTAGAGTTATTGGTAAAGAAGGAAGAAATATTAGGTCATTTGAACAGATGACAGGTGTAGATGTAATCGTAGATGAATCACCAAATGCAATAGCTCTTTCATCTTTTGATCCTTTAAGGAGAGAAATTGCATATGTTGCTATGACTAAATTAATTGCTGATGGAAGAATTCATCCAGGAGCCATAGAAGAATGTGTTAGAAAAGCAAAGAATGATATATCTCAAGAGATAAAGAAGAATGGTCAAATTTTAGCAGATGAAGCAGGATGGCCAGATATAGATGTGGGACTGATGAAATTAATTGGTAAGATGAAATACAGAAGCAGTTACGGTCAATCTTTGATGTCTCACACCATAGAGGTGATTAGAATTGGTCAAGTTTTAGCTACTGAATTAGGAGCAGATGTTACTCTGGTTAAAAGAGCAGCTCTTCTACATGATGTAGGAAAAGTACTTACTCATAAGGTAGATAGTCCACATCATCATATCTCAGGGCAAATTGCTAGGAAATATGTACTTGATGAAAAGTTGGTAAATGCAATAGAAGCTCACCATTTGGATATTGAACCACAAAGTGTTGAGGCAGTTATAGTATATTTAGCTGATGCTATATCAGGATCTAGACCAGGTGCAAGAAAAGATAGCTATGAACAGTATATACAAAGAATAGAGGGCATAGAGGGTGCAGCAAAGGAGATAGGTGGAGATAGAGTTGATGAAGTGTATGCTATTAAAGCTGGAAGAGAAGTAAGAATTATTGTAAAGCCTAAATTAGTTTCAGATGATGAAGCTGTAGTTATGGCAAAAAAGATAGCTCAAGAGATAGAGAAGAAACAGAGCTATCCAGGTAATGTTGAAGTCACAGTTATTAGAGAAACTAGGGCTATAGAGGTCGCTAGGTAAGATTAATACATTATCTTCTAGTAATTAATGCTATAGGGGAGTGCAAGTTATTGCACTCCTTTTTCTTAAATTAGAAAATAGCTTACTATGTAAAGCTTTCTAAACTTGAATATTCAGCTCTCATTGGAAATGTCTGAATACAGCCATTTCTGGTGAGTCAAAATTTACTCATATTTGTAATTACAAAATTTTCAAACAAGAAATATACTCAAATAGATTAGAATACCAAACTTTTTTGTACATTTTAATTAATGACCCATAATATTTGTTGCCCTTGACGATTTCCTTAATTTCTCATATTTTATGAGTGGATATACACAAATCTTTTTAATGAAAGTACTTGTGTATATATCATTAAAGAAAGGAGGTTATATACAAAATGTTAAAGAAAGATTTAATAGACAAAATTGCAGCAGTAGGACTTACTAAGAAGCAAGCTGGTGCAGCTTTAGAGGCAACTCTAGAAGCAGTTGCAGATTCTCTTAAGAGTGGTGAGTCTGTACTTCTTACCGGATTCGGTAAATTTGAAGTCAGAACAAGAGCAGCAAGAACAGGAATCAATCCTAAAACACTTGCTAAGATTAAGCTCCCAGCAACAAAGGTACCTGCATTTAAACCAGGTAAAGCTTTGAAAGCTGTTGTTAAGTAATTAGCCGGTATTTCTTTGTTGATAAAGAAATTACAATGAAAAGGATCCGAAAGGATCCTTTTCTTTCGTAATCTGATAAGCTTCTGATAAGCTAAATATCACTGAAAAGATTTACTATGTATAGATAATGAGGGGTTTTTTAATAAATATTTAATATACTAGAGGATAAAAGATCTTGACAAAAAACTTCAAAAATAGACATATTTTACCCATAGTATATTAAATAATTATTAAATATTCACAGAATTACATGCCATATATACATATTCTTTTGAGCTAAGCTCAAATATCATTTACTAATATCCAAAAATATCTTAAACTATACTCATCAAAATGATAAAAAACTGTCTCATTCCAAATAAAAATAACAAATACAAACCATATCTACTAAGGAAAGTAGCTTTAGTAATATATTCTTTGATGTTAGTCTTTGTGAATAGCTTCGGAGGTTTTTTGGGGATAGATCAAGCACAAGCAAATACCATAACTGCAGACAATATAATTTCTTTAACCAATCAAGAAAGAGAATCTTTAGGATTAAATACATTAAATTCCAATTCTCAACTAGCAGCGGCTGCACTAGCGAAAGCAAATGACATGTTTGAAAAACAGTACTGGGATCACTTCGGTCCAAATGGAGAAACACCTTGGCAATTTATAAGGGCAGCTGGATACACATATGTATATGCAGGAGAAAATTTAGCAAAAGGATTTAAAACAGCAGAAGGTGTACATGAGGCTTGGATGGCAAGTCCAACTCACAAAGCCAACATAGTTAGTGAGAATTACAAAGATATCGGTGTAGCAGTGGTTGAAGGGACTCTTTTTGATAAACAGACGATATTAGTTGTCCAAATGTTTGGGAATAAGACAACAGAAATATACAGCCCTGCAGATGATATAACGCAACCAGAAGAAACAACTGAACCTGAAGAAATGACCAAACCTGAAGAAACTACTGAGCCAACTTCATCTAAAAGTAATGATGAAACTACAACTGAAGAAACAAAACCTACTACTAGTCAAGAACAAGGAGAGATAAAAAGTATTAGTATTACATCTCCTACAAATGGAAGTGTATATACAGACCCTTCGTTGAATGTTACAGGAAATGTTACCAATGTAGATAATGGATATACAGTTGAAATATATGATGAAAACGAAATAGTTGGTAATACCACTGGACAAAGTAGTGCTTGGGAATATAGCAAAGACAGTGACTGGACTGAAGGTAAACATACAATAAAAGCTGGAATAAAAGGAGAACGAGTGTATTCTGAAGAATCAATATTTAGTATTGATTCAACTCCTCCTGTGGTTAATGTAGATTCAGTCTCAGTACTAGAGAATGAAAATCAATATACACTCTCTTTTAATGTTGTAGGTGAATGGGAAAGTATCGATGTAATAGCCGGCTCTGAGATTATGCCAATTGAGAAAAGTGAAGATATTTACCTAATTCAAGTCGTATTAGACAAAGAAGATGTCTTAGGATCTGTAATCATTCATCTATCAGACTCATATGAAAATACCTCAGATTTAGATATATCAAATTATTTCGAAAAAGAAGAGGAGAAAGAAACCTCTTTTATATCATTAGCTTCATTAAATTTAGGTGACAAAATTAGTATAGGGATAGTCTCAGTAATTTTCATACTGCTATGTATAGAATTGATTGTATATTGGAAAAAAGGTCTGATAAAAAATGCAATAGGAGACTTTTTTACTATTGGGGTTTGGTGGTTCATTCTTTCAATAGCTATACTTAGTGGATTCTCAGGAAATATTAATTAAAAATATTATATATTGGTGAAAAATAGCCTTAAAATAAAAAAAGATATACTATATCTTCTTATAATATATTTTCTAACAGAATTCTTTCAATATTCTGTTTTAAATACATCAAACTACATTTTAATAGTTATCGGTTTTCTTGGGCTGTTAACATTAGAAACTTGGTTTGTTATGACTTACTCACTGTATTCGAAAAAGAAAATATCTAAGTATAGTGATGTAGTGATGAAAATATCTCTCAAAAAAAGATTCTTCTCCTACTTTGTATTGCCTGCTATATTTTACATATCAATACTATTTTTCCTTTTCTTTAACAGAAATATTGTTTTAGGGAATACTATTCTAATAGTTTGTATGATATTAATTCTAATGCTGTTCCTTAATGTAAAAAGTTCTTTAAATAAATATTATTCTTTGGAAATATTTACTAGAGCAGTATTTGATTTCATTTGTATTACAATACTGTATTTAGTTCTAAACTCATTGCTAAGAATAGGGTTTTCATTATTGGAATACAGCATATTATCCTTCATTTCTTCTTTGATATTGTTCATATTCATATTGAAATTGCACAACAAATTTGGCTTACCAGAGGTAATAATCTCAATCATTAGCTCTATTCTAGTTGTAGTATCAATGATCCTTTTTTGGGATAGCAATGTTTTTGTAATACCGGCTATAGGTGCTCTAATGTTTTACCTAATTGTTTCCTTGTGGAATATACGCTTCTCTGGGAAAGTAAAGCTATCTGAATATTTAGCTCCAATAGTATATTCGATATTAGCTTTGATATTAATTCTAACAATCTAAATATGAGTGTAGAAAAAAGAATAGTTTTAAAAATTGGTGGTTCTGTAATGTATGATGAAAATTTAAATATCAATTTTAATCTTTTGAATAAGGTGAAGAATTGGTATTACAGGAATAAGAGTGAATATTCTAAAATAGTCATGGTAGTAGGAGGGGGAAATTTGTCTAGAGAATTACAGAAGAAAGTATCTGGAAATATTGATAATGAAAGTAATTTACACAATATAGCTATGACTGTTACTCAAACAAGTGCTGCGTTGCTACAAGCCTTCATAAACGATCCTAATATATATATACCTAAGAAGATTGGTGATGCATATGAATTCTTGTGGGAAGAAGGCACACAGACTCTTGTAAGTGGTGGATTGAGGGTAGGATGGAGTACAGATATGGATGCTAGTGTATTTGCAGATATTCTTTCCGTTAATAGGGTATTAAAAATCTCTGACATAGATTATTTGTATGACAAAGATCCAAAGATAAACCCTGATTCAAAAATAATAAAAGATATATCTTGGAATCAATATTTCAAATTGTTTAGCATATCAGAGGAAGATAACCATACTGCTAATATGAATATACCAATAGATAAAGAATGCTCAAAATTTTCTGCAAAGAAAAACATCTCATTTTTTATCTGTGGAGGTATCAATCTGAAAAACAAAGAATACTTAGAAGATATTCTTTCAGAAGGAACATTACTTCATCCATAATTTAATCTATAGCTTTTAGTGTATAACTACTTATTCCGTTAGGTGTAGTTATATCTATCTTACTTCCTATCTTTTTATCTATTACTGACATTCCTAATGGTGAAAGATGAGATATTTTCCCTTCTAGAGGATTAGCTTCTTCTTCACTAGTAATTTCATATTTCAATGTTTTTTCTCCTTGTAATGTAATAGTGTCTCCTATCCCTACTATACTTTTGTTCCTGTCTTTTATGATATGAGCATTTTTTATCTTTTCTTTCAACTCTGAAATTCTTTCCTCATTAATATTCTGTTCTTCTATGGCCATAGAGTAGCCATCATTTTCTCTCAAATCTCCTTGATTCCTCATCTCATTTAGAGTATTGGAAATTCTAACACGAATCATTTGTTCCCTTTCTTTTAGTTCCTCAATTAATTTTTCCAAACCAGACTTCGTGGTTTGGTACCTATTATTCTCATCCATTTTGCCAAACCTAAAAAATTAATGGCACACATAATATATGTAGCGAGGATATATGTCAAATAAGAAAGAACCTGTAGTATGACTACTAAATCAAGTTTTAATATGATAAAATCTTCTCTTACAGATGAGCCGCTATCGTCTAACGGTTAGGACATAGGATTCTCAATCCTACAATCGGGGTTCGATTCCCCGTGGCGGTACCATTATGTTTTGATATTCCTTCATTTTTAACATATAATTATAATGTTGATTGTAGCTAAGCTACGTTCTTTCAAAACTGGGTCTTAGAAAGGAGATATTCATGGGTCCCAAAGATCGCAAAACTGTTGAACGGGATGATGGCGATGATTGGAAACATCGCACTACTTATGATTCGACAACGAATAATCGTTGGAGTGCAGATAGCAGGGAATCGGATC
>CAZJBF010000019.1:0-11465 GCA_964544555.1 uncultured Candidatus Saccharibacteria bacterium | reverse complement strand
GATTCTTTACTAGGAGCAGATAAAGCTATCGTCTCTTCTGGAGGAGTAGATATTAATGAGGTTAATTGGAATACAATGGAATCAAAAAAAATCAAAAATTTGTATCTAATTGGAGACATATTAAATATAGATAGACAATCTGGTGGATTCAGTCTTCAATTATGTTGGACAACAGGTTATGTAGCAGGAAGTAACTGCTAATCAAACGTTTTAAACTGGCTATTATACAAAGAAGCATAGAAACCATTCTTCTTTAACAATTCTTCATGTTTACCATACTCAACTATACTACCTTCATTCATCACAAGTATTAAATCTGACTTCTTTATTGTAGACAACCTATGAGCTATAACAAATGTAGTTCTACCATCCATAAGTTTCTCCATCGCTTCCTGTATCAATACCTCCGTTCTAGTATCTACAGAACTCGTAGCTTCATCAAGAATAATCATAGGTGGATTAGATAATACTGCACGAGCAATAGTTAACAACTGTTTCTCTCCTTGAGAAATATTATCAGCTTCTTCATTGATTACCATATCGTAACCATCCGGTAGTGAATGGATAAAATGATCAGCATATGCAAATTTCGCAGCTTCAATAATCTCAGACTCACTAGATTCCAAATTACCATATGAAATATTCTCTCGGATACTACCACTAAACAACCAAGTATCCTGCAAAACCATACCAAACATCTTCCTCAATTCCTCTCTCTTAATATCTCTAATATCAACACCATCTATCTTAATACTACCTTCATCAACATCATAGAATCTCATAAGTAAGTTAATCATAGTCGTTTTACCAGCTCCTGTTGGTCCAACAATAGCTACAGTCTGTCCAGCTTTAATATTCGCATTAAAATCATTAATTATAACTTTATCCTTCTCATAACAAAATTTAACATTCTCAAACTTAACATCTCCTCTAACCTTTTTTAGTACTACGGGATTTTCAATATCTTTAACCTCTTCCTTCTCATTCAAGAATTCAAATATTCTCTCTGCTGCAGCAGCAGTAGATTGCAAAATATTAGCAATATTAGCAGTTTGAGTAATAGGCTGAGTAAACTGTTGCATATACTGGATAAAAGATTGAATACCACCAATAGTCATAGACCCTTTCAATGTTAACCATCCACCTAAGACTGCTATAGCTACATAACCAACGTTACCAATTACATTCATTATTGGAAAAAGTAAACCAGAAATAAATTGTGATTTCCATCCGCTATCATACAATTCCTCATTTATATTATTAAATTTCAACAAAGATCTTTTCTCCCCATTAAAAACTTTAACAATATTATGACCAGAATATACCTCTTCTATATGTCCATTCATATCCGCAAGAGACTCCAGTTGTCTCTTAAACAACTTCTGAGAATTCTTAATAACCAAACTAACTAATCCAAAACTAATTGGCAAAACAAATAAAGCTACCAATGTGAGCCACCCATTAATACTGAGCATCATAATGATAATTCCAATAATCATTGCTATAGAGGTAATAATCTGAACTATTCCTTGATTCAAATTTTGGCTTACAGTATCTACATCATTTGTAACTCTACTTAATACTTCTCCGTATGTTCGTTTATCAAAATAACTAAGAGGTAATTTAGATATTTTAGATAAAATATTCCTTCTAAAAGAATACGTCATCTTTTGAGAAATACCTGACATAATCCAACTTTGAATATAGGTAAATATAGCACTAATAAGATACAAAAAGACTAGAAGTAAAACCGTTTTCAATATAATATCAAACTGAATAGCTGGTCTATTTGAAAAATCTATATTCTTAATCTTCTCCAGTTTATCTTCTGAAATACTTCCCAACATCTCAGCAGGCATCATAGATACAATATCTGTACCCTTAGTACCTTCAGGTAATACTACACCATCAGGAATATTTTTCATCACCTGATCATATATAGCTATATTAGTATAATCATCAACTATTTGATTAGTAATATTTCCCAATATCTTAGGACTTACTATTGAGAATACTGTACTAGCTATAGCAAAGATAATTACTAATATGAGAGATTTGGAATAAGGTAATAGGTATTTTAAAAGATTTTTCATCGTACCTTTAAAATCCTTCGCTTTCTGACCTCCCTGCATCATACCCATAGGTCCTCTATTCTCTTGTGTTTGTTGTTTATTCTCTTTCATTCTTAAGCTCCTTTTCTGATAATTGAGATAAAACAATCTCTTTATATACCTTACATTTTTTCATTAATTCACTATGCTTACCTTTTCCTACTATCTTGCCTTTTTCCAAAACTATAATCTGGTCAGCATCAAGAATAGTCCCTACCCTTTGAGCAACAATTATTACTGTAGAATCTCCCACTTCTTTCTTCAATTCTCTTCGAAGTTTAGCATCTGTCTTAAAATCCAATGCAGAAAAGCTATCATCAAAAATATATATCTTAGGTTTAATAGCTAAAGCTCTAGCTATTGATAACCTTTGTTTCTGCCCTCCAGATACATTGGAGCCACCTTGAGCTATATGATATTTGTATTTACCCTTCAACTTATCTATAAATTCTGAAGCTTGAGCTATTTCTGAAACTTTTCTAACAGTACTTTCATCAGCATTGGGTACTCCATATTTAATATTCGATTCCACAGTACCCGAAAAAAGAATTCCTTTCTGAGGTACATACCCTATATATTTATGCAAATCACTTTGCTTAATTTCTCTAATATCAACACCATCTATCAATACTTGACCAGACGTAACATCAAAAAATCTTGGTATTAAATTTACTATGGTAGATTTTCCACTACCAGTACTACCAATTATTGCTGTTGTCTCTCCTGGTTTAGCTACGAAAGAAATATCGTAGAGTACAGGTATATCAGCTTCTTCATATGAGAATGTAACATTCTTAAATTCTACTATTCCTTTAATACTATCTGAAATATTTTTTGGTTTCTTAGGATCCTTTATAACTGGCTTAGTATCAAGTATTTCAAAAATTCTTTGAGAGGATACTGAAGCACGAGGAATTAATAAGAAGATTATGGAAATCATCAGGAATGACATTATTACTTGTATAGCATATTGCATAAAGGCCATCATATCCCCTATTTGCAAATCATTGGTTTCTACCAAATGAGAACCAACCCATATTATGGCTATCATAGACATATTGGATATTAGCATCATCATAGGTTGCATCAATGACATCAATCTATTAACAAACAAGTTTATTTTAGTAAAATCCTTATTAACTTTATCGAATTTCTCTTCTTCATATTTTTCAGTATTAAAAGCTCTAACTACTCTTAGACCTGTAAGATTTTGTCTAGTTACTAGATTTAATTTATCTATCAATTTTTGAAGAATTTTAAACTTCGGTACTGCCACAGAGAACATCACAGTTATTATTAAAATCAAGACAGCAACAGATATTGCCATTATCCATGTCATTTCAGGAGCAATATTATATCCCTTAATAGTAGCAGTAATACCCATGATAGGTGCAGAAAGAACCATTCTAAATACCATTATTAATACCATTTGCATTTGTTGAATATCATTTGTTGATCTGGTAATTAATGATGCTATTGAGAATTTGTTTAATTCTGTTAATGAGAATGTTTCTACCTTACTAAATACTTCCTTTCGAAGAGTTTTAGAAAAACCAGTACCTATTCGTGATGCTAAATATCCTGCTAATATTGTACATATTGCTCCTGCAGTAGTTACAAGGAGCATTTTCAATCCTGTATCCCATATGATTGACTGATCTTCACCTACAATTCCTTTATTGATTATGGTAGACATATAGTCAGGAAGCTGTAAGCTTGCCATTACTTGAAGGTATGTCACAACCATCATTAGTACTATCTGGAATATATATGGTTTTAGATATCGTAATAGTTTTAGCATATTAATTTTCTCTAATTGTTCTAAAAGTTCATTATTCTTTTTAAACTATACTTGTTTTGGAAATATATGTAGTTTAGAAACAACATTTGTATTATTTCTATTTTTAATCAGAATCGGTCTCATTATACCACAGGATATATTCACAAACTATTTTGACTTTACACTATTCATACACTAATATACATTAATATAATTTAAACATTTTTAGATATGGATAATAACGAATGTTGTCCTAAGTTTGACCCGACCCCATGGAATGAGAAAGAACATATATGGAATGAAAAACTATTTGTAAAAGATAATGTAAAACAAATATTTCATATGCCTTTAAATATGGGGCAAGTTGTAACTAGAATGTGGAAGAAGATTAATGATTCTGGTGCTAGTCCAGAAACAAAAGATTTCCTCATGTTAGCATATGATCCATCTCCTTGGAATTGTGAATTATATATATCTGTAACAAAGGAAGTTCCTGATATGGAGAATGTTAAACTCTCTGGAAAGTTTGTGAGTAAGGTATATGATGGGCAATATAACGAGATACCAAAATGGATAGCTGATTTTGAAAAATATCTTGAAGGAAAGAATCTAAAACCTTTGAAATACTATTTTTACTATACTACATGTCCTAAATGTGCAAAGAAATATGGTCATAACTATGTTGTAGCATTTGCACAAATAGCTTAATAGATGTAAAAATTTCTATTTTCAAAACTAGATAACAAGAAATTAACGATTAGAGCTCATAGCCTGTATTAATATTGATTTGAAAAATTCCATATGTTAAACTAATGTTTAACATATGGAAGACCAATACAAAAAAATTAATCTAAGAGATTTCAGATACAATCTTACCCAATTAAAAGATTCTCTTAATGCTGGCCAAGCATATGAAGTTATAGATAGAGGTCAAACATTAGCATATTTCATACCTCCTAGATATAAAATAAAATTAATTGAAAAGAAAAAACTTAGTAAGGAAGATTTTAAAAAAATCCTTGAAGATGCAATTGGTTGTGTAAAGATGACAGAAAAAGAAAAGAGAAATTTTGATTACGATAAAGAATATAGAAAAGCTATGGAAAGAAAGCATTTAAGAAGATGAAAAAAATATTTTTAGATACAAACATTTTTATAGATATAATTGCAGATAGGGACTTAGATAACATATCTATAAGTAAACTTAGTCCATATTTAGAGAAATCTAAAATATACATGTCAGCATTATCTATCCATATAACCTATTATTCTTTAAAAATCAAATCAAATTCTAGAGAACACGAAGAAATTAAAAATTTCTTAAATATTTTAAATATAGTTCCACTAACAGATAAAATTATTGATAAATCTATAAATACTTTTTCTAAAGATTTTGAGGATACTCTGCAATATTATTCTGCATTAGATTCTGATTGTAATTACATATTAACAAGGGATATTAAAGATTTCATAAAAATTAAAAAGGATATACCTTCCAATATTCAGATATTAGATACATTGGAAAAAATTATATAGTATACTAAATCATTATGAGTACAATAATTGAAGAAATTAGTCAGAAATTAGAAAAAGCTTCTGATCAAAAAACTAAAGATAGTACTAAAAGATTCTTTAAAGAAGAAGTAAAAGTACATGGAGTAAGAAATAAACTTGTAGGAGATATATCAAAGGAATATTACAAAAAGATTAAAGACAGAACTAAGGAAGAGATATATAACATATGTGAAAAATTATGGAAGACTGGATATATGGAAGAATCTTTTCTAGCTTGTAATTGGTCATATAATGTACATAAAAATTTCGAAGAGAAAGATATTAAAATATTTGAGAAATGGATAGATACATATATTACGAATTGGGCATCGTGTGATACTTTTTGTAATCATACTGTAGGTACATTCATAGAGATGTATCCTAAATATATTTCTTCATTAAAGAAATGGAGTAAATCTAAAAACAGATGGATGAGAAGAGCTTCTGCTGTGTCATTAATAGTACCTGCTAAAAAAGGACTTTTTCTTGAAGATATTTTAGATATTGCGGATATATTGCTTTTGGATGAGGATGATATGGTTCAGAAAGGATATGGATGGATGTTGAAGGTTACTTGTAACAACCATGAGAAAGAAGTTTTTGATTATGTAATGAGACATAAAGTAAATATGCCTAGAACAGCCTTGAGATATGCTATAGAGAAAATGCCTAAGGAATTAAAATCTGAAGCTATGAAGAAATGAATATAAAAATAAAGAGGTTTGATAAATCATTACCATTGCCTGAATACAAGAGTGAAGGTGCTGTTGCCTTAGATTTGTATTCTAGAGAGGATATAGAGATAGAACCGGGTAAGATAGTATTAATTCCACTTAATATAGCTATAGAAATACCAAAAGGATACTTTGTCCTATTAGTAAATAGAAGTTCTACCTACAAGTTAGGTATTACTTGTGTGAATGGTGTTGGTATAGGAGATTATGATTACTGTGGTAATGATGATGAATACAAATTTCCAGCACTTAACTATACGAAAGATGTTGTAAAAATAGAAAAAGGTACAAGATGTTGTCAGATGCTCATATTACCGATAAATAAAGCAAATATAACCGAAGCAGATTATTTAGAAAACAAGAATAGAGGTGGCTTTGGAACTACAGGGATTAAATAATCATTAACTTAAACTTTAATGGAATTATAATGCCTAGCACATACTCTTTCAGAATACCTTTCAGACATTGTTTTCCCCAATACAGCTTGATTAGGTGATTGGTATGTTATATTAAATTCTTTACCATTTATTTGGATTTTGCTTGTAAGTAAATTCATTTTAGAAAAATCCTGAGAAGATCTTTTTATTATACTATTACCTTCCTCAAACAAAACTTTCAGAGTATCTTCATCCGTCATATCTATACCATTTAGGAAAGGTTTAGAATTATTTTTATCAGAATGTGTAATTTGAAAAATTTCAACATCAGCAGGTGTTTCTGACTTAGCATAACAAAAACATCGATCAGTACTCTTAGCTAATTCTTCGTAATAACAGATATACTTTTGATTATCTACCTCTATTTCTTTTCTAGGCAGTAAATCAAGAAAAGTAGGTTCACTTAAATTTTCTAAACTTCCAAAGTCATTCTCATCCATATCGTTTAATTGTATTAAATATCTTTGCAAAAAACAATCAATTTACTAGACATTTAATATGAACCCATAGTATAATGACATAATTATATATTTTGATATATTAGCTTTTTTAAATAGAAAAGAAATGGAGACTGAAATATTTTATTTTAGAATATTTTTCTTAAAATAAAAACAAATCCGCAATTATCTCTCCTTCCTCTCCTTTTTTTTCAAACTTTCCAATGTATCACACCTCCATACATAGGAAAGATCATCCTTTAGATGAATTCTAGTAAGTCTATGTTGTAACATAGTTTCCTACCGAGATAGGTATCTAGTAAAAATTCATCAGGAGGAAATCTCTAGGAAAGAAGAAATTTTTATTTTCAAACTTCTTTCCTAGAGTTCATTTACACAAAACTCTTCCGTTCCCCTTTCCAAGCTAGGCCAAAGCCTAGCCTCCCTTCATATTCCATTCATCTTTCAATTAAATAAGCTTTTATACAAACGATGATCAATCTAAGATTTTTCCATTTTCAACCAAAATACACCAGAAAATATGCAACAAAGCTTAATAATATTTTTTAAAGGACACAGTAAATAAGTCAGTACAAAAACGAAATTTAGGGAAATATGAACTTTTTCTGAACCTAAGCCTGGCCTTAGCCTAACCTCCATTCATTTTCCATTAATCTCCTTTATATATAACCATTTGTAAAGCTCTTTTTCATTCCTTTCTACTCTTAATCCTTCCGAATTTCTTTTTACATATGAAATTACGGTATTTAAATCTCTCAACCCTAACAATCTCCTCACTTGAAATGATCCTTGAAATAGCCTTAGCATAAAGATATGAAATTCTTGTGAACGAAAGCCAGGCTTTAGCCTGGCTTGTAAGAGGATAGTTAAGTATATATAATGGTTGGAATGATACTTACTGGGCAGGAAATTGAAAAACAGATAGCGGATGGAGGAATAACCATCAACCCTTTCGACAGGGAGTGTATAGGACGAAATAGCTATACATACCACATTTCTAACAAATTATTAGAAATAGAAAAGGTTGGAGATATAAAAACACCTATTAAATCAAAAGAAATCATCATCCCCGAAGAAGGATTTTTGTTAGAACCACACAAACTATACCTAGGAACAACTAAGGAAATCATTGGTAGCAAAAATTTTGTAACATCATTAGTAGGAAGGAATAAAATCGGTAAATTAGGAATGTTTCTACAAATTACTGCCGACATAGGACAACTCGGCCAAGCACACAACTGGACTTTAGAGATAGCGGTAATACAAAAATTGAAAATATATCCGAATATGGAAATTGGGAAACTTACTTTTTGGTTACCAAAAGGTAAAATAGATATTAAAAATGTAGAGTACTACTCTACACACAATGATCCACAACCAAGTAAATTATTTAATCAAATACAGCAATGATATTAACAGGAAAAGAAATATTCAAAGAAGTACAAAACGAAAAAATAGTAATATCACCTTTTAATGAAGAAGATATTGAAACAAATTCATATGATTTTCATATAGACAATGTATTAAAAATATACAAAAATGATATCCTTGATTCCAATATTGAGAATGAAACTGAAGAAATTATCATACCTGAAGAAGGATTGTTACTATCCCCTGATAAAATATATATTGGAAAAACAAAAGAAACTATTGGAAGTAATTACTATGCACCAATTATTAAGGGAAGATCATCAACTGGAAGATTAGGAATATTTGTAAACATAACTGCTGACTTAATAGACATTGGTTCTATTCAACAATGTACACTAACATTACATACAGTTGTACCAGTAAAAATTTATCCAAATATGAAAATAGGACAAGTTACATTCTGGGTTCCTAAGGGAGATCTTTAATTACTAATCTCTTTTGCCTTGACTTAAAACCATTTTTAATTATTACCCTTCCTTTAGCTACTTTAAAATATTTAGAAACAATATCAATAATGGAGATATTAGCCTTGTTCTCTCTTCTTTCTTCTTTAGTTAATATAATATAGATATTCTCTTCTTTAACATACCTTATACTATTCTCCTTTTGTTTCGTTTTTACTAACACTGATATATCCATACTGTATATTACCACAAAGAATACATTTCTTTAGTGTATAATCAAATGTAATGAAAATTGATTTTAAAAATTTGAAAGAACTTCATGAATACTATGCAGTACACAATGAATGTAAACTAAAAGAAGTCGCAACACAGCCCGTATATGAAATTACCACTCCAACATCAGGAATAGTTTTCATAGGGGAAGCACCTGGTAGAAATGAAGATTTGCAAGGAAGACCTTTTGTCGGTGCTGCTGGAAAATTTTTAAATGAATTGTTAAATCAGATAGGATATACAAGGGAAGATGTATATGTAAGTAATGTAGTTAAATACAGACCTCCTGAAAACAGAGATCCTAGTGATAGCGAAAAAGACTCTTGCAGATTATGGCTTAATGCTGAATTAATATTCATTAAACCAAAGGTCATAGTAACATTAGGAAGACATTCATTAACTAGATTTGTACCCAATGCTAATATAACAGCATCACATGGTGAAATATTTAATCATTCTTCTAATATACCGATATTTTCTATGTATCATCCCGCAGCTGCACTTTATAACCCAAATCTGAAAAATACAATGGCCGATGATTTCAAAAAGTTAAAAACTTTCTTAGACTCTATATCCAATAATTCTTTTGGAAAAAAGAAACAAATAGAGAGCATATTAGATCTTTAATTTTATTTTGAATGGTCCCATCCTTCATCATAGAAGATCTTTTCTGCGCCTGTCTCATAATTGTTACATAATTCACTTTCCTTAAACCATATCTTTATTTCTCTTTCCGCATTTTCTACTGAATCAGAAGCATGAAGCATAGTTCTTGTAGATCTTGAGATATAGTCAGCTAAAACATATGTATCTAAAGAATAATCATCTCTTATCGTACCTATATCCCCATCTGCAGGACTTGTACTTCCTAAAACTTTTCTAACCTGTGTTATAACTCCAAAACCTTCCAACACCATAGCTATAATTGGCCCACATGTTAAATAATCAATATTCCTTTGCCTTATTATTCTACCTCTTTCAAGAGAATTCCAATTAGAAACATCCTCACCTCTTGCTATAGCTCCTTTCTTTGCTTTTTCCCCTGTTTCTATGGAATATTTATCATCATCTATATAATGTTTGCCAACTTGTTCTTTTGTAGCATTTAACATTTTTAAAGCAATTATTTTGAATCCTTTTCTTTCAAACCTAGATAATATTTCTCCTACAATTTGTCTTTGTAGAACATCAGGCTTAATTAGTAGTAAACTTTTTTCTAATGCCATTTTAGGTCTTATCATATAGTAAGAATGATTAAAATATTAGATAATACTAAGGATATCAAATTATTATTAAAATGAGAAATATTAGAACAGATAAAAATGAAGATGAGATTTTTAGAAACATATTTAATGATGTATGTTTGATTGAAGATAGTAAATGGAATAATAACCTCTTAAACAAGATTTTGAGGAAATACAAAAAAAGTGATGGGAAGATATATCGTAATGATGAATTAGTTAGAATGTACAATTCACTTGTTAGTAGTAGAAAGATTATGCCTAACCGTATAGTAGAAGAAAGAATTAGATTAAGACCTACTAGAACTAATTCGGGAGTTGTTGTAGTTACAGTACTTACGAAACCTTTTGTATGTCCTGGTAGATGTATATATTGTCCAAATGATCCATTAATGCCCAAAAGCTATATTTCTTCTGAGCCAGGAGCACAGAGAGCTTTACAATGTAAGTTTGACCCGTATGCTCAAGTGTATAACAGATTGATTGCTTTGAAGAATATTGGTCATAATATTGAGAAAGTTGAAATAATAGTTCTTGGTGGTACTTGGTCAGTGTATCCAAAAGAGTATCAGCTTTGGTTTGTAAATGAGTGTTACAAAGCATTGAATAGTATGCTAGATAATTCCATTGAGTATACGAGCATAAGAGAGGATGGTTACGAAAAAACTTCTTGGGAAGATTTAGAGAAGAATCAGTTAATTAATGAAACTGCATATTGTAGAAATGTTGGTTTGGTTTTTGAAACAAGGCCTGATTTAATTTCAGAGGATGAGATTATTAATATGCGTAGGCTTGGTGCTACTAAGATTCAAATGGGAATTCAATCTCTTTCTGACAAAGTTCTTGAAGCTAATATGATTGGCAGAAGTGTTAATGATACTAAGAAAGCTTTTGGCCTTTTGAGAAGAGCTGGTTTTAAAATTCATGGTCATTGGATGCCTAATTTGTATAAGTCTAATCCTAAGGAAGATATTAATGGATACAAGAGGTTATGGAGTAAAGATTTTTGTCCTGATGAGCTTAAGATATACCCTACTTCGGT
>CAZJBF010000018.1:0-12580 GCA_964544555.1 uncultured Candidatus Saccharibacteria bacterium | reverse complement strand
GAGCTATCTGACAAATTAGTCAAAGATCCAGCAGATATCGTTGCCATAGGGGATGAAGTTGATGTTAAAATTCTTTCAATTTCTTCTACTGAAAGACATCTAGGATTAAGCTTGAAAGCAACCAAAGGCAAGTCTAAAGTAAGAGAAAATGTAGTAGCGAAACCTGAAGAGGAAAAAGAAATTCTTTCGGAAGAAGAGTTAGCATCTGCAGTTGACAGTGCCGTAGAAGAAGAGATTAGCTCTAAAGAGTAGAAATTCTAAGGATATAGTATAATCAACTATGTTACAAAGAAATTTTACTAGAAAAAATTCTCCTTTTGGAAGAATGAGCTCAAATCTTTTTGTGTCATTAAGAATGGCATCACTGGTATCAGAACACCTTTTAGAGAAGAAAATATCTCTAATTAGTATATTCGTTGGAATATTGCTAAATGAAGAGTCTTTAGCAAGAAAAACCATAGAAGATATGGGGATTGCATCTAATGACATAATAAAGATACTCACAGGTAAGAAAATGATAGAGGTGGTTGGTGATACATCAATACCTAAAGATTTAGAGCTTTCAAAAGATTCAATAGATATCTTACAAAAGGGCTTAAGTTTTGCCCATAGAATGGCCCATGTATATTTCGGTACTGAACATGTAATGATGGCTTTGTTGGAGAGTAATTCTAAAAAAATACAAAAACTTTCAACAATAGGTCTGACTTCCGAATCATTCAAACAAGGTCTAGGTAAATTTGCTACATACCCATTAGGTATTTTGTCTAAACCAGGTATAGAAGGCTTGGATAATGAAGATATTGGAATAATGGAGTTTCTGGGAACCGATTTAGTGGAATTAGCAAAGGAAGGAAAATTAGACCCAGTTATAGGACGTGATGAGGAGATTAATCAGCTCGTAAATATACTTAGTAGAAGAAAGAAGAACAATCCGATAGTAGTAGGAGAAGCTGGAGTAGGTAAGACTGTATTAATAGAAGGTTTGGCTCAAAAGATAGCCAACGGACTCACTCATCCATCTCTTAGAAATGCAAGAATAGTATCACTCGATATTGCAAGTATAATGGCCGGTAGTAAAATGAGAGGAGATGTAGAAGAGAAAGTAATGGGTATAATTGATGAAGTGACTTCTTCCGAAGATACGATACTTTTCATAGATGAGATTCATAATATAATTGGATCAGGAGCATTTGGTCAATCTTCAGATATCGCATCTTTGCTAAAACCTGCTCTTTTACAAGGTAATTTCAGATGTATAGGAGCTACAACAACAGAGGAATACAGTAGATATTTTGAAAGTGATAGTGCTTTAGCTAGAAGATTTTTACCAATATTTTTGAAAGAATCTACTATAGAAGATTCTGTGAATATTCTTAAGAATATTAAACCAATATTAGAGAAACATCATAATGTACGAATCAATGATGATAGCCTAAGGCTTGCAGTAACGCTTTCCGATAGATATGTAAGCGATAGATATTTGCCTGATAAAGCAATAGATATACTAGATGAAGCAGCAGCTTCAAAAAAAATAGAAGTAGAATACGGATTTAAAGATCTATCTGATTTGAAGGATCAGTTGTCTGAATTAATTGCTCAAAAAGAGAAGGAGATATCAAAAGGTAAAATGGAGAAGGCTACAGAGCTTCAAGATAAAGAGAATGCTCTGAAGAAAAAAATCAAAAGGAGAGAGATAGAGTGTGCAAATGAGAAAAACAGTGAAATTAATGAGATTGGTATTGAGGATATAAGGTTGGTTGTCTCTAAATGGACGGGAATACCTCTTAATACTCTTGGTAGTAAGGAGAAATCTGCTTTGCTAAAACTCGAAGATTCTTTAAATTCACAAGTCATAGGTCAAAAAGATGCGTGTATTTCAGTTGCCTCTGCAATAAAAAGAGCTAGAACAGGAATTATGGACATTGAAAGACCATGGGCATCATTCCTTTTTCTTGGTCCTACTGGTGTAGGTAAGACAGAATTAGCTAAAGTTTTGACTAAAGAGCTATTTGGAGATGAAAATAATCTAATTCAAATAGATATGAGTGAAATGATGGAAATGCACAGCGTATCTAAATTGATAGGATCACCTCCAGGCTATGTTGGTTTCCAAGAAGGTGGTTGGTTGACTGAAAAAGTGAGAAGACATCCTCATTCTGTAATTCTTTTTGATGAGATAGAGAAAGCTCATCCTGATGTTTTAAATGTTTTACTCCAAATATTGGAATATGGTCATTTAATGGATGGTAGAGGAAGAAGAGTAAATTTCAAAAATACAGTAATTATTCTTACTTCGAATATCGGTGCCGAAGAGATTAAAAAAGATAGAGTTTTAGGATTTTCTTCTGGTGGAAGCAAGGAAAAAACAGATAAGGAGATAGATAAGGCATATTCAGGAATGAAAGAACTTCTTTTAAATGAATTGAGAAATGTTCTTAGACCTGAACTATTAAACAGGTTAGATGATGTAGTAATATTTAGATCTCTTACTAGAAAAGATGCTAAAGGAATTGTAAAACTTTTAGTAAAGAATCTAAATGTGAGGCTTTTGGAAGAGAAAATTAAAGTAGAGCTTGATAATAAAGTTGTATCATACATTGTTAAAGAAGCATTCAGTGAGGAATATGGAGCTAGACCTCTTAGGAGATTCTTACAGGATAAAGTGGAGAATCTGTTAGCTGATTACCTTTTAATTAATAATGGAGAAATAGGAGATGGTAAGATGAGAGAAATTAAGATAGGATTGAAGGATTCTAATTTAGTAATATTGTAGTATGAAATATACTTGTTCTTCTTGTGGTGCAGAGTCTTTGAAATGGTCAGGTAAATGTTCTTCTTGTGGAGAATGGGGGACTTTGGAAGAAGTTGAGGATATAGTAATTGTAAACTCTAACCATTCAGTAGAAAAAGCAACTGTTAGTAAGCTTAATAGCTATTCCAAATCAAAAGATAGTGGAACCGATAGTAATCGTATATCTACTGGATTCGGTGAGTTTGATAGAGTATTAGGAAAAGGATTAGTTCGAGGAGAAGTAGTTCTTCTTAGTGGAGAGCCCGGTGTTGGTAAGTCTACACTTTTAATGCAGATAGTTCTTAATTTTTCTAAAAATGGAAAAGTATTGTATGTATGTGGTGAAGAGTCTCCTTCTCAGTTAAATTCTAGATTAGAAAGATTGTCCGGTGGTAATTCTAAGAAAACAGATGGCTTTATGATAACAGAAGATGTAGTTGCTGAGAATGTAGTTGCTTTGATTGAACAAGAAAAGTTTGATTTAGTAGTAGTAGATTCCATACAAAGTATGTCCTCAGTTTCTTCAAAAGGATATCCCGGAAGCATAAGCCAAGTAAGGATTTCTGGTGCTTTACTAACTAGAGTTGCAAAGAAGACCGGAGTCCCAATATTCATAGTTGGACAGATTAACAAAGGTGGGGATATTGCTGGACCAAAGGTTCTTGAACATATAGTAGATTGTGTACTGTACATGGAAGGTGATCAATATAATCAGTACAGAATTATCAGAAGTATGAAAAACAGGTTTGGTTCCACGAACGAAATTGGTGTTTTTGAGATGAGAAGTAGTGGACTGGAAGAAGTAGGGAATCCTTCTTTACTTTTTTTGGAGTCAAATTCTGAATCTTCAGGTAGTGCTATAGGTGCAATTATACAAGGATCAAGAGTTGTGTTTGTTGAAGTTCAAGCGTTGGTTGTAGAGAGGGAGAGTGAAGCTGGTCCTCTTCGAAGAGTAGCAAATGGAATAAAAAAACCTCGTCTTGATATGTTATGTGCTGTTATGTCTAGAAAAGGGAATGTTTTTTTAGGAAACAAGGATGTTTTTGTAAATATAGTTGGTGGTTTGAGTGTTTCAGATCCAGCTATAGATTTAGCTGTTTGTGCTGCAATTAAATCTTCAGTTTTGGATAAGGCTTTAGCAAAAACTACTATATATTTTGGTGAAGTTGGTTTAACAGGTGAAGTAAGAGGTACGTGGGGTGTTGATTCTGTACTTTCTGAAGCAGAAAGGTCTGGGTATACAGATATGATAGTAGGAAGAATGAAGGTAGGATCATCAAAAAGTATTAATATAAAGAAACTTTATAAAATAAGTTCAATCTAGTATTTATTTTTTTGGGGTATAACTATCCACAAGATAAGTAACATTGCGTGTAACTAACGTGGTTTCGTAACTAGTTAGACATTGTGCATAGCATAACCTTGCTGTAGAACGATTATTAGTATCCTCTATCTTGTGTGGATACTCTGTATAGGCTTGACAATTATCACACGAAGAGATATACTTATTTCAGATCTTTACATGGGTGTGGATATCTTAGGTTTTTCCCTTTGTCTGGGGTGTCACAAGCACAACTGGGCAACAGGAAAAGCCTAAGATACAACTGTCTATTTCTATCTTTAATCTACTATTTATTATTAGACTCAAGAAAGAAGAAGATGGGAAAACATCCTGTATGTTCTTCGAGACTTTTCCTTTAAATAAAGGGAAAAGAAATCGGGGTCGGTTGGGGCAGTACCGATCCCTTCTTCTTTTTTTTCATAAATGATTTTTGAGAATTGACATCTATATCCGATTTCAATATACTTCAAATGTCAGATATGGCTAAATGCCCATTATTTTAAATTCCCTATATTAGGAACATGATTAAAAAAAATAAAACGATTAAAGAGTATGAATCAATGACTCTTGCGGAACTCAGGACAGAAGCTCAGAATTTAAAACTAGAGAATTTCATAGAACTTCCAAAAAGAGAATTAATAATTGAAATATTAAAAAGGTCTACAAATGATGAAGGTTTTGTCTTTGTTGAAGGTATATTAGAAGTCATGAAAGATGGCTCTCACGGTATATTGAGAACAGAAGACCTATTACCTAGTGATAATGATGTATATATATCAGGCTCACAAATTCAAAAATTCAGCTTAAGAACTGGAGATGAAGTAGCAGGACCTGCTAGATTACCAAAAGAAAAAGAAAAATATCTTAGCTTGCTAAGAGTTGATACAGTATACGGAAAACCTGCTGCAGATGCTGCTAAAAGACCTGCATTCAAAAAACTAACTCCGATATTTCCAAATAAACAAATTAAACTAGAAACAGATCAAGAAGTAATTTCCACTAGAATGATAGATTTACTTGCCCCTATAGGATTTGGGCAGAGATCTATGGTTGTTTCTCCTCCTAAAGCTGGAAAAACTTGGTTACTAAAAGATATCGCAAATGGTATAGCAAGAAATCATCCAAAAGCAAAACTCATAGTTGTTCTTGTAGGTGAAAGACCAGAAGAAGTAACTGATATGAAGAGATTTGTAAAAGGAGAGGTATATGCATCAAACTTTGATGAATTACCTGAACAAAACTGTAGAGTAGCCGAAATGGCTCTTCAGAAGGCCATGAGAATGGTTGAATGGGGAGATGATGTAATAATCCTAATGGATAGTATTACAAGATTGGCAAGAGCATACAACATTACTATGCCAACATCAGGCAAAACACTCTCTGGAGGTTTTGATCCCGTAGCTTTGTATCCACCTAAAAAATTCTTTGGTGCTGCTAGAAACTTTGAAGAACAAGGAAGTCTAACAATAATTGCAACTGCACTAGTTGATACTGGAAGTAGAATGGATGACTTGGTATATGAAGAATTCAAAGGAACTGGAAATATGGAACTTCACTTAGATAGAAATCTAGCAAACAAGAGAATATATCCATCAATAGATGTAAATAGCTCTGGTACTAGAAATGAAGAATTACTTCTAGGAAAAGAGGTATTGAATCAATCATGGAGAATCAGAAGAATGTTAGAAGTTTTAGATTCCAATGAAAATCCTACGGAGATTCTTGTAAACAGATTAAAGAAAACAAAGGATAACGAAGAATTTTTGGCCACTCTGCACGAAGCATAGATAATTGGTATAATAGAAATTGATCTATTTAATACTAAAAAGCTTTGGAACAGGAAGATGTTTCGCAAAATAAAAATATTTCTGGTTTGAGTTTTAGGGATCTTGATATAACTAAAGATTCTTTTGATTCTACTTCTTCAGAGAGCTTTCTTTTTGTTAATGACAATATAGAAGAAGGAAAAACCTTAAAGAGAATCAAGAGAAAATTTCATACATTCTATGTTGTACAAGCAAGTAGAAATAATTTTTTTGAATTTGTTCTTGCTTTACTAGAATATTCGTATAAAAGGATTAAAGTAATAATAGTACTGTTATCGGTATTGTTTGATATTATTTTTGAGTCTTTCAACAATTTAAAAAACACTTTTACGAGAAAAATGTTTTGGGGTAGGGGAAATTTCTTGGGTTCAGCATTGAAAATTCTTTCAATTAGTATTGTATTTATTCTTTCAATTTCATACTTATATCGAAAGCCTGTAGTAACCATTGCTAGCGACACTCAGTTAGAGACAGTTGGGGTAGCAGAAACAGACCTTATGGTTACAAACTCAACTGTAAATACTTTAGTTCCAAAAGATAGAGCTCGAAGATCTACTGAAAAATACATAGTAAAGGGCGGAGATACTTTGAGTACCATAGCTGAATATTATGAAATCAGTACTGAATCAATATTATGGGCTAATGATATGTCTTCTAGTAGTGTCATTAAACCAGGAGATACTCTTCTTGTTCCACCTAGCGATGGTGTTTTAGTTACTGTAAAGAGTGGAGATACAATATATACTCTTGCTAAAAAATACGAAGCTAGTGATCAGGCTATAGCTGATTTTAACTGGTTAGACTACCCATTTGATCTTACTATCGGGCAAGAATTATTTATACCTGATGGTATAGAGCCTACCCCAGTTGTTGTAAAGCCTGTATATGCGTCTACTCCTTCGTATATTTCTAATCAGTATAAAGGTGCGACATCGGCATCTGCTGCAGTTGATCCTAATGTTGGGAAATTTCTTTCATGGCCTGTTGCTGGTGGTGCAGGTGTAATATCTCAGTATTTCAAAGGTACATACCATTTGGGAATAGATATTGCTTCTAAAGCTTTGCCAAATATAGTTGCCGCTGCAGGTGGTACTGTAATATTTGCAGGGTGTAATGGAAGTTGTCCATCTCTTGGTTCTACATATGGAGGATCAGGGTATGCATGGTCGATTCAGATTGATCATGGAAATGGTTATTCAACATGGTATGCACATTTGAAGAATATTTATGTAAGATCTGGGCAAGTAGTATCAAAAGGAGAGGTTATAGGGCAGATGGGGTCAACAGGAAGGTCTACAGGGCCTCATGTGCATTTTGAATTAAGAAGAGGTACGGCTTATGGTACAGAAGTAAATCCTATATCGTATGCTAGTTGGTAATATATATATAGCTGGGATAGCAATGGGCTCATAGTTTAGTTGGTAGAACATCGCATTCGCATTGCGAAGATCGCCGGTTCGATTCCGGCTGGGTCCAGGACAGAGTGAGCTTAGCTTGAACATGAATGAAAACCTTTTGGTAGTACATACTATATTGAATATTTCATAATTCTTTAATGTACTATAGGTTCCTGCAATTAAAGTTTTAAATTAATTTGTCAAGCTTTCTAACCTCATAGTAAGTTAAATTTTGATTAAATATCTTTAATAATATATACAACTATTGAGTTTTCATTCATGTGCAAGCTATAATCAAGTATGGGCCTGTAGCTCACTTGGTTAGAGCACATCGCTGGCAGCGATGGGGTAAGGGGTTCGAATCCCCTCAGGTCCACCATTTAGAATTAGATAAAAAATTTCTTGTTCATTCCTATTTTCGTTCCACACCAGAGTTCCACAATTTAAGAAATACTTGTCTTCCAATGTTTTCTTTTTTGATGTAAAATTGACAAACTTAATTTAAAAATCTTTACTTATGTACAAGTACAATCCCAAGGAGTTTGAGAAGAAATGGCAGGACAAATGGTTCTCTGACTTGTTTTACGAAGGTAAAGATTCTCTAAAGGACAAAAAGAAGTATTATCTCTTAGTAGAATTCCCTTATCCATCAAGTGATAGTATGCATATGGGACATACTAGAAACTATACTATGATGGATTCTGTTGTAAGATTAAGAAGAATGAAAGGAGAGAATGTAATATATCCAATTGGATGGGATTCATTCGGACTTCCTACTGAAAACTACGCTATTAAGGTAAAAAGACCTCCTCAGGATATTACTAAAGAGAATATTGAAATATTCAGAAGGCAATTAAAGAGTTTAGGATTTTCTTTTGATTGGAGTAGAGAGGTTGATACTTCGGATCCTAAATATTACAAATGGACTCAGTGGATTTTTCTCAAATTATTTGAAAAAGGATTGGCTTACAAGGCTGAGATGCCTATAAATTGGTGTCCAAAGTGTAAGATAGGTTGTGCTAATGAAGAGGTTATTGATGGAAAACATGAGAGGTGTAATACTGAAGTTGAGAAAAGAAATATCAACCAATGGGTATTAAAGATTACAGATTATGCTGATAAGCTAGATAAAGATTTGGATCTTGTTAACTATCTGGATAGTGTTAAAACTAGACAGAGAAATTGGATTGGTAGAAAGGAGTGGTATGACATTGATTACAAAATAAAGGGAACTGATGAGATTATTAAGGTGTCTACTACAAGGCCTGATACGCAATTCGGATCTACTTTTGTTGTTGTTGCACCTGATCATGAGATAGTTTCTAGACTTAGAGACTTTATTCCAAAAGAAAATATTGCAGGGGTTGATAAATATATAGAAGAGAGTAAGAAGAAAAGTGAGATGGAAAGACTGGTTGAGAATAGAGAGAAAACTGGTGTTTTCACAGGATTATTTTGCAAAAATAGCATAACTAATTCTGAATTGCCAATTTACCTTGCGGATTTCGTCCTATCAACAGTTGGTACTGGAATGGTGGTAGGAGTCCCTGCTCATGATAAAAGAGACTTTGAATTTGCTCAAAAGTTAGACCTTCCTGTCCTAAGAGTAATAGAAGGAAGAAATGGTGATAGAAAAGAGATAAAATGTGTAGAGGATGTATATGAAGAGTACGGAATAGTTTTTAACTCAGGCTTTTTAGATGGGCTTAGCAGTAATGATGCCATGGTGAAAGTAGAAGAGTACATAACCCATAGTGGTATAGGAAGGAAAGTTGTAAGGTATCATCTTCGAGATTGGATTTTTTCTAGGCAACATTATTGGGGAGAACCAATTCCAATAGTTAATTGCCCTAAATGTGGTATGGTTAGTTTGCCTGAGAATGAACTTCCTCTTGAGTTGCCTAGGGTAAAAAGTTACGAACCTACAAATACAGGAGAATCTCCTTTAGCCAATATAACTGAATGGGTTAATACTAAATGTCCGAAATGTGGAGGAGAGGCTCAGAGGGAAACAGATACTATGCCTAATTGGGCAGGTTCTAGCTGGTATTTCTTAAGATATATAGACCCAAATAATTCGGACATTTTTGCAGATGATGAGAAAATGAAATATTGGTTACCAGTTGATCATTATGAAGGCGGATCAGAACATGTTACTCTTCACCTTCTTTATTCTAGATTCTGGCATAAATTTCTTTATGATATCGGCTTAGTTCCAACACCAGAGCCATATATGAGAAGAACTATACATGGAATGGTTTTAGGAGAAGGTGGTGTAAAAATGTCTAAATCCTTAGGTAATGTTATTAGTCCTGATGATCTAATTGAAAAGTACGGTGTTGATATTACTAGAGCATACATGATGTTTATGGGCCCATATGAAGGAGATGTAACATGGAGTACAGAAACTATAAATGGTGTTAAAAGATTCGTATTTAAATATTATGAATTTTTACTTAAAGCTTGGGATAGTAGGGTTGATTCTAGTAAAGAAAATGAGAAATCTGTAGCAAAATTAATTAAAAGAATAGAGGAGGATATTCTTAATTTCAAATTTAATACGTCTATCTCCGCTTTAATGGAATTCTATAACGAAAATAGCAAGAAGGTTTTTTCAAAGAATGATATTGAAAACCTCATTGTAGTTGTAGCTCCGATACTTCCTCATATAGCAGAGGAGGTTTGGGAAAAAACAGGCCATGAATATAGTGTACATATGCAGAAATGGCCAATTATTGATGAGAATCTTTTGAAAGAAAATAGTATAGAAATTCCAGTACAAATTAATGGAAAGGTTAAGGGTAAGGTTGTTATTTCTCCAGATGGTACAGAGGATGAGATTAGAGAGAGTGTCTTGAAAGATGAAATTATACAAAAGACTATAGGGGATAAAGAAGTTAAGAAATTTCTCTATGTTAAAAACAAAATAATAAGTATTGTCCTGTAGAATATTCGTTTGCTATGATAAATTAGCAAATTAGTTCTGAAAAGAGTAATGAAATCCTTAACTTTCAAAGCTATAAATACAATTTCTTCTTTTGAGTAAATTTTTCGTTATTTTATTAGTTTTTGGTAGTCAAAAATATGTACACATAAATAGGTACAAACCTTTGACAATACTATCAATTTCCTCTATTATATATCCAATATGCTATGTTTAAATTTTGTTGATAAAACAACATTTCTACTGTCTTGATAACATGGTTAAAAAATACTGCCTAAAACTAGTAAAAAATGAGTTCATTTTCTTAGGAATATTTCTTTTTGTTGGATTTATTCTACAAAGCTCAAAAGTATTTGCTGCATCAGTAGATACGATCAATATTGAAGGAAAGATTGTTAGGAACGATTCTGGATATGAGGGAATGAATATATCTACTGGATCTCCTGCTTGTGTTGTTAGTGGTTCTGCAAATGATACTTGTGATTTTCAGGTTAAATATTATTCTGCATCGACTAGTGGAACATTGTTCTTAACAGAGACTTTCTCTAACAAAGAAATAGGGCAATATAACGGTGCTTTTAATTTGTCTTTAGGTAGTGGTACTGTTACTGCTGGAACATATGCTTCTTTAGATGCAGTTATATTAGCAGAAGATACTGTATATTTAGAAATAGGGTTTTCTCCTGCTGGGAATGCTTCTTTTACTGAAACTTTTTCTAGAATGCCACTACAGGCTTCTGCTTATGCAATTAGGTCTAAATATTCTTCAGAAGCAGATACTGCATTCCAATTTGATACAGCTTCTAATTCTTCTGGGTATACGACTCCAACTGCTGGAATGGTGTATTTTGATACAACAGATTCAGAATTGAAGTTGTATGATGGTTCTAGCTGGACTGATATATCTGGTGGAGCTGGGGTAGCTCCTTCTTTGTGGACTGATGCAGGCGACTATTCTTACTTAACAAGTACGACAGATCATTTGGTATTAGGCAGTACATACATAGAGATCGGAGTAAATAATTATGCTACGTATCTTTCAGGTTTGGCATCTAATTCTCCATTTGCTTTTGATATGGACGGAGAGAGACTGAGTGTCGCTGGGGATAAGGCACAGTCAGGATTGACGGTATATTCTAACTATACTTCTACTGGTGCTTGGCCTTTGGTTGTTTTTAAATCTGAATATTCAGGTTTTGACAATACTGTGTTAGAGGTTACGCAGGATGGAACTGGTTCAATAGCTTCTTTTAAGAAGGGTAGTGCAGAGGTTTTTGCATTTGAGAATGAGAAAACCTTTTTCATTGGGCAGAGAGCAGATGCTCCTGTTACATATACTGACAGATTGTACAATGTAGGTGGTACGTTGTATTGGTCTGGTTCGTCTGTATGTACATTAGCGACTGGTTGTGGTGTTGGGGGTTCACTTTGGACTGATGGTGGAACATATACGTATTTGACTTCTTCTACTGAAGATTTGATAGTTGGTGGTAATACGCCTGCTACATCTGCATTCTTTTTTGATGTTTCTACTGGTAGGTTGGGTATAGGGACGAGTACTCCTACGGCTTCTTTGGATATTGCTGGTGCTAGTTCGTCAATAGCTAACTCTAGTGGTGATATAACTATATCTGCTGATGATACATTAGTTGTGAAGGCTAATGATACAGAAGCTGATAACCTGATGGAGTGGCAAAATTCTGTAGGTACTGTATTGGGTTTGATTAATCAGAGTGGTTATGTAACTTTTGGTAATTCTACTGGTAGTAGTTCAGCTATTTTAGCTTTAGGAGCTAATACTACTGCAGTTACTCAGGTTAATTTGGCTAGTTCTGCTGGTGTTGATGTAGCATCTCCAATTTCTGGAGATTTGTGGTGGAATGGAACAAATCTTTATTTTTATGATGGAACAGAGAGTATAGATTTGCTTGGAGCTCCTGAGATGGTTGGTTTGACTAATGCGTATGGATCAGTTAGTAATGGATCGTATCTTAATCTTCAGCATGATCAGAATACATATGCTGTAGTGGCTGATGGATGGGTTTGTGTAGGGGGTAGTAGTAATGAGAATTGTTCAGGTGGTAATTGGGTTAATGTAGGGGATAGTAGTACAACGATTGGTCATTATGTGAGTAATGTTTGGGAAGATGCTAATACCGATGGAGTTATACGAGCAGATGTTAATTTAACAGATGTTTCTTTGGTAGGATATAACTCATATGGTGTATATACATCTCCTGCGATATCTACGCCAAATGCACGTTCATACGAGAATAT
>CAZJBF010000017.1:0-12651 GCA_964544555.1 uncultured Candidatus Saccharibacteria bacterium | reverse complement strand
ACATCAATTCGTTGGAATTTCACATACAATTCAGGAACAGAAGATGGAATATATTTACTAGATTCTAATGGAAACTTAATTAAAACATGTACAGGAACAGATATTACTTACTGTGATGAAAGTGGCCTTACAGAAAACACACAATATGGTAGAAAGATAGTAGCATACAACGATGCAGGCGATAGCGAAGCATCTCAAACAACAAATAAATATACACTTGTGTCAGCACCGACAATATCAGAAGGACTTACGAAAACAACCTCAACGATTAGCCTAACATCAAGTGATATCATAGGTAATTCCGAATTGTATTTCGATTGTGAAGGATCTGATTGTGATACAGGTATCAACCAATGGGTATCAGTTAATGAAGCAACAGTAACTTCTCTCTTGAACAATACAGGATATACTTTTAAAGTAAAAGCAAGAAATGGAGATGATGTAGAAACAGAATATTCATCAACAAAAACAATATATACCTACTCAGCTATACCTACAATTAGTGTTGATTCAATTTCAACAAATTCGATTTCTTTAAATACAGAAGGGGTAAATAGTTTGGGAACTGGCCAAACAGGAATATATATAGAATGTCTAGGAGAATCATGCAATGATGGTATATCAGAATGGGTATCTACATCTTCAGATGTTAGTATTAATTTAAACCCAAATACAAAATATACCTTTAAGGCAAAATCAAGAAATTATGACGGTATAGAGACAGAATTATCTCAAGCTATCGAAGTAAACACTAAGGCAAATGTTCCTAATGTACCAGTAGAAATATCAAAGGGGAATGATAATATCAAAATATCAATAGATACAAATGGTAATCCAGAAAGTACTAAATATGTTGTTTTAGAAGAGAATACAGGCAAATATTTAGACTACACAACAAACTTACTTGCAGATCTTCCATCATGGGGTACATTTAGCCAATATGGTGGAAGTGAGGGCATATTAATTAATGATCTAGACCCAAGTACAGAATACATTTTCAAAGTAAAAGCCAAAGATGATACAGAAGTAGAAACCACATATTCAGATGAACTCTCAGTCATAACTAAAATGATAGTTCCTACAAATTTGAGAGTAGGTAATATTCAGAAAGATAGCATAACTTGGAATATATTGGATTCCAATTCATCTACATCAGGATATCGAATATATGATGAAAATTCGGAATTAATTCTTTCCTGTACAACTAGTGAAATGGAAAGTTCTTCCTGTAAAGAAGATAATTTGATATCTAATACCCAATACAAAAGAAGAGTATCAGCATACAATGAAGTATCCGAAAGTGATATATCTGAAATATATGAATTTTATACACTTGCAGAACCAAGTAGTATTTCATCAGCTACACCAATAGATACTAGCTCTGTACTTGTAAATATAGAAGGAAGTTCTAGAGACACAATTGAAATTTTGGAGAGTAATACGGATAAATATTTTAGTAATAGTATAGGGGTTTTACTAAGTACATCAACACCATTCTCTTTCTCAAACGAAATAACTATTAATGGACTAAATCCGAATAACAAATATTCTTTTAAGGTTAGAAGTCTAAATACAGAAGATATAGCAACAAACTGGTCATCAGCTGTTGATGTATATACACTAGCTCAGGAACCAGTAATGGCAAAAGTAGAAAGAGTTAACAGTAGCGCAGCAAGATTGTATATTAATAACCTTAGCAATCCAGAAAATACAGAATTTGCAATTAAAGAAACAAATACAAACAAATATTTGGATTATACTAATGGAGAACTTGTATCAGATGAAAAATGGGGTAAGTTTAGCGATTTTGGAGGAAATATAGGAACACTTGTAAATAGAATGGATTCTGGAGTTCAGTATGGTTTTGCAGTAGCAGGTAGAAATACTCAAAATGTTCTTACTGAGTGGAGTGATAGCTTGTATATAAGTACAAAGTCAATATTGTTGAATGTAGATGAATCTATCAAGGTAGTATTAGCAGAAGCTCCAGAAGTAGATTTAACAGATCCTGAAAATGCACAGTATGGGGAACAAGAAGTTAGAATATTAACAAATACAGAGGATTATATAATTGCTGATATCCCAGTCGTATTCTCAGAAGATTTGGATTGGACAGATGCAATAATAGAGTCGTCTCCTAGTGAGAATAAAACAGTAGTGAAATTAACAGAATCTCAAGGCAAAGCAGATAACTACACGATGTATGTAGTAGCTGATAATACAAATACATTTACATTATGTCCATTTGCAGCCTCGCTATCCGAGGTAAGTACAAGTTGTACAGGAGCTGTTAAATATTCAGGCCCATTCCCTCAAACACAAACAGTAGAAGGAAACGAGGTCTCAGTATCAAAAGCAATAATAGGGGGAATAACATATTGGGTAGCAGATGGCTTATCAGGAACAGGAGGAATAGGGTATTACGAGGAACCAATAGTAATTACAGAAGATACTACGACAGAGAATAAAACAGAAACTAATCCTCCAAAAGAAACAGAGGAGGTACAAGAAGTTACTGAGGATGAAGAAATAGTAGAAAATACAGAGGAATCAGATCAAACCAATACAGAAGATATACAAGAAGATATTGATACTCCAGACGATATCCAAGCCCCAGCTAAAAAAGAAGAGGAAGATAACATGAAAGGAAAGATTGTTATTATTGGAATATCAGTAATAATTTTAATAGAACTGATAATATTATTGTATCTACGAAGACGAAAGAAAAAGTCCTAAATACTATAACTCTTTAAGAGTACTCTCATCATTCTTTTGCATCTTAAGTACATTAAGATATTTCTCAGTAGTAGAAAGTCTTTTATGACCAACCAATTTAGAAACTGTAGTCAAACTGACTCCGTTAGCTAAATGATGAGCTATGAATGTATTTCTCAAATCATTAACCTTTGCATTCTTAATACCAGCTCTCTCAAATGATTTATCTATTGCTGTTCTTATATTCCTTACTAAAAGAGACCTACCATTCTTAGTGACAAAAAGAGTATCATCCTCTGTCTCTGGTCTAACTCGTATATAATCATCAATAGCTACCTTCGCAGATTTATTAAGAGGAACTTTCCTAGAAGGATGACTACCAGAAGCTTTGACGTAAAGAAAATCAATTTTTCCATCCTTCGATTTTCTAATATCATCCAATGATAAACCTGCCAATTCACCAATTCTTATCCCTGTCTGAAGAAGAATTTCAACTATGGAATACAATCTAATATCAATACGACTAACATCTCTCAATGCTCTATATTCCATTTCAGAAAGAACTCTTGGAGGCTTAATCTCAAACTTAGGATGTGCCAATTTCTCAGAAACATTATCTTGTAAAAATCCATTATCCATCAGATATCTGAAAAAAGTTCTAGTACTATTTATTTTTCTAGAAATACTCTTAGGAGTGTAGTTATTATCCTGTAAGTTTTGTCTATATCCTTCTAGGTCTTCGATGGTAACTTTCTCCAAAGAACCTATCCCCATCTTCGACAAATAATTCAAAAGTTGCTCAATATCTTTGGCGTAGGCTATAATCGTTGATTCAGAGCGATTCTTTGTCTTTAAGTCATCAATGAATAATCCAGATTTCTCTTTAAAATTGATATTGTTTATTTCAATCACTATATTAGATGTCTAAATTTATGACATATTTTGTATATAGTATGAATTATATCACCCTAGGGTGGGTAGAGCAATAATAAAAGTATATAGGTTTTGATTTGATTCTAGGATACTGCTAATATCTTTCTATGGACAAAGTTATATACCGAAGTAATGGAGAACTAAAATCAAAACCAAATCCTGTAGTTTTAAACTCAATTTTTGGAAATATATTTGTTAAAATAATTCTTTTCGCAGTATCAACATTTCTTTTCTACAATGTATATCATTCCGTACTAATCACCAGTGAAAAAATTCAAATATCCAAAAATGCAGTTCAAGAAGTAGATAATTTAAGACTTGAAAATTTAAAACTTGAATTAAAATTAGAATCTATGAAAACATCTGCATATTTGGAAATACAGGCTAGAGACAGACTAAATTTTTCAGAAGAAAGTGAATATATTTTTGTTATACCAGAGGAAGTGATGAATACTGCTAAAGAGAGTATAGATACATATTTGTATGCAACAAATGAAAAGGAGAAAAATACAGTCTATGCTGTATGGTTAGATTTCTTTTACGATGGAATTTGAATAAATCGTGCTAATTATATATAATCTCCATGTGCCATTTAATTAACGCGGGGTAGAGCAGTGGAAGCTCGTTAGGCTCATAACCTAAAGGTCGTCGGTTCGAGTCCGACCCCCGCAACTTTTTGGCTTGGCTTGCACACAATCGTAAATCTTTACACTGTAATGACTATAGAGGCTTTTTAATCAAAAGTTAATTTGCTATAGGTATCGGTAACTGTCAATATTGTACAATCTGTCAAGCCTTCTTGTCCTGTAGTAAGTTAAATTTTTGTGGGGAAATCACAATAGTCTTTACTTCAACTATATATACATGCATGTGCAAGCTGTTGTATATATCTACAGCTAGTAGTAAAATCAGACTTGCTAGTAATAATAAATTGAAAAACAAAGCAAATTATGCCATTAACAGATCAACCAGTAAAAGGAATGTATCTTTTGGAAGAAGATAGAGTCTTCATTCTTCAAGATAGAAAATTGAAAACCCAAGGAAGACAGGGTGGATTGATAATTTTGCGAATGAAAGCTTTGGATAATGGTCAGATAGTAAATAAAACAATAAAAGCCGGTGCTAAAGTAGAATATATATACCCTGAGGTTAAAGAAATGCAATTTCTTTACTCCGATGTCAACGGATCATTCTTCATGGATTCATCAACATATGAAACTGTTATGATACCAAAAGCAATAGTAGGTGAGTATGTAAATTTCCTCAAAGAAGGTGAACATGCTCTTGTTATGACATATCAGGGGAAGATTCTAACTCTCAAAGAAAGTTCTTCTGTTACACTTACAGTAACTGAAGCAGATGATGCAGTAAAAGGTAATACTTCAAATTCAGCAACTAAAATTGTAACTCTTGAAACAGGATACAAGATAAATGTACCTCTTTTCATAAAAAAAGGAGATGTAATCAAAGTGAATACAGAGACTGGAGAGTATACAAGTAAGGCAAATTAATGTGTTTTACCTCTCTTCTTTGATATAATAGTAAATGCCGGTGGGATAGCTCAGTCGGTTAGAGCATGGGATTCATAAACCCAAGGTCGGTGGTTCGATTCCACTTCCCACCACATATTTTTAGAAATATTCGATATAAAATATAAAAATTTCCAAAATGCAAAAAGAAAAGAATGTAAAGAAAAGTCCTAATAATACAAACAAAAAGGTTGATAATACATATAGAATAGACATAAGGAAAATGCCTACTAAGAAGAGAATTAATATCCCTAGTATCGCAGTTATCCTGATAATGTGTGTATTTTTGAGCCTTGGAATGTTTGTATACAAAATATTAAATAATACTGGAACAGAGGTCTCAATAAGTGAGATTGTTACAAATATATCTAATGGAGAATACGAAAAAATCATATTGAAAGATAATATGGTTCTTTTAGAGGACAATATAGATAAAGAGGGTATTCAAGTTGTTAATAAAAAATATGCTTTACTTCCTGATGACGCAGATTTCTATGAAATTCTTTCCAATGCAGGAATAAATATCCAAGATTTGGAAAATGATTTTTACGAGCCTGCTTTAGGTATTACTTTCGGTGATATAGTAACATTCATATTCCTTGCTGTAGCTTTGGTTTTTGGTTATGTAATGCTGAAAAATATGCAAGCTTCTGGTGGAAAAATTATGGACTTTGGAGAAAGTAAAGCAAGATTGCTTTTTGGTAAAAAGACAGGAATGTCATTCAACGAAGTAGCTGGTATAGAAGAAGTTAAAGAAGAACTTACTGAAATAGTTGATTTCCTTAAAAATCCTAAAAAATATAGGGATGTAGGTGCAAGAATTCCAAGAGGTGTACTTTTAGCTGGAGAACCAGGTACAGGTAAGACTCTTCTTGCTAAGGCAATAGCTGGAGAGGCAGGTGTTCCTTTCTTTCATACTTCTGGCTCAGAATTTGAAGAAATGTTAGTTGGAGCTGGAGCTTCTAGGGTTAGAGATCTCTTCAAAAAAGCAAGAAAAACATCTCCGTGTATTGTTTTCATTGATGAAATAGATGCTGTTGCTAAGAAAAGAGGAACAGTTCTTCATTCAGGAGCAGGAGAACAAACTTTGAATCAGATTTTGGTTGAAATGGATGGATTGGAAGACAGAGAAAATGTCATAGTGTTGGCAGCAACAAATAGACCTGATGTTTTAGATCCAGCAATTTTAAGACCTGGAAGGTTTGATAGAATGGTTTTTGTCCCTATGCCTGATGCTAAGGGTAGGAGAGCAATATTGGAGGTTCATTCTAAGAATAAAAAGTTTGAAAAGGGTGTTGATTTGGATACCCTTGCTAAAAAAACAATAGGATATTCAGGTGCTGATTTGGAGAATTTGTTAAATGAAGCTGCAATAATGGCTGCTAAGGAGAATAAGAATAGAATAGCCCAAGATGATTTGATGGAAGCATATTTGAAGGTTAAATTAGGAAGAAAAAAGAAAGGTGATAAGGGAGAAGATGATTTGAAAAAGACAGCATATCATGAAGCTGGTCATGCAATTGTTGCGAAATTTACTAAAGAATCAGATCCAGTAGAACAGATATCAATAATCTCTAGAGGTATGACTGGTGGAGTTACTGTATATTTGCCAGAGAAGGAAAGGACATCTTTGTATAAAAAGCAGATGCTCGCATGGTTAAGAACAGGTGTAGGAGGAAGAGCTGCTGAAGAAATCTTTTTAGATGATATTTCTTCTGGTGCTTCTGCTGATATAGAGCAAGTAACAGATGTTGCTAAAGAAATGGTTATGAAATATGGTATGAGTGAAAGTTTAGGAATGATTAAATATGGTGACTTAGATGAAACAAAACATCTTGGATATGCATATGGAGGAGGTAAAGATTACAGTGAGAAAACTTCACAGTTGATAGATGAGGAAATTAAAAAATTGGTTGATGAAGCTTACAAAGATGCAAAATCTCTTCTCATTGAAAAGAAAGAATACGTAGAAAAATTAGTTAAACTTTTACTTGAAAAAGAAGTTGTTACTGGAGAAGAATTTAATGCTTTGTTTGTTTAGATGAAGTAAAATCATATATGAATTTGATAAGAACATCGAAGGATAGATTTCTAGCTATTGATGCAAATGCAATAGTACATAGGGCTTTTCATGCATATCCATCAACTTTGCAGACAGAAGATGGACTTCAAGTGAATGCAGCATATGGTTTTACAGTTATGCTAATGTCAGCATTAGAACTTTTTGATCCTAAGTATGTTCTTTGTGCTTTTGATACTGCTAAACCAACCTTTCGCCATGTAGAGTTTGCTGATTACAAAGGTACTAGAAAACCAACAGATCAATCATTGATAGATCAATTTCCAATGGTAGAAGAAGTTCTCAAAGCTTTTAATATACCAATACTAAAAAAAGAAGGATTTGAAGCAGACGATATACTGGGAACAATATCCAAACTTGCTAAAAGTGGTAAATGGAGTAATGAGAATCTAGAACTATATATTCTAAGTGGAGATAGGGATTTACTCCAGCTAGTAGGGGAGAATGTTAAAGTATGTTTACCATCTGGCAATTTCAAAAATCTAGTTGCATACGACAGGGAAGAAACATTCAAATATTTAGGCTTTTACCCTGAGCAAGTTGTTGACTACAAAGCGATTGCAGGAGACAGCTCAGATAATATACCTGGTATTAAAGGGATAGGGAATAAGACAGCACAAGAGCTTTTGGCTAAATATGGAACCTTAGACAACATATATTCAAATTTGATGAATATTAAAGAAAGACAGGCATTACTTTTCAAAGAAGGAATAGAACAAGCAGAGATGAGCAGAATGCTTGCAAAAATAGATCAGGATGTAGATATAGAAATATTGCTTCAAAACTGTGTTCTTAAAGATTTTGACAAATCTGAAGTAATACAGATATTTAAAAAATATGCATTCAAATCTCTAATTGCAAAATTGGATAAACTGAAAGAAGATGATCAACTAAAAATTAGTACTCAGCTAGATATCTTTTCTGTGCCTAACAAAGAAACTGTTTGGAATACATTTGATGAAGTTAATGCAGAGTTACTTAAGTGTAAAAGCTCTGTAATTGCATACATTTCAAAAGAGGAATCATTAATAGGGGATGCGTATCTCTTTGTTAGGTGTATAGATGAACTAGGAAACAAGAAAGATTTTGTATGTACTACCGATGATGAATTGAAATTGAATTTGGATAATGAAACAACAATATATGGTTTTGAAAATTCTGTTCCACAATTCAATATTGGGAATAGTACAAAGTTGCACGATATCATTTTGTTTGCTCATCTCATAAATTCAGAGAGGAGAGGATATCTTCTTAAAGATTTATCGTTTGATTACTCAGGAAATGTTTTAACAGAGAAGGTTCATCCTTCAGATATGAAAAAAGTGCTTGATTCTGTTGAAGAGATAAGGATCAAGCAGATAAAGATGGCAAATGAAATTGAAATGTACGATTTCTGTAAAGAAAGCCTACACATGTTTCTAGATATAAAAGAAAGGTATTTTGAAAATATATTGGAGAAAATAGAAATACCAATATCTACCATACTCTCAAAGATGGAAAATAGGGGAATAGCAATTGATATATCTTGGTTAGAAAAATTGAATGAAGAATTAATCCAAAGTATTTCAAAATTAAGAAAAGATATTTTTGATACTGTTGGGCATGAATTCAATATCAATTCTCCCAAGCAATTAGGAGATGTATTGTTTAGAGAACTGGATTTACCAACAAACAAAAAAACATCTACGAGGGAATCTGTATTAGAAGAACTTAAAGGGTATCATCCTTGTATTGAAAAGATTCTGGAATACAGAGAATTAAACAAAATGCTTTCTACATATGTTTCTCCTCTATTAGAATTAGCTAGCAATGACTTGGAGAATTCAATACATACTGATTTCAAGCAGACAGGTACAACTTCAGGTAGGTTCTCTTCAGTCAATCCTAATTTACAAAATATCCCAGTACAAGGGATATGGGCATCAAATATTCGAAAAGCATTTATACCGAGAGAAGGTTTCAAATTCTTAGGAATAGATTACTCTCAAATGGAATTAAGAATTATGGCCCATATTGCAAAAGATGATTTACTCATAAAAGATTTTGAAAATGATATAGATATACATAAAGCTACCGCATCTAGAATATTGAATAAAGAGGTGGAAGAAGTTACTAAGGAGGAAAGAAGTCTAGGAAAGACAGTTAATTTTGGAATTCTTTTCGGCCAATCAGCATATGGTTTAGCTAGTATGCTAGGAATAGATGGCTCTGTAGCATCTGAATATATCCAAAGCTATTTTGAGCACTATGTCGGAGTAGAAGAATATATCAGAAGTTTAGAGAAAGAGGCTTACAAAAAGGGGTATGTTCAATCAATATTTGGTACTACAAGGCATATACGAGGATTAAAATCTAGAAATATTAGGATGTTAAAAGCTGCTCAAAGAGAAGCCGTAAATATGCCAATTCAAGGAAGTGAAGCTGATATTATGAAATTAGCTATGATTAAATTAGATGAATTGATTGAGAAAGAATTTAAGAATGGTGCATACATTCTTCTTCAAATACATGATGAATTAATATTCGAGGTTAGAGATGAAAGAATAGAGGATTTCGAGAAAAAAGCTAAAGAGATAATGAAGAATGTCGTAGCTTTAGATGTACATTTGGATGTTAGCTCATCTAAAGGCTCTAATATGTCCGAATTAAAGGGTTAACAAATATTTCAGTCGAGGATATAATGTAGAGGATAATGTGTGGATAACATCATTAACTGCAATGTTATGGAAAAAGAAACAGAAAATAAAAGCACAGGATTGAGCAATTTAATACAACTAGCAGGTTTGGCTGTAGGTGTATTTTTGATCATATTTCTTAAACACACTCAGAGTAAAAATAGTGAACCTTTGTTAGACGATGATATGAATGAGGAGGGTGGAGTAAAAATAGAAGACAAATTTAATGAACGACAGAATTCAATTCTCTATCTAATTAAAAAAAAGAAGACACTAACTCCAAGTGAAATATATTCTCTTTCACCAAATGTATCTACTAGAACTTTAAGAAGGGATATGGATGTATTAGTAGAAAATGGAGTAGTGATTCAAGAAGGCAGTACGAAATCAACTAAATATACATATACAGGATAACTATGAATGATATATCTTTTAAAATTGTTTCTGAAATACTTCAAGAAATAGAGAAAACTTCTTCTAGAAATGAAATGACAGGAAAGCTTTCTTCTTTCTATGCTAATCTAAGCAGTACTGATGCCCAGATACTTTCATACTTAGTATTAGGCAGGATAGCTCCTCCCTTTGTACCAAATGAATTCAACTATTCAGAGAAAAGCTTTCTTAACCTTCTTCATAACTATTCTTCTAATGTTAAATTAGATATTGGTATTAAAGAAAAAAGAGTAGAAGTAGGAGATATAGGTACTACGGTTGAATATTTTGTCACTCAATGCAGCTTTAAATCAAAAGGCAAGACACTTTTAGAAGTGTATGATCTTTTGTGGAGCATTATGAATATATCAGGAACTGGTTCTGTAGATCGAAAAAACACCGTAATACTAGATACTTTGAAACAGTTATCACCAATAGAGTCAAAATATTTCTCTAGAATAATTTGTGGAGAATTGAGACTAGGTATTAACTCTAAAACACTTCTGGATGTATTTTCATTTGTTATATCAAAAGACAAAAGCTTAAGAAAGGAATTAGATAGGGCATATGGTGTATGTACAGATATTGGATATATATGCTCTTGTATCATAGGATGTTCTGCAGATGTTGCTCTTAGTAATCTCCAAAATATATCGCTAGAACCGGGTATACCAGTATGTTCTAGATTAGTGGAGAGAGTTGGTAGCTTTGAAGAAGTATTTGAAAGATTTACTCCTTCTGTATTAGTACAGCCTAAATTTGATGGTTTAAGATGTCAAATACATAAATTTAATAAGAATAGTATTAGCAAAGAAGATAGGAAAGTATTGTGGAGAAAGTATTTACCGAATAAAGAAGTAGGATTATTTGATTCTTCAGATAAGGATGTAGAAGTAAAACTTTTTACTAGAAATTTAGAAGATGTAACAGAGATGTTTCCAGAGATTGTTCAATCTGCTAAGGATATTGAGGAAGATTCCTTTATACTTGATTCAGAAACTCTTGGTTTCAATGATGGAAAATTTCTTCCGTTTCAAGAGACAATGCAGAGGAGAAGAAAATATGATGTTAGCTCAACTCAAAAGAGTATACCCGTAAAAGCTATGACTTTTGATATTTTGTATCTTAATGGTAAAGATTTATCTGAGGCTAATACCTCAGAAAGGATTGATATGTTAAGCAAACTTCATACTAGTGGGGGTATTAGTATTTGTCCAACAGAAGAGATATCAGATTTGGATTCATTAACAAAAATATTTGAAAAGAATGTAGATGAGGGTTATGAAGGAATAATTGTAAAATCTAAAGAGGGTAAGTATCTTCCGGGTGTTAGGAATTATGAATGGATAAAATTAAAGAAATCTATGGTAAATGTCTTGGTAGATACAATAGATTTGGTTGCTGTAGGCTACTATAATGGGTCTGGTAGAAGATCTGATTTGGGAGTAGGTGCGGTATTAGGAGCTTTGTACAATGAAGATACTGATTCTTTTGAGGCAATTTGCAAGGTAGGTACTGGCTTTACAGACGAGATGTTAAAGAAAGTATTTAATGATCTGAAAGAAGATGTAATTTATGAAAAACCTAAGAATGTATTTGTGGAAGATGGTCTTAAACCCGATATATGGGTATATCCTAAAATCGTATTTACAGTAGAAGCAGATGAAATTACAAAGAGAATCACTAAAGGTGGTGGAACTGTAGGGGGAGGTCTTTCTTTGAGGTTTCCAAGGCTAACTGAATGGAGTAGAGATAAGTTGGTGACAGAAGCTACAACTGTTACTGAACTTAAACATATGATGAAAAAGCATTAGATATATTTGATATGCTGATTTGCTTGTATCTAAAGGATATTCGAAGTAGATAGGTTTTTGTCATTTTGTGAATAAAAATATCTATAAATGGGTATTGCATGACTTTTAGTTATGTGTTAAAATCCTTTTCACGAGTTTGGGATTACAAAGGGAGATACAGGTTTCCTCTTGAAATCATAGGATTTCAATGAACACTTGCAGGATATGTTTACATATCTTCTGTTATGTTTTTCCTCCTCAGCTCATTAAAAGTTGAAGAGTGACAGGAAGTCTAAAAAAACTTTTTTATTGACTTTCTAAATATAAGTGTGATTGGTTCACACAATTCATTTAGTCAGAAAATTTAAATCCAACATTTATACTGGTTGGTCATATTGTTTTACAGTATGAAACTTAAGTATTATTTTTCAATGAGAGCTTGATCATAGCTCAGGATGAACGTTGGCTGTGTGCCTAAGGTATGCAAGTCGAAC
>CAZJBF010000016.1:9092-13353 GCA_964544555.1 uncultured Candidatus Saccharibacteria bacterium | reverse complement strand
TGATTAATCTCCAACTTATCCATAGGTATAGAAAATATTGGAATATTATTATCCACAACTGTAAAAGAATCCCCGTTATATATATTCTCTAAAGGAAAATCGGTTTTTCCGAAGATTATTTGAGAAGGAAAAGAATATCCCCTAGCAGCAACTTTAATATAATATTCCATATTCTCTACCTCTCTAGTTTTAAAATATCCATACCCATCAGTAACATCTGTCCATATCAATTCATTATTATTATTGAAAATTCTTACTATAGCCTGCCTTATAGGTTCCTTCGATATCGAATCATATACATAACCTGTAACATTTCCTTTTTTCCTCAATCCAAGAAAGTTTAATATAGTAAAAGTTATCTGAAGAAGAAAGTAAGGTAAAGATCCAATCAAAGTAGCAATTATACTCATTGAAACTGCTATATTCGCTATTGCAGTAGTAGTAGTAATATTCTGAACTTGTATTACCTCCAAGTTTCCGATAGTTCCATCTATAACTCGTGAGATATTATCTATTAACCCATCTACAGGCTTAGAGATAGGTTCACTAGGTTCTGTTACAGTTTGTTTTTTAGGAATAGCAATCTTTGCATTACAATCCCTTGCTATATTACCTACATTATCTATAGCTTCTACACAAAAAACATACTCACCATACAAATACCCTGCTGAGGTCTTCTCTAAATCATTTAGTTTAATACTAATATTCCAAAAATCCCCATCTGAGTAATTAGTATAGTTACATTCAAATTTCTGATTTGTTTGTGACATACACCAAAAACTTTTACTTGAGATACCAACATTATCTTTTACCCTATATTTAAAATTTAGTAGGTATTCTTCATCCCATTCATTTTGGAAATTATCTCCAATACTAGAAACATCTAACACTGCTAAAACAGGCATTAAAGCATCCTGCACAGAATATACAGAATTAGACCAAGTACTCTCTGCATTATATATATTCTTAGCCTTTACTCTGTAAAAATACATCTGTCCATCCTGTAAACTTGTAAAATTATACGATTGTGTATCTACCCATCCGCTATTTGATTCAATACTACTAAAATCCGATTTGGTACTAACTTCTGTCTTATATTGATAACTAGAAGAGCCTACCATATTCCAAAGCACTGTATTATCTAAACCTTTCGAATATGCTGGTTCACTAAGTAATATTGGTGTAGGAACTGGTGTTATATACAAAGTTTGACAGTCTTCAATGTATATTTCTTTACCATCTGTAGTATATTTTGCACATATTTCATACGACCCAGACTGTGTAGAATATATAGATGATGTTGTTTTTCCTAAAGAATTTGTTAAGGATGGCTGAGTTATTGAAACTGTTGGAAGATTATCATCTGCATATACTAAAACTGTCTTATTTGCTTGAGGTGTACCATCAGAATCAACAATTGATATCTGTAATTGTGATGGTTGCCTTATCTCTACTGATGCTGGAGAAAGTTCTAACTGGGAATACAAATCGATATCAATTGATGCATTAATAGATACATTAAAATCCTCAGCAAATATCACAGTAGGCAAAAGTGCAAAGAATATTACACTAATTATTAATTTTAAGGCAGTTTTTATTCTCATTTTTATATTTCTTCTACTACTTTCTTAACATACATATCTAAAGACTTAGTTAGAGCTGATGATGCATATGGCCTATCACCCAACGGATTACCTCCCTTTTTACTGTAACAATTTTTGCAAAGAAGTGCAAAGCTATCTCTACTAATATACCTTAAGTCATCTGTGCTTCCACAATATTTACATACAGAGAAGTCATCCAAGAAACCCATTTCTTTTAAAAAGATCATTCTTAACTTGTTTGTAGACTCTGTATCTAATTCATCCTTCAAAGATTTTTGAAGAGCATCAAACAACTTAGGATATGAATCGTATTCTTGAAGAAATTTGTTTAGCAAAAAAAGCACTCTCCTTACATTAGCAACATTTAAATTTTCAATATTTAATGCATACACAAGTTCAGATTCAGTAAGTAATGGAATACCTTTTCCTTCATAGAAAGATACTTTGCTCGTACTTAGTGTCTGCATATTACCCCTGTTTTTACTATTTATCTTTCTTATACCTCTGGCAAAGAGAGAGAATTTTCCTGTCTCTCTACCAAAGACAGTAAGAATTTTATCTGCTTCTGAATAGTTTACTGATTTTATTACTGTAACTAAATCTTTACTCATACACTCCTTTTCTTGTTAAAACAACATTAGGTGTTTTTAACAAAATTTTTATATCTGTAAATATATTTAAATTCATAGAATAGCTAGCTTCCATTTTCAATCTTTTATGCATCTGTATATTGTTTCTTCCTGAAACTTGCCATATACCAGTCATTCCGGGTCTAATTTCTTGAATATGTTTTACCAATTTTCTATCCTTTTTATATTTTTCAAAATGTTTCTCTAACTCATACTTGTATAACGGTCTTGGACCTACTAATGACATATCACCCTTAAGAACATTTATTAGCTGTGGTAATTCATCTATATCTGTTCTTCTTAATATTTTACCTATTTTAGTCACCATATTAGTTTCATTTACTTTTATCTTACCACCATTATTCATCCATTTTTTCTTCAAATCAGCATACTTAGGATTATCCTGTAATTCACCATATGCATTAGGTATCATAGTTCGAAATTTAAACATAAAAAATTCTTTTCCTCCAAAACCAATTCTTCTAGGATTTTTGACAAAAATATACTCTTTATCTTCTAAGTATATGAGGTATGATACAACTGCTAGTAGTGGAGAAAAGATTATTAGTAGAAAGATAGAGGATACAATATCAAAAAATCTTTTAACTATCTTGTAGAGCATCTTTGACATAGTTCTGCAATTTATATTTAAATATCTCTGATGCAAAATTCTGAGCTTGTTTTTTACAATTATCCTGATTGCAATCTTCTGATTTGAAATTTTTAAGAACTTCTACTAAAGATTTTGTCGTATATTTATCAAAAAACACTCCTGTTTTAGGATTATTCTCAGATATAGTTTCAAGAACTCCACCTTCTCTGTACGCTATAACTGGAGTTCCAGATGCATTTGCTTCTACAGGAACAATACCAAAATCTTCATCTTTAACTGGGAATATTAAGGCTTTCGCTTTAGAAAGCAATTCAAACTTTTCATCATCTGATACAAAACCTAAGAATTTTACCAAACCTTTTGCATTTAAACTTTTTACTAACTCTTTCATAGATTCTAAATCAGATCCTGTACCTGCAACTTTTAGAGGAAGACCTAACTTTACACATGCTTTTATAGCTAAGGAAACACCTTTGTAACTTTCAACTCTTCCCATATACAAGAACCAGTTTTCTTTTCTGTTTACCTTTTTTCTTGATTGAATAGTTTTAACTTCTACAGGAGGATATATTACATCAGAATCAATATTGTAATATCTTTTAATTCTTTCTTTAACTACATTTGATATTGCAACTATTTTGTAACAATTTCGTGCTGATTGTATATCCCAATTCTGCCAGATTCTTTCCAAGAATGTATTCGTAAAAAATGAATAGAATTTGTAAAGTGATTTGTTAATACCTTTCAATTGATTAGATTCTTTAATCGTTCTTCCCTCTTTTTGCCAAAGAAATTTTGGTGGTGACATACATATATCAATATGTTTAATATCTTTAGGTTTTACAAACCTAGCAAAAGCAATAGAAAGAGATATTACAACATCAAAACCTGTAATTTTGAAACTTTTGTATGCTAAAGGATTGAGAAGTAAATACAAATTCCTTAGAGTATCTTTTTTAGGTAGATACTGCATAAATGAATGATGTATTTTTACCCCTGGGAGAAACTCTTTGACAAAGTTTTCGTCGTAATATGGAGTAAATACTTCAGAGTTAGGAAATGCTTCTATTATATGCTTTAGATGAACTTCTGCTCCTCCTTTTTTGTAAAGTGGTTCACATGATATTGCTACTTTTATATCACTGGTTCTTTCTTTGAATTTCTTTGTCATATATTTCTGTTATGTATGTTTCGAAGTTATTTAAATATTTTTCTTCTGAAAAATTGAGGGAGTGTTTTTTAATTTCCTCTGTATTATATATTTTTTTAGAGAAATTAATAAGTAAGGAATAGAGGTCTTCTTCAGTCATAAAAAATTCTCCTGTAATTCCTGGTATTACAGTTTCTAATGCTCCTCCGTACCCATATGCTAATACAGGAGTTCCACTAGCCATAGATTCTACTGGAGTTAATCC
>CAZJBF010000016.1:0-8992 GCA_964544555.1 uncultured Candidatus Saccharibacteria bacterium | reverse complement strand
TTCTCCATCCCAAAGATTTCTTGGAGGAGTTAGTACTCTTGCAAGATGAGGTTGATCTAGTCCTGTTATGATACCTTTTCCAGGTCCTGCTGATATACTAATGACTAAATCATATCCTTCTAGATTGAAATTTTCGTATACAATTGGCGTAAATATTTTTAGATGTCTGTAAAAATTCTTTGGAAGAAATTTAGACATTTTCTGAAAGAAACTTGTATATACTTTATTTTTTAAATTAGGATATTTCTCTTTTACAAAAAGAATTGTAAATATGTCTGCATGAGGGATTATTTTTAGTAATGAGTATAGTTCCCTATCGGCTCCACCAAAAGAAATCATTTGATCCATTACTATTGCAACCCTAGGAAAAATCTTTTCTATATCTATCATGAGCTATTATAGCTCAGGAATCTCCCCATCATCAAATCCAAAATCCTCTGCTGAAACATCTTCACTATCCTCAGAGTCTAATTGATCTAAAGCTTTAGTTAAATCATCATCATCTATTGATACTGGATCATTTCGTGGAGAATCGTCATCATCTGGGAAAATAACATCTAATGATCCATCATCTACTTCTGAAGCAGGATCAATTCCACCATCATTTGGTTCAAAATCATCATCTCCCATAAGTATTATATTGGGTTCTTCTTTGTCTATACCTACATAGTCTTCTTCCTCTTCTTCTGCTTTGTTTATTGTATTACTCTTCTCTGATCTTTTTTGTATTCTAGACAAGAATCTTTCAGCATCATCGCCAAATTTTTCAACTACATCTATTACTTTCATTGGTTCTCCACATTCAGGGCATAGCTTTATATCATCTATTTCATCACCACAGTTAGGACAGGAGAAGAATACAACATGAACACTTTTCCTAGTTGGTATTAATGCTTCCTTTTTTGTTTTCTTTGATTTTGATTCTGCCATTCTAAGCAATTAATTATTTTTAACAAAGTTCCTTTATTTAGAATAGTATAGGGACTATAGTGTGTCAATAATCCCATAGAAAGAATTAATTACCGTATTTTGGATAGCAACATTTTTTGTATTTTTTTCCACTACCACAAGGACAAGGATCATTTCTTCCTACTTTATTTCCATTTGTTATAGTTTTTTGTTTTGCAACTTTACCTGGTCTATTATCTTCATTGCTATTTACTCGTATTTGTTTTTGTTCTTCCTTTTTAACAAGTCTAACTTTAAAAAATCTTGTTATTACAAATTCATCTATCTTTTTAAGCATACTATCAAACATTTCAAATCCCTCATTTTTATATTCTACTAGAGGATCTCGTTGAGCAAGATTTCTAAGTGATATACCTTCTCTTAAATCAGTCATTGTATCTAGATGCTCCATCCAAAATCTATCAAAAGATTGTACTACTAGGTATTTAGAAAGTGTTTGCATAGTTTCTAAACCTATTGCATATATATGTGTAATATATCCCGAAAGAGTCATCTTTTTTAATATTGATATCCTTTCATTAGACTCTTTGCTATACAGATCTCTAAACATATCTACTGAATCTTTGTATTCAAATTGTTTACATACTAAATCTAGTAATTGAGGAGTTAGTAAATTTGATATTTGAGTATACAGTTTTCTCTCTTCTATATTGTCTATCTTCATGTCATCTTGTAATTCAGAAGCTATCAAGAAATCTATATATTCCAATATTTTCTTTAGAATCCACTTATCTAATGCGGATAACGGATACTTAAGTGAATCAAGTTCAGAGATATTCCATGTATCTTCTCTAGCTAATGAGAACCCATCTAGAGAGTCTTGTATATTTTCGATATCTATCTCTTTAATCTTTAGTATATCTTCCTTGAAATCTTTTTCAGATAGATTAATATTGTTCTTCATTTGAACTTCTAGAATCTTCCTTCTGAGTGTATATATTATTTCTCTTTGCTGATTTAATACATCATCATATTCAACTAGTCTTTTTCGTATATCATAGTTATTTGCTTCTACTTTCTTTTGTGCATTCTCTATTGTTCTACCAAGTATACCTACTGATATTGGCATGTCATCATCCAAACCAACTTGTGTCATTATCATTTTCATTTTTTCTCCTCCAAATATTCTCATGAGGTCATCTTCAAAAGAAACAAAGAATTTTGATTCTCCTGGATCTCCTTGTCTACCTGATCTTCCTCTTAATTGATTATCTATTCTTCTTGATTCATGTCTCTCCGATCCTATTACATACAACCCTCCTACTTCTTTTACACCTTCTCCTAAAGCAATGTCTGTACCTCTTCCTGCCATGTTAGTAGCTATTGTTACAGCTCCTAATTGTCCTGCTTCTGCTACTACCTTAGCTTCTAATTCATGTTGTTTAGCATTCAAAACATTATGCTTTATACCTTCTTTAGAAAGCATTTCTGAAAGTATTTCTGATTTTTCAACAGATGTAGTACCAACTAATATTGGCTGGCCTTTTGTATGATGCTCTCTAATCTCTTCAACTATGGCTTTAAATTTACCTTCCTGACTTCTAAATACAACATCATTGTTATCTATTCTTACTACTTCTTTGTTTGTAGGTACAACTATTGTATCTAGATTATATATTGATGCGAATTCCTCAGCTTCTGTTAGTGCTGTTCCTGTCATTCCTGAGAGATATTTGTAAAGCCTAAAAAAATTCTGAAGAGTTATTGTCGCCATTGTTTTAGATTCTTTCTTTACCTCTACCCCTTCTTTAGCTTCAATAGCTTGATGAAGACCTTCACTGTATCTTCTTCCTTGCATTGCTCTTCCTGTAAATTCATCAACTATGAGGATTTCACCATTCCTAATCATATATTCATCATCTAGTTTGTAGAGTTCCTTAGCTTTAAGAGCATTGTCTAAATGATATGCCAGTTGTGCATTTTCATATATATTGTCTACACCTAAAGCTTTTTCTACAGCATCCATTCCTTCTTGATTTAGAGATACAGCATGAGCTTTTTCATCAACTATATAGTGTTTTTCAGGTTGAAGATTTTTAACTAATGATGCGAATTGCTTGTAAAGATCATTAGCTGTATCAGCACTAGTAGAAATGATTAATGGTGTTCTAGCTTCATCAATTAATATGGAGTCAGCTTCATCAACAATGACAAAATATTTAGGCCCTTGTACCCTTTCCTGTATACTTCTAGCCATATTGTCTCGAAGATAGTCGAAACCAAATTCACTATTGGTACCATACACTACATCACAAGCATATGCTTCTTGTTTAGAACATTCTACTAAGTTCACACCACTCATATGATCATATTTTAATCTTCCTTCATTCTTTTCCTTAACTTTTCTTTGTTTAATCAGTTCATTTGCTTCATCACCTTTCAACTTAACAGCTTCTTCATCAGTTATGAATCTGTACTGTTTTCCAGAGTTAATTGCTCCCACTTTAATTCCCAAAGCATTCAATATGTGGCCAGTCCATTCAGCATCTCTTCTTGCTAAATAATCATTTACAGTAACTAAATGAGCTCCTCTTCCTGTTAAGGCATACAAATACAATGGCAAATTTGCAGCTAAAGTTTTTCCTTCTCCAGTAAACAATTCAGCTATTTTGTTATCGAAAAGAACATATCCTGCCATTACCTGAACATCAAAATGTCTATGATTAGCAACCCTTTTGGATGCTTCTCTTACAGTAGCAAATGCTTCTGGTAATATCTGGTAAAGTTTATTTTTCTCTTCTCCTAATTTTTGTTTTAATTCAACTTCATTTAGTGTAACAAAATCGTTTCTACAAGTATCTAAATTAACATTCAATATTTTTCTAAACTCATCTGTTTTTCCTCTCAATTCCTCATCTGAAAGCTTAGATATCTCCTCTTCTAAAGAGTTAATTTTATCTATGGTTGGTTGTATTTTTTTTAATTGTTTTTCATTGGAATCAAACAATGAAGAGAATATTTTTAACATATTTTTATAGTCAATAACTAATCTTTCGATTATATCATCAAACTAGTTCCATTTCAGAAATATTTCATATTTACACTGTATATTCTAAATATGATGAAAAATATATTTAAAATTCTACTTGTTCTTTTGGTTATATCTTTTTCAAAAAGTTATACCTATGCAGAGATATTACCTGTATATCCTCCTAATGGTGCAGTACTGGAAGATCCATATATTTCATTGAAATGGATAAATACTGATCCCTCAACAAGATATGTCTATTCGGTTTGTTATTCATATGAGAAGGGGATGTATTCAAGTATGTGTTTCTTTCATACTGATAATGAGAATACATTTCTACAGCCATACAGATTTTTGCCAAAGGGAGTCGTTAGATGGGTAATAAAATATCATCCTGAGGATTCCTTTGTAAAATATCCAGGTGTACCAAATGGCTATTTCAAATATACTTCGGTTAGAGGAGTTTTTGGAATTAATATGGAAGTACCAATAGATGAATTAGTTCAGGAAGAAGAGATTGACGAAGATGAGGAGGAGGTAATACCCGATAGTACAGAAGAGGTTACTACTGATATTGAAGAGATTGAAGAACCCATTGTTATTGAAGATACAGAAGAGCCAATTCCAATTACACAGGATACTAAAGAAGAAGTTGTCATAGAGAATAAGGTCGTCGATATTCCAAAGGGAAATACTAAAAAAAGTAGTGCTGTTAATGTAAAAAAAAATTCTTCTAGTGTAAGCCCTACTACTCCTGTCGAAGAAAATACTAGTGATTATGTTTGGAATGTTGCTAGTAGTATTAGTAAAAAAAGTGATGTTTTAGGTACATCTACAAAGAATACTGATAATGTTGTGTGCAAATTTAAATATATTAGTCCAACATTTGGAAGTAATATTCTTCTGAAAGAATTTTGTAATATACCTGAGATACCATATGTAACAAGTGAGATCTATGAATTTGGCGATGAGTACTCTATATCAGTTGATGGAGAAATTATTAACTCCTTTAAGATTCAAGTTGATGAATACAAATGTTCTTTTACAATATTAAATACTTCTACATGGTTTAAATGTAAAGAGAAATTTGTAAAGACTCATATTCTTGATGTTTCTCCTAATATTAACTTTACTGTATTTGCTAATGGTAAAAATGTTGTTATTAGATCGTTTAATTTAAATTCTTCAAAATTCGGTTTGTCCGCTGGATATACTAGAAATACTAATGATGTTGTATTGAAGTATAGGTACAGAATTGTTAATTCTCAATTTAACATTTTTGAAGATATGGTAAAGGAATACAAATTGAATCCTACGAAGGGTGAATATATTAGGAATGAGAATAGGCCATTTGTTTTTCCATTTAACAAAACTATAGGTGTAACACAATGGCATGGATATACTGATTATGAAAGTCCACATACAGGAATAGATTTTGGTGCTACTAAAGAGGATATCGTTGCAATTGGAGATGGTACAGTGATTGCCAAAGGATATGATACATACTATGGAGAATGTATGTCTGGTGGTAATTACATTATACTTGCTAATACAAATGGTATGTATACTGCATATTTTCATTTAGAGGAAACATATGTTAGCACTGGGCAAAATGTAACCAAGGGACAAGTCATTGCTAAGACTGGTAATTCTGGTAGTTGGAATTGCCAGAAATTAGGGTACCATCTTCACCTGGAGACTAGATCTGGAAGGAATCAGAATACTCATGTTAATCCTGTTGAATATATTTCTACAGATTGGAATTCGATTGTAACATTGAATTCTAGTATATATTCAGGAAGACTTAGTGGGGATAATCCACATCTTAGTTTTTAATTTTAATATCATATTTATGAAAATAATTGGAATAATTTTTGCTTTGATTGCTGAATTTGTATCTGGTGATACTCATACTGAGTTAATACCAAATATTACAAATCCTCAACAAATTTTTTGGAGAGATTCTCGTAATGTAGTTTTGGTAAAAGATATGGATATATTTGAGCTAGATGTTTTTACCAATGAGATGAAAAATATTGGTAGTAAGGAACCTAATGATTTTGTTGGATTGGATGAGAATGGTAATATATCTTTGTGTAATATTGAGCATGTGATTATTGATTCTATGGATGATTTTTCAACTATTTTTAGAATTAATGGTAAAGAATTGAAATTTTTTCCAACTATTAGACCTATTTCCTTCGAAGGAGATACCATATTAGCAGTAACTGCATTAGATTTTTTAGAGCAACATTACTACGAAATATCTGTATCTGAAGGAAGTATTGTTGAGATTAAGAATCCTGAGGAGGAAGAAAAGAATAATTATTTATATATGGAAGAAGATATTTTCGGGAATGTATATTTAAATTACAATATAAGGGAGATTGTAATGAGTCATATTTCAAACAAGCTATCTGATCTAATTTAGCTATATATTAAATTATGAAAATCCATAACGCAGTTTTTGGTCTAAATTTGAGTTATGTAAATCCATAACGCAGTTTTTGACTTAAAATTGAGTTATGGATTTTTATACCTCAACATAACTCAGTATCTTGAGTTATACTTTTAAACACATCATATGTTCTTTTAGCAGTATTATTCCAAGTAAATGTCTTAGAAAGCTCATAGCCTCTCCTTACCATATCTCTATATTTTTCTGGATGGGTATATATATCCAATATCTTCTTTCCAACTACTTCTTCTTTAGTTCCATCAACTATGGCAGATACATCATCAAAAAGTTCTATATTTACTGGACATTTATCTATTATTGTTGGTATTCCTACTCTAAGTGCTTCTCCTACAGATACACCAAATCCTTCATATATGGAAAGATGTATAAAAGAAAAAGAATTTTTTAATAATGAATATTTACTCTCATCTGTATAAAAGCCTGTAAATATAACATCCTTCTTAATATCATATTCCTCTATCAACTTGTAAAGTTCTTTTACTTCCTTTCTACTTTTGTCTTGAAATTTACCTCCTGCTATTACTAAGTATGGATGTTTCTCTTTATTTAAAAGTTTTAGGAAAGAAGCATACCCTTTTATCACTCCGGATGAATTTTTAGTTTTGTTAATACCTCCACCAATATATATTATGTATCCTTTTTCCCTGTAGTCAGATGGTAAAAGTTTTTCTAAGGAAATTTCTTTTTCTTCTAAGTCTATACCTAAATATGTAACCATAATACTGTCCTTTCTGTATTCAGGGTAGAATTTTAGATAATCATTTCTAGTTGTTTCTGAATTACATATTATTTTTTTACATTGTAATGATTTATCTAATGTAAACCAATATTGCATTTTTCTTATCCAATTATGTATTTTTGATTGTTGAGAATACATATCGAATAATGGAAGATTCATATCATGTACAAAAAGTACTGTGGGAAGAAAGTTAGAAGGAAAATTTCTCCAAAAGTATGGACAGAAATATATACTATCTTTCTGCCTAATTTGCTTTATTTTAGGTAGCATACGCGTGTAGTACCAAAAATCATTCTTGTAATCATTTAATTTGTATTCCCCTATTCTTTCTATACTTACATTTTTACAATTGTTAATTTCTGGTTCTAGTGTGGATTCTTTTTTATCAAAAAGAAGTACTGAATATTTAGTATTTGGATACAATTTAGCAAGGGACAGAACTATATTTTTGGTATACTGTCCTACTCCTGCGTAAGCAAATTGATCTTGAGTTGTAGTTGCATCAATTATTATGTGCATATTCATTTTTTAGACTTTTACAATAATCATTTATCATTTCTCTAGATTCTCTAGCCTCTTTTAGTTTTGTATTTATTAATATTGAAGTATATGGTACTTTAGCTTTTCTAGGAAAATCCGCTAAGCTACATTTTACAATTGGTGTTTCTATACCTTGTTCTTTCAATATATTCTTAGCAAATTCATATCTTGAAAGACTATCTCTGCTACAAACATGGTATATTCCCTCCTCTATCTTCTCTTCTACAGCTAAGAACATAGCTTGACTTAAATCTTTTACATATGTAGGACATCCGATTTCATCATCTACTACTTTTAATTCTGGTAATTCTCTTGCTTTCTGAGATATTTTGTCTATGAAATTGGTAGCATGTGGACCAAATAGCCATGATGTTCTAAATATATATGATTTTGTTCCTTGATCTAAAACATTTAGTTCACCCTGTAATTTTGATTCTCCATATACATTTAGAGGTTTAAATCCTTTGTAATTTTCTTCATATCCCTCTTTTTTGTTTTCTCCAAAAACATAATCTGTTGATATATGAATCATAGGTATTTGTAATTCTTTGCATACTTTAGCCATATACATTGGAGCATCAGCATTAACTTTAAATGCTATATCTTTTTCTTCTTCTGCTTTTTCAACATTGGTATATGCAGCACAATTCACAACACATTTAGGATTTAATTCATATACTATATTTCTTACTTGTTCCTCATTTGTTATATCTACACCTCCTGTTGCCCTGTCGTTTTTCAATACTTGATATCCTTTTGCGTATGCCATATCACAGAAGTAGTCTCCTAACATTCCATTAGATCCAAATACTAATATCTTGTTATTTTCATTCATGTTTAGTGCTATTTAATTAAAATAGATCTTCATCCGGTATGTCTGCTAGTAACGGATTTATCTTATCTTTTTCAGAGAGTATTGGCTCTGGAATATTATACTCTTTAAAAGGCCATTCTATATTAATTGTAGAATCATTCCAACGAACAGCTCCTTCACTAGCTTTATTGTAATTACCACCACTTACCATATATTCAAAATTTGCTTCTTTGGAAAGAGTCAAAAATCCGTGTCCAAAGCCTATTGGTAAGTAAAGCATATAGTGATTGTCCTCTGATAGTTCGTATCCTACATACATTCCAAATGTTGGGGAATTTTTTCTAAGATCTACTGCTACATCGTATATTAAACCTGTTGTTGCTCTAACTAATTTTCCTTGAGCAAATTCTCCCTTCTGATAATGAATTCCTCTAAGTACTCCTAGAATAGATTTAGAATGGTTAGATTGTACACAATCCATAT
>CAZJBF010000015.1:11617-13488 GCA_964544555.1 uncultured Candidatus Saccharibacteria bacterium | reverse complement strand
GAACCTAATCCTTTAAATATAAAGAAGGGAATAAATATAATATCCTTTGATTACATACCAGTATTAAATACAGATAACTCATCCAAAGCATCAGCCTTGTTAGAATGGTTTGCTAAGAAAAATGTAGATGTAGATCACATATCATATTTTGAAGGAGGCAGATGGAAAGGAATAGGGTATGTAGATGGAGAAACAATAGGAAATGATTTCACCATAATACCAGGTAAAGGATACCTCATATATTCAGAAGAAGACAAAACAGTAAACATCCCAGGATATGACATAACCCAGTCAATACCAGTACCATTATACTCAGGATGGAACCTCATAGGAGTACATGGATATACAAAAGCATACACAGCAGAATCATTACTAGAAAGTATAAATACAATAGAAGGATTAACAGCAGACAATGTATCATGGTGGCCAACATCCGAAGGAAAGTATGAAGGTCTACAAATAACAGATGGCGAAGTATACGGTTTAGATTTTGCAATAAGTAAATTAAATGGATACTTTGTAAGAATATCTAAATTTGAACCAAAAGACCAAAGCTGTGGAAGCCTAATCTGGCATCCATCAGGTAAGCTAAATGGAAAATGTGGAAATAGCAAAACAGTAAATTAAACTTAAACACAAAAGAAATGGAAACAATACCTACAATATACTGGATGGTTATCATAGCCATCATAACTATAATGATATGCCTTGTTCTCTACTACATAGCTATGTTACTAAAAGAATCTAAAGATGCAGTAAAAGACAGTAGAAAACTAATACAAGGATCAGATGAAACAATACAAAAAGTAAACCTCATAGTAGAGGATGTACAAACTTCAATATCTGCTGTAAAAGGTACAGTACAAGAGATAAATGAAGGTATAATAAAGCCAATAAGAGGGATAGGAACAACTGTCTCAGCTGTAAATGGCTTCGTATCAGGATTAAGAAAAGAAGAAAAAAACAATTCTTAAAGATTAACCCTACTCATATTGTCACTCCTTCTAATTACAGGTATTATATTTACTAATGGAAATAGCAAAATTACCAGGCAAAAAAAAATTAAGCAACCTAGTACTAATCATACTCATAATAGGACTACCAATACTAGTATATGTCTCATACCAAATAGTCCAGATAATATCCAAAGCATCATCTGAAACACAACCAAGCAATGTTGTCATAAGTAACCTAACAACATCTTCTGTAACAATATCATGGACCACAGAAAGTAAACTAAGTGGATCTGTTATACCAATAGAAAATAAAGCAGAAAAAAGCAAAGTAATAGATTCCAGAGGTACAGGAAACAGATTCACTCACCATGTAGAACTATCATCTCTAGAACCAGACACAAAATACGATTTCATCATAGTATCAGGAAATGACAGATATACTGCAGAAGGAAGCAAAGAATTCACATTCACAACAGCACCAATAAGTGCTGACACTCCTACACCAAATCCAATACATGGTTCTGTTTCAGGAAGTTCAGGAGATGACATAATCCTTTTTGTCCTACTAAAAGATAAAAGCACATACCCTGTATCTGCTACCATACCCAGTGGAGGTAATTGGATAATGGACCTATCTGCACTAAGAAATGTATCGGACAAATCTCTCTCATCTGCCTCAAACTCTTCCAATCTTGTAATCCTAGCAGTAGCAGGAAGCTCAAAAGGAGCAGTGGTAGAAGGAATATATTCGACCATATTTGATAGCAATGGAAAACTAATAGAAACTAACACATTAACTGTAAATCCAAACACAGATATATACTCATATATTCCAGATGTAGCAAAATTAGTAGCATATTCTGAGGAAGAAGAGGAGGAAGAACCTATTGAAGAAGAAGAACCTATTGAAGAAGA
>CAZJBF010000015.1:7351-11517 GCA_964544555.1 uncultured Candidatus Saccharibacteria bacterium | reverse complement strand
GAACCTATTGAAGAAGAGGAAGAAGAAACAACCTTTACTAGAGTATACAGAATAGTTCATCAATTAAAATGGTCAGACCTAATTAGTGACACACAAGCATATGATGTAACAGCAACTAAGACAGGAGAAGAAAGTATATCCATAACAAATCTTACAGATACAGGATTTACTGTACTTTGGGTATCTGAAGAAAAAGAAACAGGAAAAGTAAAATATGGAACATCAAAAACAAACCTAAGCAATACAGCTACTGATGAAAGAGACAGTGTAACAACTAAAGGAAACTATTATGTACACAGTGTAGACATACCTCAAGTACAACCAGAAACCACCTACTATTACGAAGTAATATCAGGAGAAAAAACATATGACAATAATGGTGAGAAACATTCAGTAACAACATTCGCAACTCTAAGCTCACCTCCAGCATATGAATCAGTAAAAGGAAAAATAAGTAATATGCCATCACATAAAGAAGCAATCCTTGTTGCAAGCATAGATGACGATGATGAAACAGGAACTGCCGATACTAGCCTTAATATATCTTCTGTAATCAGTGAAAGTGGTACTTTCACTCTAACTATATCAAACAGTAGAAGCTCAGATGGATCAGCTTACTATGAATACACATCTGGAGACAGTATGAATATGAACATATTAACAACATTTGATTCTGATACATATACTCAAAGTATGGCCAATATTGAGGAAGACATAGTAATAGATTTAAAAGATATATCAGACTACACAGAGACTACTGAAAATGTTAAACAATTATCAGATTATGGAATACTAGGTGCATCAGATGGTACCTATGTGCCAACTTCCTCTACAACTACAACATCTACTTCAACAACTACTATAACAGGTACATCTACTCCTAAAACAGGATTGATGGACAATGTAATATATATTATTGTTATATCATCCATCTTGATTTTATCAGGTAGTATAATATACTTAGTGGAAGTGAAGAAACACAAAAAGAAAATGTCAAAAATATTATGAGAAAAAAAAGAAAGAATAACAAAGCATTAGGATTATTTATTTTACTAAGTATCTTTTCTTTTTTTGCTGTAAAAATCACTAAGAATATATCAAATGACAACACTCCAGAAAAAGTACAAATAGAATCTGCAGAAGCATGTACTAGCTGTGGTGGTGCTACTACCACAGAAGAAAAAATAGTTGAAGAAGATACGACCAACTATCAGGTAGCATACCTAGACAAATCAGGAACAGTTGATATTACTAATCAATTAGACGAATCAGAATTAGTACAAGGAGTTGGAAGCTGTTCAGGTGTTAATTATCTTCCAGGTATCGTAACTCTCTGTAGTAAAGGTACAGGTAGCCTAAATTTCGAATTTGGTCATGAAAAGAGCCAAGAAGTTTATGTATCAAAAAATGCAAAAGTAGAATTAATATATGTTACATATCCATTAGCTTTTTGGTTAGGCCAGTATATATACAAAGATAATAGAAAAGAAATTAGTGATTCAAGTACAGAATATCGTAGCAATGGAGAACAAATTGATGAAGCATATCAGTCTAAAACCTTATCTCCCGATGAAGCTGTAGAATTTAGAGGTAGCATATCAGGTACAGTAAGACAAAAATTTGAGGTAGAAGGTTCAGTATCAATAGCACCTATAACTACAGTAGAAGAAACCAAAGCAGGTAGTTATGTTGTAAGCAACAAAGATGAAAGTACTAGGTGCGCATGTAAAGAAGATGTGGCTGTCTCCGACTATAATGTTGGTAAAACAAATTATATCGCTTCTGACAAAGAAAATGGAGGATATCTTAGACAGCAGATTCCGGGAGGAGATCACTACGATGAATCATCACGATTGGAATGTTTAGAAGAAGACATAGACTATACAGTAGAGGAAGATGGTCTCCTTGTTTCTTGTAATAACATTTTAGCTCGTGTTAAAGGGTGGTTTGATAAAACCTTTGGATTTGATCAGTGGAATGATTGTAAAGGAAGATATAAATGTACTGGAGATGAAGAACCAGATGAAGATGGTAATATTAAATGTCCATTTGTAGATACAGAAGATTGTACAAACATAGAAAATATTGGTGTACAAATGACTTCCATATTTGGAGCACCATATAAATGTGAAAAGGAACTTTGTGCTAATGCTTTCACAACTTATGCTTACAAAGGAACATTATCACCGGAACAAGCATCTTCTAAAAAGGTAGTATCTGCAAATCCTGATGAAAGTCTAATGTTCTACATAGGTACTCCATGTAAAGCCAAAATAACCGACGCTGACGGTAGTAGCAAAAACAGTATGACAGTTGATGTCATATGCCTTTGGGATGCTACTCAAACTTTAGATGCATATAAATTGCAAAAGAAAGATCAAGCTCCTACTGAAAGTTATCCAGATACATACCAAGAGTATTGGCAGGATGTGCAAGTAGCTATAGGTGCATCTGCCGACTACTACGGTTTGTAATAAAATAGTATACTAGTATATTAATTATAAAAAAAATAAAAATGAACGGTATAAAAAGAATTGTCATATCAATAACAGTAGCACTTTCAATGTTTTGTTTGTTTGTGCAAAAAGTTAATGCAGAATACACAAGCCCACAGTTTGATATGGAGGAAGGATGGAAACAAGAAATTGAATATACCGAAACAATGGTCGGTGTATCAGGTGAGAATGTTGCTCAAACAAGTACCAAAAGCTTATATAGCTTTGTAGATATTTTTGTCAGTAAATTGGCTAAAGAAGTTACTGTTGCAGGAGCAGATATAGATGCCAATAAAGATTTAGCACAGGAAGCAAAACTAAGTGTATCTGGAGTTGTTGAAAATGGTATAGTATCAATGTTTGAAAATACTCCTAAAGTTGATTTAGTAGCACATTTAGCTAGTGAATGGGTTCCAGGATATGAAAGTACTAATTCTGTATATGCAGATGGATATGATGATTTAGTATCTTCTGGAGTAGATAAATTATGGTCTACAACTAGAAATATTGCATACCTATGTTATGTTGTAGTAATGTTGGTAATTGGCTTTATGATTATGTTCAGGCACAAACTTGGTGGACAAGCATTAGTTACAATAGGCAACTCTATACCAAAGTTGATTATTTCATTAGTAGTTGTCACATTTAGTTTCGCCATAATGGGTTTAATTATTGATTTTGGTGGTTTGTTGATGAATGTTATATCTTCTATGCTTAACCTAGGGGAAAATGGAATAGCTGTAGATAATGCTTTTGAATTATTTGGAAATTTCTTTAGTCAGAATAAAACACTGGATATAGTTAGTAAAGGTCTTGGAATTGCTAGTATAGGAGGTATAATCGCTGCTTGTATTACAGGTGGCTTGCCGGCTATCATAGGAGGCACTATCATTGTTGGATTATTACTTTTAATAATAGTGGGAATAGTTCTTGTAGGTGCAATAAAATTATGGATAACTCTTCTTAAATCATATTTATCTCTGCTAATTAATGTCGTAGTATCTCCTTTAGCCGTAATGTTTGGAGCTATACCAGGAAATAGTGGAATGGCAAACATATTCAAATCAGCATTAAAGAATGTACTTGTATTTCCTGTAGCATATGGTATTGTAAACCTTCCGTACTATGCCGAATTAAAAGGAGTTAATTTCCTTTTCCCTGAAACTATTGTTGGTGAAGTAAGTAGTAGCTCTGACATAATAGCTCCTTTAATGCTTTCAGCAGCTAAAGTAGTAGCCATATATGCAGCTGCAAGTGCTCCGGCAATTTTAGCTGCAGTAATCCCATCTAATTCATCAAAAGCTGCTGCTGATGCTGCGGGTGTAATCAAAGCAAACTTAGCTGGAGTTCCATTAATAGGAGGAATGTTTAAGTAATAAACATATAAGATATGCCTAAGAAGAAACAACCACAATATGAAGATGCTTTAGGCTCTATCTATGATTTTATATTTACTGAAGCTAAAAAGAAACCTGCCAAAGTTAAACCTGTAAAAATTACAGGGATTGATGCTACAAATGAATTCACCAATGCTATTGCGGCTACTTTAGAAAACCCGTTATTATTTGTCAACCAAACTACAACTGACGCTATAGATAGTGTAATAAACTATGACTTACTAAAAGTAAGATATGGTAAAGGAGAAGTTGATAATATAAAATTTAACCTAAA
>CAZJBF010000015.1:0-7251 GCA_964544555.1 uncultured Candidatus Saccharibacteria bacterium | reverse complement strand
ATAGCATTCGATGAAGAGTTATTTACATTTTTAGAAGGTCAAGAATTAAATGAAAAGGCTATTAATTCCACAGACCCTGAGAAATCAGAGAACTATCTAAGAGCAAGAAGATTCTTAGACTCTGTTCAAGATTCAAGAGAAAGAGCACAATTTCGTGCAGATGGTGCATCAGAGGTAAGAAGGTACAAAAGGGAAATAGAAAGATTAAAAAATAGTCGGGATCCAAATAGAAACGATAATATAAGAATACTAAACAAAAGAATAAAAAAAATAAATGCCTCCATTACCGATTCCGCAGCATATGGTTTTGCAGCTCAATATGGTAAATGGAGTGGAATTTATGGATCTACTAAATCATCATGGGATTATGCTAAAGGAGGTCTCCTTCCAGCTTTAATAACAGGGGATTTTTTCGATCCAAATAAAAATGATTCTTGGATTCTACCAACAGATGCTTCAGCTGTAAAAGATTACAAAAGCATATATGATTCTATAAGAAGCAGAGGAGCTATTTCTAACGAGGATATTTTAAAAGAATTAAATCAATTAGGTAAGCTTAGCAATGGAATTAAATTCAAAATTCCAAAAGCGTCAAATAAGGAGATGGTAAATGTATATAACCAGAATATGATGAAGTTGTATTATGCATCTCCTATAACTTGGATCAAATCATTAGTAAATGGTGAAGCATTCGCATACAGAGCACGTCAAAATATCATTTCATTTCAAAAGAGTATGGGTGAAGCTATACCAGGTTTTAATGTAACAAAATTACTTGGTGCTGATGGTTCTGAAGATGATGTGTACTTGGATTTTTTATCTTCCTCTGCTACAGACGAGCAGATGGAACAATTACGAAAGTTCATATCAAAGAATGAAAGATTAAGTAAATTGGCATACAATTTTAGTAAAATAAAAAGGATGCAGGATAAAGTATCTGGATTCTTTGAGAAAAAAATGTTTGCTGATTTTAGAAAAAAAATTGGAGAAAAGTTATTAGCATCAAGATTTTTTGCTAACGAATCTGCAAAAGCTATGTTAAATAGCTGGATATTAAGTGGTGGTATCCAAACTTTTATGAATGGTATTTCTTTAGCTATATCAACTACATTTGGGCCTTTGGCAGGAATAGTAGCATCTATTATTTCTACTAAGCTAATGAATCTAGGAATGAAGATAGCCAAACCAGTTATAAAAACTTCTGTACAGATATTGATATTTGGAATGGCAGGATTACTAGGTATATTTGTATTACTTTCATTCAAAACAATATCTCTTCTGGGTGTGTTTTCACATTTATCTCCAACTGAAGTAGTAAAATGCCAATCAGCATCAGGAACATCTCCTATAATAGAGGACGAAGATGGAGATGGTATAAACGATTATGAAGAAAAAGATTCAGATGGAGATGGTATTGATGATTCTGAAGATAAAGATGATGATAATGACGGTATTAATGATTCAGAGGATGAAGATGACGATGGAGATGGCATAAACGATTCGGAAGATAATGATGATGATTTAGAGCCAGTACCAGAATTTGCTGGTGGAACTTTACCTCCAGGACAAACTTGTCTTTTGAGCTATACCTCTGCTACATGTTCTCAAGGAATGTATAGCTCCTATTCTCACAAAAACACCCCAGCAATAGACCTCGCAGTTGGAGGATATTTCTATGCACCAGCTTTTTGTGGCCAAGGAAATTGTACAGTCACATACTATGGACCAGTAAGGTGTTCAGCTGGATATGCGGGTGGTATGGTAAAGTTTAAAGCAGTATATGGTGGAAATACATATGAATTTAAACTCCTTCATGTAGATACAAACTTAAGTGTTGGTGATACTCTCTCAGCTGGTCAGGCTGTTGCTCACATCATGACTCACGAACAAACTGGAAGTGCTTGCTCATCTGGTATGCATTTACATCTAGAAACGAAATATAATGGACAAATTGCTGATCCTAGAGAAATACTGTCTGCTTCCCCAGAAAAGGGAGGATTTGGTTGCTCAATATCTGCTTGCCCTAAATAGTAAAATATAAATATGAAAATGAATAAAAAACAAATAATAATTATAGCTTCAGTAGTAGTAACAGTAGGCATCTCTGTACTTCTTTTCTTCCTTCTTAAGAAAGATTCTAACTATCCAGAAGAACCAATAACACAGAAAGTTTTGTCCACAAGTTTTAAGGAAGGAATAGATACAACTTCTTTACCATTAGTCCCAGGTGATGACTATGAACTATATACAGTTTCCCAAAAGGTAAAATTAGAATATTTAGAAACAATGGCTTCAGATTTAGGTCTTACTCTAACAGATTCAGAAGAAGGATTATTCTATCAGTGGGATAAAGGATCAAGTCAGATATTCTATGATTTAACAAAAAATGTTGTCTTAATGACCTTAAAAGATGGAATTCCTTCAGATGAAGCTGAAATAACAGGATATTCATTCAAATTATTTGTAAAAAAATATTTTAAAGAAGATTGGGATTACGATGTATTTAAATCAGAAAAAAGAAGTACAGGAGAAACAGTATATTATGCAAACAGATTAATAGATAAAATTCCAATTGAAATGAGAGAAAATAATCAGGAAACTGATTATATTGCAACAAAAGATGGGAAAATACTATATGCTCAAATATTATTAACAATATTTGATAAAGAAAATATACAAGTACCTATAATATCAACATCGGAATTAGTTAATTATATAGATTCAAAATATTATCCTAAAGAAATATATCCATCATATTCAACTTTACAATCAACTATTCTCAAGCAAGTAAATTATTTATCTGAGGATTTTGAAGAAATAGCTAATACTATAGGAAATTGTAAAAGTACCTCATCAAAAGTAATCTACCTTTACAAATCTTTCAATCAAGAATTGTTAACACCTGTATATAAATTGGAATCAGAATGTACTGTTACATACGAAGAAGAGGAATACTCAGTTCCAGCAGTAATGTATGTGAATGCTATAGACCCTGACTATATATCTATCCCAGAGTAAATATTAATGGAAAAAGCTATCACATTGATGATACAATTGGCTATGAATAAAAACTTGCCAAAATATTTTTTTAGCATAATTTTTTCTTTCCTTCTAATTCTTTCTTTGAAAAGCAATATCTTAGCTTTTTCATTCTACTCAACATCTACACAAAAGTTTGATACTTCTCTTCTAGAGGAGACAGCAGTTAATTATACAAACCCTGAAAAAATATATGTATCACAAGTCTCTACAACTACATCTACTCTAACAAGAAATCCCGCACAATGGGTAAAGTCTCTTTACTATTACTGCATTACTAGACTATATCTACCTGATTTACCATATGCATATCTTTTAGATGAGAATGGTATCATATATCAAGGAAAGAGTGGATATATTGGTTCTAATTCAGGGATAGTAGATGGTGATGGAGTAATATTAATTGGATATCTTTCCAACAATCCAGTTTTAACAACAAGAGCAGAATCTTCATTGTATGAAATAGTAGAAAAACTCTCCTCTGAATGGGGGATATCTGAAGTAAGTACAGTTAGATTAAAAATAAATAAGACAGAAGGTTCTATATCATCTCTTACTGCTGAAATATCTTCTGGGGAACTGAGTGTATCTGTAAAGGAAGCTTTAAAAAATTGGTCAGGTCACGAAAAAGATAGCTTAGTATACAAAGCAGAGATACTAAATTTAGAATATCCAAAAGAAGTAGAAATAGGGAATAGAGTGAAGGTAAAGCTTTCTGTAAAAAACATGAATGATTTTGTTTGGTTTACAGATACGGATCCAATATATGTATCTGTAGCTGATGGGGAAGATAGCGAATTTGCAATAAATAAGGATTGGGCAAGTTTTACTAAACCTGTAAGTATTACAGACAAAAGTATCCTTCCAGGAGAATCGATAGATTTAGAATTTGAAATGGAAGCAAAAATCATGATAGGAGAAGCTAAAGAATCATTTGTCGTCTTAAAAAACGAGGATAAGCCGTTTGAAGATTCTGGCTTTGATGTTAAACTAAATGTAACTAAAGGAAATAACACACTAGTTGAGGTAGCTTCATCAGAATATGGATTCGCAAATATAAGGGAATGTAAATGGTTTAGTTGCGAAATACTTGATACAGTAAATAATGGTGCTGTTTTTATCCTTCTAGAAGAGGCAGATGGTTGGTCAAAAATAAAATATGGTACAGAAACAGAAGGTTGGGTGATGTCTAGATTCTTAAAGAAAATCTAGTTTCATATTTCTAAATATATTAAGAAGATATGGATATAGAAAGTATCCTTCAGGGATTAAATCCTGAACAAAAGAAAGCAGTTCTATGTACAGAAGGCCCTCTCTTAGTTTTTGCTGGAGCAGGATCAGGTAAAACTAGAGTAATTACGAACAGAATTGCATATCTAATTGCTGAAAAGGGTGTAGATCCTAAGAATATTTTAGCAGTAACATTTACAAAAAAAGCTGCAGGAGAGATGCAAGAAAGAGTAACATCTTTACTGAAAGATTTACAAATTTCTAGCAAAAATATCCCTACAGTAGGTACTTTTCATTCTATAGGGGCAATGATTCTAAGACAACATCCAAAAGAAATTGGTTTAACAAATAATTTTTCGATATATGATTCGGATGATAGTGAAAACATAATAAAAGAAATAATGCTTGAAAGAGATATAGATATTAAACAAATAAAGCCTACAGCTATATCGTATTTCATTGGCTCAGCTAAAAATGAAATGATATCACCTGATAAATTTAGCTTCCATTATGCAGGATATATAGAAGATATAGTAGCAGACATATATCCTGCATATCAAAAACAGTTACAAGCACAAAATTCAGTAGATTTTGGAGATCTTCTGTATTTACCGGTTAGACTTTTTGAAGAAAATGAACAATTACGAAATAACTACCAAGATAGATATAAATATCTTCTAATTGATGAATATCAAGATACAAATAATGCACAGTATAAATTTGCAAAACTTCTTTCTGAAAAGCATAAAAATATATGTGTGGTTGGTGATGATGATCAAGGAATATATGCGTGGAGAGGTGCTGATATTAAAAATATTCAATCATTTGAAAATGATTTTGACAATGTGACTGTAATTAAATTGGAACAAAATTACAGATCAACAAAAAATGTTATTAAAGCAGCAGTACATGTAATAGAACAAAATAACAGTCGAGTTAATAAAGTATTGTGGACAGATAATAACGAAGGCGAGAAAATATCTATATATCAAGCATCAGATCAGGAGAATGAAGCAGAGTATGTAGTAGAGAAGATACGAATGTTACAACAGAAGATGATTCCATTAAGAAATATAGCAATTCTTTACAGAACAAACTATCAGTCAAGGGTAATTGAAGAAACTTTATTGAAAACGGGTCTGCCATATAAATTGGTTGGTGGATTCCGATTTTATGAAAGAAAAGAGATAAAAGATATTATTAGCTATTTGAGATTTTGCTTCAATATTAAAGACGAGCTAAGCTTGGATAGAATAATTAATGTCCCAAATAGAAAAATGGGACCAAAGGCAGTTGCCGATTTACATGGATTTGCAAAAGAGGCAGATCTAACAATAGGTGAATTCATAATAGGTGCATATACTTGTATAAATTCCGAATATAATAGTGAAGTTAATTTGAATTCTTCAAAATTATCAATTATTGATAATTCTAAAGATAAATGGGGTAAGTATTTATCAGCTATTAACCTTTTTGGTAATTTATATTTTTATTCAAAAGGAAAAGAATTGTTGGAAATAATAGAAGCTATTTTGGAAAGAACGAAATATGTGGAGTGGTTTGATAATAATACTGAACAGGCTCAAATGCAGAAGGAGAATATTATTGAATTGAAAAATGTTGCTTCTTCGTATTCCCAAAAATATGGTGCTAATAGTTTGGAAATGTTTTTAAATGAGATTAATTTGATAGAGCAGGAACAGAATAAAAATCAGGATGGTAGTAATAATTATATAAATCTGATGACTTTGCATTCTTCTAAAGGTTTAGAATTTGATTATGTATTTATGATAGGTATGGAAGAGGGTTTGCTTCCTCATTCGAGATCTTTTGTTGATGAAAAGGAGTTAGAAGAGGAGAGGAGATTGTGTTATGTTGGAATTACTAGAGCAAAACAAAAATTGTTTATGACTTTTGCAGAGACAAGGCAAACAAGAGAGGGATACACTTCTCAAATACCGTCTAGATTTTTAGGAGAAATACCTCAAGATATATGTGAGTATTATAGCTATAGCTAGTTAGTGCTTTGTAGCCAGCTTAATTCTCCGTATTCTTCTACATATCTTTTGTACACTGCTGGCCACATATTTCTCGGATTAGCACCAGCCCTTATTTTTTGTAAAGTTCTTTTAATCTGTGCTTCTCCATCAAATATGTTATCGTCTGGATATAGCTTATACCATAGGCATGGATCCCATTGAAAAAGACCTTTATAGTAAGACTTATTGCTTTCTGCATTACATCCTGATTCTAATTTCATAGTGAATTTAAGCCATTTTCTCTCCTCCTCCGAAGCAGATATATTATCAATGTAAGTCTCCCAATATGTACAATTGTATCCTCTCTGCGGTACAGAATCAGGTGTATCGTCAGGTCCTTTTATGACAATAATCTTCGGCTTAGCCTCTTTGGTAGTATTTTCTTCTATGACCTCTTCTGCAATTAATTCGTCACCTTTGTAAGTTCTTTTAATTCTTTGAGTCATAGCGCCCAAAACACCTTCCTGCTGTACGCTTTGAGTTTGGAGACTCTCGCATAATGTAGTGCCTTCAACAATTACAGTGTAAGGTATAGCTAGAATAATTTCATCGATAGTTGATGTATATGACTCAACCAAAATAAATGAATTATTGTACAACTTATTTATAGGGGAAGTTGAGATGACAATATTTTTGTTGCTTAATGAATAGCCTAAATCTATCAAAGATGTTATTGGTGAACCGCTATTGGAAATATGTGTTTTAATTTCACCTTCATAATTAATAGTTATCAGCTTAAAATTGATATAATCCTTAGCTTCCTTAAAATCTATATCATACATCGCCTCTACAAGATATCGATTGCTCAGCAACCTTTGTTCGTTTCTACTACCATTAAAATCGCTCGATACAAAGAGAGCTAAGAAGAAAACAACTATAAAAAATGTAAAAAATATTTTCTTTCCCATAAGCAAGTAAACTATTCTACCATATTCCCCCCCTT
>CAZJBF010000014.1:0-16025 GCA_964544555.1 uncultured Candidatus Saccharibacteria bacterium | reverse complement strand
CATGGTCTGTAATATCTGATAACAAATTAAAAAGAAGTGATGGAAAGACTTTAGCTATAATTACTGATCCATCAATTATAAAAGTAGGCAATTATTCAAAAATATCATTTACTTTAACTTTTGAAAAGAATCTATCCTCTAATCCTTTTGGGACCTATCAATTTAATGCATTAGCACTTTATCAGTATATGGTAGAAACAAATGAATCAGTAGACCTTACTTTTGTAAAACGATACTTCAACTGGAATATAGATTTAGATGATCCAGTAATAGATTCATTTGAACATACAATAAAAACTATGCAAAATTTGAATCTTTCTTGGTCAATTTCTGATACAACAACAAACATATCTAGTGCTGTCATAAATGCATATAGAAGTGAAGATTCAAACATCAATACATCCATCTCTATGACAGGGCAATCAAATACAATAACCTTAGAAAATGGAACACCAGAAATATCATCTATAGGAACAATTGGTACATCAAATCAATGGGAATTTCTCAACCTAAATACAACACCTTACAGCTCTAATGCTGATATAAATATTGGAGCTAATGAAGGAGGTTCTATCGATATGTATATAACAGCTTTTGATCAAGCCTGTAACTACACAACAACATCAAATAGTGTCAACTTAGAACCTTGGATAGCAACAAAAGGTGGAATATTGTATTCTAGAGGAAATATATTAACTAATGCAAAAGATTTAACTGAAGTCTCTGAATCCTACTACATCATAGGCTCTACATCTACGCTTAAGAATATAAATAAAAATGAATTAGATATTGGTACAGAAGCAATAACATCTAGAGAAGCCTTCATTAAAAGCTTAATACATTCAAATACCAATAATGTTCGTGCTACTAATATCTCTGACACAAATGATAAAGACAACTATTTCTTTGAATATTTTAAGAAAAGCTTAGACGAACAAATGGAAGAATTAACTCCAATCGATAATATAAATGGGTGTACCAATTCTTTAAATAACTGTGTACTATATACTACAGAAGATATTACAATACCTTCTAACTTTATCTGTGACAAAACTATACTTTTCATGACCGAAGGAAATATTACAATTAACCCTGATGTAAAATCTACAGGTGAAGGCCTAGATGGTTGTATGTTCATAGCTAAAAATAATATCCAAATCTCAACAGGTGAATACATAAGTAACAATGTAGTAGGATATGACTATATAGAAGGTTTCCTTTTTGCAGATAATCAAATATTAATCCCTCAAACTGATGAAGCAGAAGTCTTACGAGACGGATTAGAGGTAAATGGTAGTTTAGTTGCAATGGGAAGTATTCAAAAGGGAGATTCTGCAGTAAAACAGGAAAGAAATCTAAGATTATACAATGATATAAATCCATCTTTAATTGTGGTATATAATAATATATATTCAAAGATATCAGAAATATTCTTTGGTGAAAAAACATTGATATACAAAAAAGAAGTAGGGTCCCAATTGTACTAACATTTACACAAACCTAACCTAATAGTATAGTAAAGACATGACTAACAAAATAATAATAAAGTTCGGTGGTGAATCCGGACAAGGTATAAATGCTACAGGTAAAATATTCACACAAGTAGTAAATTCACTAGGATTAAGCACATTTGCATACAGAGAATATCCTTCTCTAATAAAAGGAGGAGCAGCATCATATCAAATTGACTTCTCTAATAAAGAGATCAATTCTTCTTCTAAATATTGCAATATGCTGTGTGTTCTTTCTAAACAAGCTCTTCACAAGTATATATTTGACTTAACAGAATATGGAATAGTTATATACGATGGAGACGAAGTCGAATTAACTCCTGATGAAGAAATATATATACAGAAAAAAGATATAAAGATAATAAATCTTGATTCAAAAAAAATCGCCATAGAAGCTGGAGGAACAGAAATAATGGCAAATGCGGTTATTCTTGGTTTTGTATGGAGAATATTAAATCAAAACAAAGAAATATTAGTACAAGAAATACTAAATTTCTTCTCTAAGAAAAATATAGATAAGGATGCAGAAGAAAAATGTATATTAGCAGGATATACCTCTCCACTATACAGGGATACATACAGTATAAATATCAAGTTTCCAAAACTACCATTTTTGAAAAAGAAAAGATTAACAATGACAGGAAATGATGCCATAGCATTAGCAGCAATATCTTGTGGAGTAAGAGCCTACTATGGATATCCAATGACTCCCGCCACATCAATATTCAAGTTCTTAGGAGAAACAGCAAATGAAACAGGTATGCTTGTAAAACAAGCAGAGAATGAGATAACTGCTGTACAAATGGCTATGGGCAGTATGTATATGGGAACTAGATCCTTAACAGCTACTTCAGGAGGCGGTTTTGATCTAATGATTGAAACACTCTCATGTGCTGGAATATCTGAAACTCCTCTAGTAATTGTTTTAGCACAAAGAACTGGAGCCGGCACTGGTTTACCTACATGGACAGGTGCAGGAGATATTAACACAGCTGTAAAATCAGGTCATGGCGATTTTCCAAAATGCATACTTTCTGTAAGTGATATACAATCAAACTATACACTAGTACAAAAAGCATTCAATATAGCAGAGAAATACCAGTTACCTGTAATACTCTTAACAGAAAAACAAATAGCAGAATCGCTATACTCCTTAGATCAATTACCAGAGAATTTACCAATAGAAAGAAACATCGAAAAAGGAGGTGAAAGATATGAAATAACAGACACTGGAATATCACCTAGATGGATTCCATCAAAAGGCAATAAAGCATACTTACACTCATCAGATGAACACTTAGAAGATGGAAGTAGTACTGAAGATTCCGTATCATCTATGGAAATGAGTAAAAAACGAATGAGAAAGATGGAAGAGTTAGAAAGAGAAATTCCAGAACCAGAATATTTTGGTAACAAAGAAGCAGATACAGTATTTGTAGGTATGGGAAATACTAAAAATGTAATTTTAGATTGTATAAACGACAACAAAGATTTTGCATATTTACACTATGAATACATATATCCATTAAAAACAAAGAAATTTGAAAATTTAGTATCAAAGAAAAAAAGAATTGTATTAGTTGAAAATAATCAAACAGGACAATTTGGTAACTTAATAACTGAAAAAACAGGATATAAATTCCAAGAGAAATTACTTAAATATGATGGAAGACCATTTTTTGTTGAAGATATTTTAGATTTTATGAATAAATAACCATGAGTATAGATTTAGATAAATATAATACTAATTGTAAACCTTCTTGGTGTCCAGGATGTGGGAATTTTGGTATTCAAATGTCATTAAAAAAAGCACTATCCGAAATGGATATATCTCCTTCTGGGACTTTCATAGCTTTCGATATAGGATGTAATGGAAATGGAGCAGGTACTATAAAAACATACGGTTTTAAAGGATTACATGGACGATCAATAGCTTTAGCAAGTGGTGCTCACTTAGCAAACAGAAAATTTACTGTAATTGCAGACTTAGGAGATGGAGCATGTTTCCACGAAGGTATAGATCATTTAATAAATGCAATTAAATCTAACTATGATATGACTATATTAATTCATAATAATCAAAATTTTGCATTAACTACTGGACAAGCAACAGTTACAACTAAATACAATAAATCAATGTATGGATTACCAGATGGTAAACCTGAAAGAAGTTACAACATTAATGAATTTATACTAAGTTTACATCCAACATTTTTTGCAAAAGGATACTCTGGAGATTTGCAAGAACTAACTGAATTAATTAAAAAAGGTATTAAACATAAAGGATGTAGTATAATTGAGATATCTCAATTATGTCCATCTTACAATAAAGAAGCTACACCTGCATGGTTTGCAGATAATATAATTAAAACTTCTACATTAAAAAAATATTCTTCAACTTCTTTAGAAGAAGCATACAACCTTGTACAAAAAATGAATAATGGGAAAATATATACAGGAGTAATATATGAAGAAAAAGATACTAAAACTTTCTATGAAAATTTAGAAAGTAGAAAAAACTCAGTAACTGAATTAGTTGATGAAGTTAAAGAGTATAATATAAAAAATTTATTAACACATTTCGAATAATGGAACCTACACTTTCACCAAAATCTATAGCAATAGTTGGAGTCTCTAATGATATAGAGAAAATAGGATCAGTCATTCTAAAAAATCTTTTAGAAGGTGGATATAATGGAAAAGTATATCCCATAAATCCTAAATATGAAGAATTACAAGGTAGAAAAGCATATCCTAATATATTATCCATAGACGAAGATATAGATCTAGTATGTATAGCTATCCCACATCAATTTGTAGAAGATATAATTGATCAATGTGTAATTAAAAGAGTAAAAACAGTAGTAATAATAACAGCAGGATTTAAAGAAACAGGAGCACAAGGGAAAGAATTAGAAGAAAGAATATCAAATAAATTGAAAGCTGCTGGTATTAGATTACTAGGGCCGAACTGTTTAGGATTCATAAATAATAGAAGCAAAATTAATCTCTCATTCGCTAGAGAAAATCCTGGAGATGGAAATATTGCATTCATTTCCCAATCAGGAGCATTCTGCACAGCTATCTTAGACATGGCATGTGAAAAAGGTTTAGGTTTCTCCCATGTTATATCTGTTGGAAATAAAGCGGATATTAATGAGAATGAAATTATCCCATACCTAATAAATGATGGTAGTATAAAAGCATTAGCTTTGTATTTAGAGGAATTTACTGATGGTAAAGAATTTGTATCATTAGCACAAAAATCTAAAAAACCAATATTAATAATAGCTCCTGGAAGTTCTGAGAAATCACAAAAAGCAATTTCTTCTCATACTGGTTCTTTAGCATCATCATACGATACAACAATAGCAGCTATCAAAAAAGCTAACCTCATACTAGCAGAAAATTCAGAGGAACTTTTCAAGTTAATGGAGTTAGTAAATACTGAATACTTACCAAAAGGTAAAAAAGTAGCAATAGTTTCAAATGCAGGAGGACCAGCAATAATAGCAGTAGATAGACTAGAGAAAGAAGGTTTAGAAGTTGTAGATTTTGGAGAGAAAACAACACAAAAATTAATGAAATTATTACCTGAAGAATCAAATATATATAATCCTGTAGATGTATTAGGAGATGCTAAAAGTGATAGATATGAATCAGCAATAACTACAATATTAGATGATATCAATGTTGATTCTTTAGTAGTGTTATTAACTCCCCAACTAATAACAGAAATTGAAGGGACAGCAGAAACAATATCAAACATATTAAAAAAGACATCTAAACCAATATATAGTTGCTTCTTAGGTGGAAAGAACGTTAAAACAGGAGTAAGGATATTAGAAAAAAATAAATGTCCTGTGTTTAATGATATTCAAGAATGTATGCATTTGATTGCTAAATTAGCAGATTTTGAAATGTTTGAAGGAAAAAGAAAAATTCCAAGTAGTGATGAGTTTATGAAAAGAGGGAAATACAAAAAAGAAGTATTAGAATATACTACAGATACTGTAACTATTCTTCCAGATACATTAGCAATGTCAATAATGGAAGAATTTAAAATTGATACTCCAAAAGAGCTTGTAACTAGTAGCTTAGAACAAGGTAGGGATTTTGCATCTTTAACCTTTCCTGTTGCGATTAAAGCTACTGCAGAAGATTTGGCTCATAAGACAGATTTCAAAGGATTATTCTTGGATTTAAGAACAATAGGGGAATTTGAAGAAAAATTTGAAGAATTAAGAGAAACTATTACTAAAACAATTGGCAAATCTGCACCTAATATCTTAATACAAGAAATGATTGAAGGAAAATTAGAAATGTTCATAGGAGCAAATAGAGAAGGTAATTCTAATATTTATGAAAAGAATGGATTAGGATTTGGTCATTTACTTGCAGTTGGAAAAGGTGGAATTTTTACAGAAGTATACAGAGATATCAAGCACATACTATTACCAGAATCTGCTGACAGAGTAGATGAAATACTTTCTGAAACAAGAGTATCCATGATTATAAACGGATACAGAGGCAAACCTAGATTAGCAAGAGAGAAATTAATAGACTTGATAATGAAAATACAAAGTATGTTAATTACATATCCTCAGATAGTCTCTATGGATATCAATCCAGTAATGTTAACTGAAAATAGAGCAGTAGTAGTAGATATTAAGCTCTATGTAAAAGAATAACTAATTAAGTATCTTTTTAGTTTCTTCAATATCACTCCATTGATATTCTGTCTGACCAAAGCACAATGAACTTTCGTGAGCCTTACCAGTAATTATGACTACATCTCCTTCTTTAGCTAAATCTATAGCCTTTTTAATTGCATCTATTCTAACTTTTACATCATGTTGATCATCATCAAATCTAAAGATTTCTTTACTATCAATATCTATACTTTCCCAACCTCTCTCTATCTCATCATTAATATCAGAGAGACTCTCCAATCTAGAATCCTCAGCTGTCAAAATTGATATATCAGCAAATTCTTTAGATATCTTTCCCATTTCATATCTTTTGTAGAAATCTCTTTGTCCTGCACAACCAAATACATGTATCAATTTAGAATTTTCTTTAACAAATAATCTAGCAGACTGTAGTACATTCAATACAGCATTGGGAGTATGTGCATAATCAACTATAACTGTATAAGGATTTTTTTGAAGAACTTGCATCCTACCTTTGACAGTTTGAAAAGAGGATATACTTCTTATTATATTTTCCAAATTTATACCTTCATTAATACAAATACCTAAAGCACACATAAAGTTACTAATATTGTATTTTCCAAGTATGGGTAAGCTTACTTCATATTCTTTCGATTTATACTTTAAGACAAAATCTAATCCATCATTGTTTTCTTTATACCCTTCAATACTAATATCTGTATCTTTAGAAAAGCTGTATGATTGAAAATTCTTCGCAATATTTGAAAGAATCTCATATGATTTATCATCTTTATTCAATACAATATGACCATTATTCTTCAAATGTCTTGTAATTAATAAACCCTTAGCATTACAGTAATTCTCCCATGTTTTATGATAATCAAGATGTTCAGAAGTAATATTAGTATACCCAACAGAATCAAACTTAATACCAGAGAGTCTTCCTTGTTCTAAACCATGTGATGTTGATTCTATAATAATATGAGAACATCCAGCATCCTCTGTTTTCTTTATTAAAGCAAACAATTCCTGAGAAGTAGGAGTAGTAGTATGAAAACCAGTATCTATTTCCTCATCTCCTATATATGCACCAACCGTAGTTATCAATGCTACTTTATACCCATTATTCTTTAAAATATGATAAATCATACTACATGTAGTCGTCTTGCCATCAGTACCTGTAACAGAAATATATCTCATTTTTTCATCATTAATTTCAAACAATGGTGCTATATTTGACTTCTTAAATGCATTTATTTCTATTTCTGACATATTACCAAATTCATAATCATCAATTATTTGATGACAAAAATCTCCAACTTCAAATGATTTAATATTCTTATTTGAATCTAATATAATTTTCTGAAATTTTTGTGGCAAATCATTTGAATAGAGATAGAAATCACAATTGAATGATTCTCCTTCATTAGGATTACGATAATTAATTTTTAAGCCAAGAGATTCTAAGTCTTTTGTTCTTTCATTTTCTTTAATATCATACCCTTCAACTGAAACTCCTAACAAAAGAAGAAACTTAGCAATATAGTAAGCACCTTTACCACCTATACCTACTACAACTACTTTTTTAATATCTGAATATTTCATTTCTCTATTTGATAATACTTAAGTTTAATAATGGTAAGATATTCTTCAAATCCCCAGCACTAGCAAGTATACAAACATACTCTTCATTATATTTAGTTGATAATATATATTCTGCTGTCGTTTCAAAATCTTTTGTATATACAATCTCTTTATCTTTATTTTTTTCTTTAAGATAATCAACAAAACTTTTTTCTGTAATTAAATCCTTAAAATTATCCTTCTCTCTAGTAGGAGCAAATATGTTTGGTAGAAGGATAGTATTAGCTTCTAATATACTTTTAGAAAATTCATTTTTAAACGAGTATGTCCTTTCAAAGCTATGTGGTTGCCATACAAATAATATCTTTTTATCTGGATATATTTCCTTAGCTTCTTGTAAACACGCTGATATTTTTCGTGGATTATGTGCATAATCTAAATATACAGGCATTCCATTTATTGTTTTTCCTTTATATTCAAATCTTAATGATACTCCAGGAAAATCTTCAATATTTGGATTAATATGTAATAATTCTGCTACACCACATGCTCTAAGTACATTTTCCCTGTTATGATTACCTTTCAAATTAGCTGTAATGGTAGAATATTTTTCTTTAATATTTTTACAATCAATTATTTTAAAATCTTTATTCTTTATCTTCTCTAAAACAGAATTAATATTTATTCCTGCACTATCTACAACTAAACCATAGAAACTATTTGATATGAATTCTGAAAATGCATTATTGTAATCATCTTGAGATTTGTAATAATCAGTATGATCCAATTCAACATTAGTTATTACTGATATATACGGGGTAGGGACTCTATCAAGAAATTGTCTTTTGTATTCACATGCTTCAATAACTAAATACTCACTATCTGGATTGTAATTCCATGATTTGTTCCAATCCAAAATATGGTCACCAATTATGAAATTGGGTATTTGAGAGTATTCTTTGTACAACATCCAAACTACAAGAGATGAAGTTGTAGTTTTACCATGAGTTCCTGCTATGGCAATAACTTTGAAGTTTTCACTTATTATGCCAGTTAATTGCGCTATTGTAATTGATTTAATACCTTTCTTCTCAGCTTCCTCACATTCAGGATTACCTGGTATAGGTCCATTAGGATATACAACTAAATCCAAATCATCAGTAATATATTTCGAATTATGACCTCCCTTATACAATATCCCTTTTTTAATCCATTCACTTGCCTCTTGTGAGTCCTGATTAATTTCTGAAGCTGTAACTTGTATACCTTTATTCAAAAGATAATTGGCACAGAAGCTATTAAATCCCGAAGTAATACCTATGAAGTGAACCTTCTTTAATGTTTTTATCTCTAACATACTTACTTAAGTAAATTTACATATTCTACAAATTTATCTCCTCTATCAAACTCATTAGCAAACATATTAAAGCTAGATGCTCCAGGACAAAGTATTATCATATCTCCACTTTCTGCCAAGGAATATGCTTTATCTATAGCTTCTTTGTAATCAGAATAATATTTATGGATATCAATACTATCTTTAAGAACTCCTGAAATTTTTTCAGAAGCACTACCTTCAAAAAGAACTAATGATTTGAGATATTTCTTCATACTACTTTCTATTTTTTCATACTCCAAACCTTTATCTACACCACCTGCTATCATTACAATTTTTCCTTTATTACTCTCACCAAATCTTTCAAACATTGCAAGCATAGCTTCTACTGAAGTAGAGGTAGTATCATTAAAAAATTTAATACCATTAATTTCTCTAATGAATTCTTCTCTTCCATTTACTCCTTTGAATTCCTCAAGAACATTAAGTATATCTTCAGTATTAACAGAATATATTCTAGCTAGGGAAATAGCTCCTAATATGTTATACATATTATGTTTACCATCTAAAATATGATTTGCTACAGAAAATAATAGATTGCCATTCTCATATACATTCCAATCAGAGTCCATATAGTAATTAGCGTTAGGATCTTTCAAAGAGTATGTAATAACTTTTGAGTTAGGCTCATCTTTAAAAGATGATATAACCTCATCATCTATATTTAGTGATACATATTCATCATTCTTTTGGTATTTGAAAATATTTTTCTTCGCTTCTACATACTCTTTAAAATTGCCATGCCAATCAATATGATCCGTATATATATTTGTAATCAACGAACTATTTGGAGATATCATATTTTCACCCATTGTATCAAGTTGAAAACTTGAAAGTTCTAATACTGCTAAACTATCACTATCCAAATCTTTCAATTCTCTTATTGCACTCCTACCAATATTACCTCCTAGGAATACTTTATCTCCATATTTTTTCTTTAAAAATTCAAAAACAAGAGTAGTTGTGGTAGATTTTCCCTTTGTTCCTGTAATACCAATTATTGGACAAGGACAAAGTTTATGAAAGAGACTCATTTCCATTTCTATCTGTTTACCAGCATTGGAAGCTATTCTGAGCCATTCATTATCTGGTTTAATAGCTGGATTTCTAATTACAATATAATTGTTAAGAAAATCATCTTTAATATGTCCACCTAAATGATATATTATCTTACCTTCATATTTTTTTAATTTGTCTAATGTATTATGTAATTGTTCCTCTGTCTTTCCATCAGTAATAGTTACTATGGCTCCTTTGTTTAAAAAGTATTCAGCCATACCCAAACCGCCATCATTTAAGCCTAGACCAAATATTAATACTTTTTTATTTTTGTAAGAGTCCATATTATTCCTATGAAGATATATAGCATTTATTATAATAGATTATAGAATATCTTCAATCCAAACAAGCTTTTATAAATCCTAAGAAGAGTGGATGAGGTTCTAAAAATCTACTCTTTAATTCTGGATGATATTGAGTACCTATAAAGAATGGGTGAACTTCCTTAGGAAGTTCTATGGCTTCTACCAATAATCCATCTGGACTAATACCACTTAATTTCATCTTAGATTTTTCAAATAGCTCTCTATATTCATTATTAAATTCATATCGATGTCTATGTCTTTCATTAATTAATGGCAATGTTTTGTACAATCCATTTCCATATTTCTTGTATGTTTTATATAGCAATGAATCTTTTTCTACATTACATTGGTATGAACCTAATCTAATAGTTCCTCCATATTTTTTATTCTCTAGCAATTCCTTTTGATAGTCCATCAAATGAATTACTTTATGTTTAGCTTTCTTATTTATTTCTTCTGAATTTGCATTATCTAAACCTAAAACATTTCTAGCATATTCAATAACTGCCATTTGCATACCATAGCATAATCCTAAATATGGTATTTTCTTTTCTCTAGCAATCTGTATAGCTTTGATTTTACCTTCAGAACCTCTAGATCCCCATCCTTGTGGTACTATTATCCCATCCATCTTTAGTAATTTATTCAGCTCTTCTTTATTGTTTTCTATATCCTCACTAATTATCCAATTAATATTTGCTTTTACACCAAATTCCCATGATGCATGATTAATAGCTTCTAATACTGATACGTATGAATCCTTTAGATCAAAATCTCCACTTTTAAAATATTTAGCAACTATTCCAATATTAATCTCCTTTTTAAGAGAATTAATTTTCTTTACTTTAGCATCCCACTTTTTATGCAATGGATTATCTTTGTATCTCATATTCAAAGATTTAAGAACCTTTTTACCTAGATCATATTCTTCAAAAGTAATAGGTATATCATATATACATTTTGCATCAGGAGCAGGTATAACTCTGTCTTCACGAACAAAACAGTACTTGCTTAATTTCTTAATTCTTACATCATCTAGTTTCAGTTCAGAACGAGCTATTATGAAATCAGGATGTATCGCATGTTTGTTTAGTTCTTGTACTGACATCTGAGCTGGTTTAGTCTTCATTTCTCCAAGCATAGGAGGGACTGGAAGATATGCAACATGAATATGTATCACATCATCTGGATCTCTTAGTTTCATCATTTTGTTTGCTTCCAAAATCAATCCATTCCCTATCTCACCTACTGTACCACCAATTTCAATGATTGTTATATCTGATTTTTCATTCTTACTTACATCCTCATACCATTTAACTATCTCTGAAGGTATATGATGATCAATACTTACCCATTTACCTTCATACTGTAAAGCTCTTTCTTTTTTAATTACATCTTCAAATATGGCTCCACAAGTTATGGAATTAGGTCTAGAAAATGATTGATTAGTAAATCTTTCATATGTACCAATATCCATATCTGTTTCAAAGCCATCATCTAGAACAAATGTCTCTCCGTGTTCTAATGGATTCATAGTACCAGCATCCACATTTAAATATGGATCCGTTTTTATCATTGTAATCTTTTTACCGTATGATTTGAGGATAAAACCGAGAGAGGCGGAGGTGACACCTTTTCCTATTCCTGAAATTACTCCTCCTGAAATGAAGATATATTTAGACATGTAAGTAGATTTGTATAGAGGTTATTTAATAATCTACCTGAATATATCAATACTGTCAATCTTAATATTTCTTTGGTTTGGATAATATGTATTCTGAATATAATTTTTTACATTCTTTAGTATCTAGTTTTTTTTCGGTATAATTTTTATTATTACCAAATTTTTCATCAAAACCAATTTTCGTAGCATCATCATATCCACATCCATAATACACCTTTTTTATTTTTGCCCATTGTAAAGCACTTCTGCACATAGGACATGGTTTCCCTGTAGTATATATCTCACAATCAGAAAGATTAAATCTTTTTAATTCCTTACATGCCTTCCTTATGGCCTCAATTTCAGCATGACAAGTTGGATCATTTGATTTCAAGACAGTATTATGTGCAATTGCAATTACGTTACCTTTACATACTATTACTGCACCAAATGGACCTCCATGCCTATTCTTGACTCCTTTTCTTGCTTCATCTATAGCTAATTCCATATATTGGTTCATACTATTTCTCTTTTAAAATTTATACCCTCTGCATCTATTTTTAATCCAGTCTTTCCTAGATCTTTTTCATACCTTCTAGCATAGTCCCTGTATTTAAATACTCTTTTTCTTCTTTCATTGATTGTAAGCTTGTTAAACATACCAGGACCATTGATACATCCACCTTTGCAATTTAATACATCTAAAAACTTGTAATTTTTGTACATACCATCTTTAAAACCATCAAATACTTTCATTAGATCATTTAGTCCTTCCATTACCAATATTTCATTCTTCTTTAATATTTTAGTGTAATTCAAAGTGTCCGATAGTCCTCCTGATACAGGATATATTTTAGTATAGTCGTTGTAGAATTTATCAAAGCTAATACAATATTTTCCTTCTACTATCTTCTTAGGTATATTCTTTTTAGTAAATAGTTCTTCCAATTCCATAAAGGTAAGTACATGATCTACAGTCCCTATTTCTTGTGCTTCTAATTTTTTTGTAAAACAAGGTCCTACAAATACTATCTTGTATTCAGGGAAGAATTTTTTACATATTAAGCTCATACATCCAACAGGAGAATGTACTGGTATTAGGTTAGGAATTAGATGTGGATATTTCACCTTAATAAAATTGACTATGGTTGGACATGGTGATGCTATCCAAGTCTTCTTTTCTTTTTTCTCTATGCTTTCTTTGAGTACAGTGTAGTAGGTTAGGTTGGTCATTTTAGCACCAAAAGTTATTTCCATTACTTTGTCAAAACCTAATTTTCTTAATCTGTATACTATATCTGGATATTCATATTGTGTGATGAATGATGGAGCTAAGAGACATATATATTTTTCATTTTTGTTTAATTCCATACTTCAATATACTACAAACTGCTAACTCAGACTAGACCTTTTTGATGTATAATTATTTAGTATTAAATTTGTTTTTTGAATATACTATGTATATAGATTCTGTATATTGGTATTTTGCTATACCTGGTTTGATTCTTTCATTTTTAGCACAGTTGTATGTTAAATATGCTTTTAACAAATATTCCAAAGTAAGCTCTGGAAAGAGTATGACAGGAGAAGAGGCAGGAAAGGTAATTAGGGATGGTGAGAGGTTTTCTGTTGCCATAGAGGCCACACAGCCTTCTCTAGGGGATCATTTTGATCCTACTCAGAATATAGTTAGACTTTCTGTTGAGAATATTTCTTCGAATAGTATTTCAAATGTTGCAATTGTAGCTCATGAATTTGGACATGTTCAACAGAAGTTTTCTTCTTCATTGATATACAAGATTAGGAGTGTAATGGTACCTGTTACAAATTTGGGTACTAAGGCAGGATATATTCTTTTTTTCATTGGGATTGCAATTTCAGCTATTAATTTAGCAGAGATTGGTTTGGTATTTTTTTCAACTAGTGTATTGTTTAGTTTGATAACGTTACCAGTAGAGTTAAATGCTAGTAGTAGAGGTATGAAGTTGGTAGAGAAGTATGATTTGATTGATGAGAATGGTAGGAGTGGAGCAAGTATGGTATTAAGAGCTGCCGCTTTGACATATGTTGCAGGATTACTTACTTCTATTTTGAATTTGTTTTACTATGTAAATATACTTAACAGAAGGAGAAATTAGTCTTTAGTATTGGTATATTCAAATGGTTTTTCTGTAACTTTAAGAAGTTGTGTCCTTGTCATTTCATTGTTAATTAGGAGATAGGGAGTTTCTTCTTTTCTAAAGTATACATTTTCAGAAGGGACTTCTTCTCCTGTATTAGGATCTATGTATATTGTATTTGTTTGTATTTCTTCTGTTTGATCTTTGAACATGATGGTATATATATATATTTAAGAGTTATCTAAATACAATAAATGATTTTTTATGTCAATATCATAATGTGGTTCTAGTTGTATTTATAGTGTACAATTTAGGATATATATATATAAAGTTAGTAGATAGAGATATGACTAGATCTATTACTGTTTTTGTAATGATGGGTGTATTTTTTGTAGTAGGTATTCTTTTTGCTTTTGTCATATTGCCTAATATGGATGGTAAAGCATTAGGAAGTAATATATTAGCTATTTCATTTCCATTGCAATCTAGTGATTTGAGAATTGTAGATAAAGGTGTAGAGATGTTTTGTGATTCTAATTCTAATGTTATGAGTTTTGATGTTAGAGAAAATTCTTCTGTAATTTCTGTAGCTGATGGTGTAGTTATTGAAGTTAATGATGGGAAAGTTGTTGTTGATATTGATGATGGTATGTATGTTGAGTATTTTAATTTGAGTAATATTTCAGTTAAAGAGGGTAGTTATATTTGGAGAGAAGAGATTATTGGTTTTGTTAAAGATGAGAGTTTTAGTTTAGGAATTAAGAATACAAAAGAAGGGGTGTATGTTTGTCCGTATTCATATTTAGATGAAGAAGGTAGGAGTATTGTTAACAGTCAATTGGATGAGATGGGATATTTTGATTCTATTTGTTTGTGTAATGATATTGAGTATTAGTATTATTGTCTTATCGCTTTTCTGTTAAAGTCTGCTAGATATACTCCTACTTTCATTTTTTCTTTTAGGTCTTGTATCGATATTATTGTGTTTTCTGGTAGGATATATTGGTTAGGTGTTTCGTTTGTTCGTATTAATATCCATAGTTTGTTTGTTACTAGTCCAGTTATTACTGCTTGTGATGATAGTAGGGATTTGATGTCTTGGGAAGAGAAGAAGCTGTATATTTGTTCCGTGTTTATTATTTCTTTTGGGTGTGTGTGCATGTTGAATAGATATTTTAGATCTATTTTCTTTGGTATGTTTTTGTAATATATGTCTGTTTTTCTAATTATTTTTCCATTTAGATATACAACTTTTCTACCGTAATTGTTTTTTGTTGGATGTTGTTCATATTTTATACTTACATTGTTGTTTGTTGTTACTGAATTTTCATTTCCTTTTGTTACTGATGTTACTAGTAATTCACCGTCGGCCCAATATACTGATATGGCTCTTTCTTTGTTGTCTGTGTTTGTCATTTTGTATATTTTTATTGTGTCTTTCCAGAATGATTCTGGGAATGATATTGCTTGGGGTAGATTGAATGGGTATGGATATATTTTGGATTCATTCCATTGGATCATTTTGGTATATAGGGTAGAGAATGGTATAGAAGATATTGTGTTAGAAGAGAATATATTTTTTATGAAGTTTAACATATTTATATTGTACCATTTAGATATTGTTTTGTAATTCTGTTAAATATTAGTATAATATGGGGATATGGTGGATGTAGCTCAATTGGTTAGAGCGTCGGTTTGTGGAACCGAATGTTGT
>CAZJBF010000013.1:3488-17518 GCA_964544555.1 uncultured Candidatus Saccharibacteria bacterium | reverse complement strand
GCTGAGTAGGTCGGTTGTGAGATGGTAGAAGCTCACATTGCAAGTTCCTGCTTATACGCTGTAAAAAGTGAAGATAAGGTGGAGCGTTTAGCAATCTAGCGGTGCAAGTCCGACGACCTACAAGTACGTTTTTAAAGATTTCATAAATTTGAGTGTCATCTTATATCTATCCATCTGTGAAGAATACTATATCTAAAATAATAAACATATGATTAAATTCGACATAATTACAATATTTCCTAACATAGTAGGGGAATATATAAATACAGGGATTGTAAAGATAGCAAGAGATAAACAGCTTGTTGAAATTAATGTACATAATTTAAGGAAATGGACTACTGACAAACATAAAACAGTAGATGATACGCCATACGGTGGAGGTCCTGGAATGATAATGAAAGTAGAACCAATATACAATGCTTTAAAAGAATTAAAAAAAGAAAATAGTATAGTTGCTATAACTACTCCAAAAGGTAAAAAATTAGTACAGCAAGAATTAAAGAAATTTTCTCTCCAAAATGATTTACATATGATAATACTATGCGGAAGATATGAAGGTTTTGATCAGCGAATACATGACAACTTGGTAGATTACGAATTCTCAATAGGGGACTATGTTCTTTCTGGAGGTGAAATACCAGCACTAACATTGGTAGATGGAATAACTAGATTAATTTCTGGTGTATTAGGTAATGAATCATCTTTGGATGAAGAATCTTTTGAAAACAACAAATTAGAATATCCTCAATACACTAAACCAGAGGAATTTAATGGATGGAAAGTTCCTTCTGTTTTACTTTCTGGTAACCACAAGGAGATAAAGAATTACAGACTTCAAAATGAAAAAATGATATAATATATCACAGTAAGAATCCATCAAGGAGTATTTTTTCTGACTATTTAATTAGATAATATAATTATGAAAAAGGATAGAATTGTTTTGACAAAAGAAAAATCAGAAGCTCTCATAGAAGAGTTAAATGAATTAGTAAATAACAAAAGAAAGGAGTTGGGTAAAACTCTAGAACAAGCAAGATTAAGCGATGTTAGTGAAGACACTGACTCAGTTATTGTGGTAATGAATGAAATAGAGAAAGTAGACAAGAAGATTAAAGATATAGAAGAGACTCTAGAAAACTCCGTTATCTTGGATAAAAAGGGTTGTAAAGGAAATAAAATAGCAATAGGGTCAGAAGTTACTGTAAAAGTTAATGACAAAAAAGCAAAATATACAATTGTTTCTGAAATAGAGGTAGATACACTTCAAAATAAAATATCTGGAAACTCTCCATTAGGGAAGGAATTACTAAAATCAAAAATAGGTGATACTTTGGTAATATCTATAAATGGGAAGAAGATGAAATACGAAATAATAGAAGTATGTTAATCTAGAGCCTCATCAAGATCCTCAATCTTAACTCTCTCTTGCTTCATAGTATCTCTGTCTCTAACAGTCACTGTACCATTCTCCAATGTCTCATAATCAACAGTTATACAGAAAGGAGTACCAATCTCATCCTGATACCTGTATCTCTTACCAATATTACCTCTGCCATCCCAAACAACGCTATAGCTATCTGAAAGCTGTTCAAAAATCTCTCTAGCCTTTTCTACTATCTCTGGTCTATTACCAACTAATGGGAATATAGCAGCCCTATACGCAGCTATATCTTTATTTATCTTTAATACAGTTCTAATATTACCATCTCCTAAATCTTCCTCCTCATACCCATCAAACAACATCATTAAAAATGTCCTATCGACACCACCTGAAGTCTCTACAATCCAAGGAATATATTTATCGTTAGTATTTGGATCAGTATATGACAAATCCTTGCCTGAAAATTTACTATGCTGAGTCAAATCATAATCACCTCTCCAATGAATACCTTCATTCTCGGCCCAACCCCAAGGAGACAAATATTCAATATCATATGCATCCTTTGCATAGAATGCCAATTTATCTTTTGCATGCTGTTTAAATCTAAGATTCTCTGTTTTTCGATACAGACTTTTGTAAAAGTTCATCCTTTCTTCCTTCCAATATTCAAACCATTTCTCCATATCATTAGGATGTACGAAAAATTCCATATCCCATTGTTCAAATTCTCTAGATCTGAAGGTTAATTTCCCTGGAGTTATCTCATTTCTAAAAGCTTTACCAATCTGAGCTATACCAAAAGGAATCTGCTGCCTTGTACTGTCTACTACATTCTTGAAATCAAGGTATATTGTTTGACAAGCCTCTCCTCTTAAATATGTTTTCATCTTAGCATTCTCTAGCACTCCAACCTCAGTTGAAAAGAGAAGGTTGTAGGATCTAGGTTCAGTAAAATCAACACTTGCACAATTAGGACATTTTTCTTGAATATCTTCAGGTCTAAATCTCTGATGACATTTTTTACATTCAACAACTTCATCACCAAAGTTTTGTACATGGCCGGAAGCTTCCCATACCTTAGGATGAGTGATAATCGTACCATCTATTCCTACGACATTTTCTCTTTTACTGACCATATTCTTCCACCAATATTTTTTAAGATTGTTTTTCATCTCTACACCGACTGGTCCGTAGTCATAGAAACCACCAATACCACCATAAATCTCGGAATTAGGAAATATAATACCTCTTCTTTTGCACAACGAAATGATTGAGTCTAGCATGGGTAGATTGTACCATACTGGTGGGGAAATTTGATAGTTTTTCATAATAATTTAACATACTAGAGGGTACTTTATTGGATTAGTTAGTTTTTTTTATGCCTCATAGTATATTAAAAAATTATTAAATAGTCTTAACTAATTCTTTTGCAACAAAGATAATCTGCTAAGCTAAGCTTAATATTATTTTGTGATATAATTTCGGTATGGAAGAAAATTTAAAAAGCAATTTAATAGGGCAAAGGGAGATAAGGATAGAAAAATTGAATAAAATTAGAGAGCTAGGAGTTAATCCTTTCCCAGCGAAATCTAGAAAACAGTATAATAACGGTGATATTACAAACAAATTTGAAGAATATGATGGTAAAGAAGCAGTATTGGCTGGAAGGATAACAGCTTGGAGAGAGCATGGTAAGTTAATATTTGCTGAGATAAAAGATCAATCAGGAGAGATTCAGGTAATGATAAGAAGGGATTCTCTTAATGAAAATCTACCTGAAGGTATACTAGGGTGGGATAATCTTCAACTGCTTGATGTCTCTGATTTTATAGAAGTTGATGGTTTTATTGGTAAAACGAGAACTGGACAGATTAGCATAATGGCATCGAGTATTAGGTTGCTAACTAAATCTTTACGACCTCTTCCTCGAAAATTGAAAAACAAAGAACAAATGTTTAGAAGAAGATACCTTGATTTGGCAATATCCCCAGAAAGAGTAGAAATGTTTAATAGAAAGGCAAAATTCTATGCTGTTCAAAGAGAATTTTTGAATAGAAATGGCTTTATGGAAGTTGAAGTGCCTGTATTGGAAATTGTAACTGGCGGGGCAGATGCTACTCCTTTCATTACTCATCATAACGCACTTCATCAAGATCTTTATTTGAGAATATCCACAGAGTTGTATCAAAAAAGATTAATTGGTGGAGGGTATGAGAAGGTATATACATTGGGGCCGAATTTTAGAAATGAAGGAATGGATGATGAGCATTTGCAAGAATATTACCAGCTTGAATGGTATTGGGCGTATGCTGATTTCAGAGACAATATGAAATTGGTAAAGGAGATATTTTTAGAAATAGCAAACAAGGTATATGGAAGAACTAAATTTACAACTAGAGGGTATACTTTTGATTTAGCTGATGAGTGGGTAGAGTTGGATTATGCAGAAACCATAAAGAAGAATTTTGATATTGATATATTTAATGACAGTGAAGAGAAAATATTGAATGTCATTAAGGATAACAATATTGAAATGGGAGGGCAGATTAATAGAAATAGAATGATTGATTCTCTTTGGAAAGCTGTTAGAGCAAAGATATCTGGGCCTGCATTTTTAATTAATCAACCTACATTTCTTTCTCCATTAGCAAAGACATATGAAAATAATCCTGATATTACAGAAAGATTTCAAGTCATCATTGCAGGAAGTGAATTAGGAAATGGATATTCGGAAATTAATAATCCTCAAGATCAATTGGATAGGTTCCTAGAGCAACAAAAGCTAAGAGAGGGAGGTGATACAGAAGCACATATGTTGGATATTGATTTTGTAGAAATGTTGGAATATGGTATGCCACCTGTTAGTGGCTATGGTCAGAGTGAGAGAATATTTTGGTTTTTAGAGGATGTTACTGGTAGAGAAGGTACATTCTTTCCACAAATGAAAAATGAAATAGAGAATTCTACTAAGGAAATATATAAAGATAAGATTAATTTCTCTAAAAATAATAAGTAATGGTAAATATCTGATAGAATCAATTATATGGATTCAATTAAAGATATTATTTCTCAAATACAGAAAGATTCTAAATCATTAAGTCATGATACAGAGAATTCTCAATCTAAACTTTTTGATACTGATTCTTTAGCTACAAATCCAAAGAGACTTTTTGGTGATAAACATAAGTATATTTCAAAAGAGTATCAATCATATGGGTTAAGATTGGCTGGAAAACTAGGGGATATGAAAAGGGCAACTATGTATATAAAATGGGCAAAGGAGAAACCTCGAGCAATATTGGAACAAGCCTTAAGTTTTTCTTCTGATTATCCTAAAGCTAAGGATAAAACAAGAATTTTTATGTGGAAAGTTAAAGAATTAGAAAATGAGTATAGATCAAAGAAAGAAGACAAAAAAGATTCTAAATAGAGAAATATCAATGTATTTTTCTAAAGAACTGATGTATAGAAAGCAATTATTTGCATGGATATTAGCAGATATTATTAAAATTTGTGGACTCTGTCTAGTTTGGATAGCAGCTTCAAAAATGGATGAAACAGTAAGTAATGGATATATCGTTTCATATTACATTTTAATTATGCTCATAAGCAAATTAACTAGTGATTATACTTTAGAATTTGGTATGAGGGATATAATTTCAGGAAGATTTTCAAATTTTTTAATAAAGCCATTTAATTATCTAACTGAATATTTGGGTATAAATATTGGAAATAATATTTTAAGATTTGTTCTTTTCATCCCAGCATTTATTTTTGGAATATTTTTATCTCTAAAATTTAATTTCTGGATAATAACCTTTAATCCTTTTAATATAGTTCTTTGTTGTATATCAATTATATTTGGTTTTTGTATCAGCTTTCTTCTTGGAAATATAATTTCACTTATTTCTATGCGTGTTAAGGAAATGGATGGTATTAGAATATTTTATTACAATATAGCATCTATGCTTTCAGGAGAATTTATTCCAATAGTTTTTCTCCCAATATGGGGTCAATATGTTTTACAAATATTACCTTTTAGATATACTCTTTCTTTTCCCGTGGAGATACTTTTGGGTAGATTAACGACCTATGATTTGGATTTTGGTTTTATTTTATCTATCTTTTGGATCCTCATTTTGATTTTAATTTACAGATTAATGTATAAATTTTCGATAAAGAGGTATGAAGCAGAAGGAATTTAGAAAAAACATAATTTATTATTTTAAAGTTTGGAAAAGAATTTTTCTTGGTGGATTATCTAGAAGCTATATTTACAAAGAAGAAGTAATCATTAGATTGTTGAGGACTTTGTTTGTTGTTTTTGCTCAGATTATCTTTCTTAATGTAATATTTGGAGATAATGAAATGTATGTAGGGTGGAGTAAATCTGAAGCATATTTAGTTTTAGGTTTGTGGAATTTAATTAATTATTCGGGTTGGTCATTTTTTGGAGTTAATTTGGTTTATTTAGAGTCGAAAATTTTAGATGGTAGATTTGATTTTATACTTCTTAAACCAATTTCTTCTTCGTGGTTTGCTTCTTTTTCAGATTTTTTTATTTATAATTTTGTTACTGCTATTTCTGGTCTTATCCTTATTATTTATTATTTTATTGTAGAGTGGGATAGTATTTTATTAATTAATGTAATATTTGGAATAATATCTGTATTTCTTTCCTTATTTATTTGGTATTCAATTTATCTTTTTTTTGCTAGTTTTACTATTTCTAATCCTAGAAATGGTTATTTATCTATAGCTAAGGAGTTGTTGGGAGTAACTAAGTATCCTGTAGATATTTTTGGTGAATCTTTTAAAATTGTTTTCTATACTGTGATACCGATAGCCTTTTTAACTACTGTTCCTAGTAATATCTTAATCGGTAAATTTAGTCCAATATATTTGGTGTATTCTTTTGTAGTTGGAATTATTCTGTATATTATTGCTAAGGAAACTTGGAAGAGGAATGTACGGAAATATACTAGTGCGAGTAGTTAAGAGGGTATATGTTTCTCTACTGCTTTTAATGTTGCATCTATGACTTCTTGTAAAGAATTAGCTTTGAATGGAACTCCTGCGGAGTAAATATGACCACCACCTCCTAATTCTTCAGCTATGACCTTTACATCTTGGTAACCCTTTGTACTTCTAAATGATATGAACCAATTATCTATGCTATTCATATCAGGCTTAATAATGAAACCCCAATGAACTCCTTGTATGAATCTTAGATATTTATCTCTTAAAAAACTTTGAGCTTCACTAACGCCTTGTCTCAGAGAAGGATTATCTTCGATAGTTTTTCTATCCATATACATATATGCCATATCTCCGGCTATTGTTAAAGTCTTAAGATACTCAATAACTGCATCAGTTGCTTGTTTTGGAAACTTATCATTTTTGTATGAAAATTCTTCCAAATCTACTGGAGATATCTCCTTTGCATCAGCAAAAATTCTTAATGAATTAGTAGTAGTAATATCGTAAAGAAATCTACCTGTATCTGCAACTATTCCATACTGTATCAATTCAGCTATATCCTTAGTAAGCTTAAGCTTTCTTCCAAAAATATCTTTAAAAGTCATATATACTTCTTCTGTTGCTGAACTGGCATTATGATTAATCAAAAGTATGTTCTCTAATTGATTAACAACGGTATCATGATGATCTATCAATACTACAGGTATATCGTCGTAATTAACATTATCCTTTTCTTTATCTATACAAATATTCATATCACCAGCATCAGTGACAATTATGGAGTCGAATGTATCGCTATTTAATGACTCCTGTATTTTAATTTCTTTCATACAAGGTAGGTTAGTAGATGGATTTTGTCTAGCTTGAATAACTATCTCTTTTTTAGGATATATAGTTTTTAATATCTGTTGTGTAATTAGCATACTGCAAAAAGCATCCAAATCAGGCCCTTTGTGGCTTAATATTAATATTTTTTTAGATCTGTCTAAAATATTCTTCAATTTTTTGTTCTCTTTTTTCATATTCTTGATAATACCAAAAGAGCAGAATATAATACAGGTATTATGTTAAATTGATATAACAAGATTAATGATAGATATTAGAAGAATAATAGAAGAAAGAGATGTCGTAGAAAGAGGTTTGCTAAAAAGAATGAGTAAAGAAAGTCTCAATCTTGATGGAATAATTTCTTTGTATGAGGATAAGAAAAAATTTCAATTAGATTTTGATACTAAGAGAGCTCAACAGAATCAATTCAATGATGAAATGGCTAAGGTTGATAAAGAGGGAGATGAGTTTAAAAAGCTTTTATTAGAGCTTAAAGAGAAAGCAAAGGAAGTTAAAGAAGCTGAGGAGAAATTGAGAAATGTTGAAAAGGAATTGATTTCTAAAATGGAAGTTCTTCCTAATGTTCCTGATGAGGATTTGCTTTCTGGAGAGAAGGAGAATAATCAGGTTATTAAAACTGTAGGAGAGAAACCTGTCTTTGATTTCCCAATTAAAGACCATGTTGAATTGGGTAAAAGTTTAAATATGTTTGATTTTGAGACAGCTTCTAAAATATCTGGGAATAATTTTTGTGTGTATAGAGGATTGGGTGCACAGTTAGAATGGGCTTTAATTAATTTCTTCATATCTGAGCATATTAAATCTGGATATGAAATGATTATTCCACCTAATCTAGTTGTAGAAAACTCTGCGTATGTAGCTGGTCAGTTGCCAAAATTCAAAGATGATGTGTATTGGGTACAAGATGGATTATGCCTTATACCTACTTCAGAAACTGCATTGGCAAATATGTTTAAAGATAGTGTGTTAGAAGAGAAGGATCTTCCTAAGAAATTCTTTGCATATTCTCCTTGTTACCGAAGAGAAGCAGGTAGTTACAGAGCGAATGAAAAAGGATTAATAAGGATGCATCAATTTGATAAAGTCGAAATGTTCCAATATACAGCTGATGATAAGTCTAAAGATGCTTTTGAAGAGCTTCTAGCTAAGGCAGAGGATATAGTCTCTAAATTAGGCCTACATTATCAAGTTGATAAGTTAGCAGCAGGTGATTGCTCTGCCGGCTCTGCAAGGACATATGATGTTGAAGTATATATCCCTTCGATAGATAAATATTACGAAGTAAGTTCTGTATCTAATGTTACTGACTATCAAGCAAGAAGAGGTAATATGAAATATAAACCTTCAGATGGAGGGAAATTGAGATATATGCATACACTAAATGGATCAGGTCTTGCTACTAGTAGATTGATGGTTGCTTTAGTTGAAACATATCAGCAGGAAGATGGAAGTATATTAGTACCAGAAGTTCTTAGACCATTTATGGGGGGAGTAGATAAAATATCTAAATAATCATATGAGTTTTTTCTTAGGTTTTGTACCTAGTGATAATGCTTGTAAAAAAATAGTCAAAGTATCAGATAATGTGAAAAAAGTCTTTGAAGGATTTGATATTGATGCTAGATGGTCTTGCCCAAGTATGTACAGTGTGAGTGTTGTATCACTTGGAGAAAATGTTTCATTTCTTAAAATGGCTTACCTTAAATACAGACTTAAGAAGTTTGCATTCAAGAGATTTACCATTAAATTTGGATCAGTAAAATTGGGTATAACTAGAAGGTACAAAGAATTGGTATTTCTAGAAGTACAAAAAGGAGGTGATGATATGAGAGAACTATGTCTTTCTCTTCGAAAAACTTTAAAATTGAAAGAGGATGTTAACCTAATACCTCACCTTACCTTAGGGAGGGTAAATAAGGAGCTTTCTCAGCAGGAATATTCAAATATTGTAAAAGATTTAGCAATGATATCTAAAAATCTTCAAGAAGAAGATATTACTTTTACGGTAAATAGTATAGATATTATTAAGATGGTTGATGGTAATTGTAATATTCTTAATAGTGTAGAGGGGATTTAGATATGAACTCTTTTGATTTCTTCAATATTATTTTGTAATCATTAACGAAAATAGAACTTTTGTTTCTTCTAAACCAAGTTCGCTGTCTTTTAGAATACTGATTAGTATGATTAATAATTTCCTCCTTTACATCATCTAATGATTTATTACCTTCGAAATATCCATCAAATTCTTGGTATCCTATGGATTTTAAAGCATGGTATTCTTGCAAATTATTTTTTCTAATTTCTTTATTCTCATCAATCAGTCCATTAAGTATCATAGTATCTACTCGTTTTAATATATTTTTTTTCAACTCATCTACAGGTTTATCTATTACAAAATATATGTTTTCTAATGGTTTACCTTTTTTTGATATATTATTTTTCTTTTGTAACATACGAATTAATCTTCTTGGGTTATTCCTATCACTTAGATTAAGTTCCTTTAATTTCTCTTCCCCTAAAATTTTTTGTAATTGGTATATATTTAAAGTAGAAAGATTCTCATAGTTATTAATTTGGTTCTTCTCTAATTTGTAATTGAATACAACAGAATCTATGTATAATCCTGTTCCACCAACAATTATAGGTGTTTTTTCTTTAGGTAAATTTTTAATTATTTCTAATACATCTTTCTGATAATTATATATACTGTATGAGTCTTTTACTGAGACATAGGAGTATAGGTAGTGAGGTATATTTTGAATATACATAACATTATTCTCTGTTTTATCAGGAATTGGTTTTGCAGTACCAATGTTCATCTCTTTGTATATTTGTCTTGAATCACCATTTATAATTACACCATCAATATCTTTTGCTAATCTTAAAGCTATATCTGATTTACCAGATGCAGTACATCCAGCTATGATAATAACTTTAAAATTAAGCATTCTTTTTGAAAATCCAGTATATTAAAGCGTAATTGATCCAAGGCATTATGACTGAGATTCCTCCTGTTAGGAGAATAAATGTAAGTGATGTACCAGTTAAAAACATTGAAAAAGCAGAAAAGAGTATAGTTATGAATATACTTAACTGTAGTGAGTCTCTAAGAAATTCTTTTTTCAAAGTTACAATGTCTATTTCTTTTTTCTGTTTCTGTTTTGTATAGAAACCTATACTAGTAGATATATTCAGTATGTTTATGATTAGAACCACAATAGGGGTAAGAAGATATAGATATGTAATTGTAGTATCGAAGACTATGTTTAGTATTAAAAATCCTAATACGGTAATGCATGCTGATATGACAAGTGAAAGTATTGTGAATATAGTAAAAGGTTTGCTCTTTGTTGAAAATCTTACTAGTAATACTATTATAATGAATAGAAGTATGAACATTACAGATAGTGTTATTTTCTGATACAGACTCCAATTGTTCCAGATTGCTAAAAATATTTCCATAGTTATATTTTTTTTACTTTATTTATATACCATTCAGATATTAACAGACATACCTTGGAGAGTATAACCAAAAATATCATATCTTTGGCTAAAACAGTCATAAAGCCAACCCCTAGAAATAGTACAATTCCAAAAATTAATAACAAACTTATTAATATATATAGTTCTGAATCTTTGTTATCTATTACTATCTTAATTATTATTGATATCATAATTGCTTCTAATGTTAAGAGGAATGTATCTACAGGAATATTATATAGTTTCAAAATTGTTAAATATGTGGCCAAAGTTAGTATTGTTGAGAAGAATGATCTAAGCAATATTTTCTTTGATGAATGTTTAAATATTAACAAGTAAAGGTATGCAGTAATTATTGATATTGCAAAACCTATTGTTACTCTTATGTAATCTACGCTAATGATCTGTGGATTTATACTATTCTCAGAATCCAATTTGTATTCTACTGGAATATGACCTGAGTTATAGAGAATGGAGGTTACACTAGCTTCTTCTTCACCACTAGTATATAGCGAGAGTGCGAATATATCAGTGCCTTTTTGAACATTGAAAGGTGATACATATCCATCTATATTTACCCCTATATATTGTCCTTCATACTGTTTTAAAAATTGTAGGAAATCTTTTTCTTGTTTAGGCCATTGTTTGTATATTGCAAAATATGAGTAATTGCCTTCGCTATTTCTCAATTGGGTTATATATATATTTCTAAAATCTTCATAATTCCATTCTGTAGAGTCATAGTTGGTAGAAAATATATATGCATATGGATTTTCTTCATCATCAAAATCTACATCTGATTTTCTAGTCATAATCTCATAGTTAAATCTGTTGCTTATGAGTTGTCCAACCAGTGATTCATCTTTTGAAGAATTAACTACGATTCTTAAGGATGATGTTGTATTATCAGTACTTTCTGTTTGTACTATGGATACTCTTTCTACACCATAATTTCTTAATCTTTTGAATAGTATCTCTTTTGTTTTGTTAATTTCTTTTTTATCTGTGGTTTGAAGCTTGAGGATATATTCCTTTGACCAATATGATGAATCTTTTGTAATTAGATTAAAACTTACCTTATCTGAAAGTTTTTCAGTTAATGGTAATGCTATTAGTAGAGAAGATATGATTGCTGCTGAAACTAATATAATGAGAACATAGTTTAATACAGGTTTTATATTGAATTTTATTTTCATTTTCTAGAGTAAATCAGATATTTGTCCAAACAAGACTATCTTATCGTTTTCTAAGACATTCATCAAGAAGGGTTCTTTCTTTTTTCTTGCAAAATCAAAATCTTCTTTTGTTATAGCGCTATATCTTATTTCTCTTGCTAAATCTTTTTCTATTTGACTCATTGCTACTGAAAGATCTCTTACTTTCATTTCACCAATGAAGAGGAAATCTACATCAGTATTATTTTCATATTTTTCTTTAATGAAACTATTTGTTAAGACAACCAATTCTATTCCTTCTATATTTTTTACTGCATTTAAGATTTTTTCTCCTATCTGTGATTCTTTGTAGAATATTGATCTTAATTCCCAGAGAATTGGAAAATCTTTGTTTATTTTGTAAACAAGTTTGTTTCCTTCTTTTTTTGATTTAAGTAAACCAGCACTTTCTAAGTTTAGGAGTTCTCTCCTTACAGCATTTATTTCTTCATCTAAGATTCGTACAAGACCTCTTACGTGGTATGATGCATTTATATTGGACATGTATAGTGACAGTATACTTATTCTTACTTTTGATATGAATAATTTTTTTAGCATAGTTCCCCAACCTGCTTAATATTATTACTCGATTATATCAGATTTGTGGGAATATTACAGGTATTTGATAGATATACCTTCTCCTATTGTTCTATGATGTTAAATTGACCAGTTGATTCAGGTATTGCTGCTATCCAAATTCTTCCTCTGTTGAACTGTATTTGATTCCCTTGGCTATCATAATATTTTGTTCGATCTGTTCTAGATGCTTTCTTCCATGTTCCGTTAATTATCTTGCCATCCTGCAATATTACTGCTTCTCCTTCACCTATAGTAGTTATTATTACTCTACTGTCATTATCTCCTGATAGATTCATATTGACTTGTTGAATAACTATATTTTTTGCAGTAACTTGTGTATCTGTTTCCTGATCTATATCTATATCTCCTCCGATCTCTCTGAAATAGCTGTTAGATGTTTTGTCATATGTCCATGTAGCATCATACAATCCACTGTTGTTTAACCTCGCATGAAATACTGTTTCTACTACAGTTTTCTCACCTCGGTCAGCAAGATTTGCATCTTTTTTAAATTTCCATTCACCTATGGATGGAAAGCTATCCCAATTAACCTTTTCGGCATATAGCCAAGCATTTGTAATAGAACTATACTCGTTATGAGGTGATACTCTTACACCGTCATTGTATCTCCATGCACCTAATGTTGCTATGTCCTTTGTTCCATATGTGTACAAATTACCACAAGCATCAGTAAGTGGATTATCAGTAGAGGCACAGCCATCATGTATTAAGATTGGATCATACTCACTGAGCCATTCTAAATAGTATTGTCTTAAACTTCTGATTGATCCAACTTTTTGAGGAGCTTGACTCCAAAAAATTGCTAGATATCTAGTAATACCACCTTCAGCATTTGCTTCTATTACAATGTCAGCACTGCTTAATCCAGATTGTGGTCTTGCTTCTGAATGGTTATTTATCATAACAGCAACAGGTCTTCTACTTTTTAATATATTCATTTCTTTCTGAGTGAATAGTAAGCCATTTAATGGACTTTCTTCAGTTTTAGGCTCAGATGGATTTGAGAGTAGTGGAAAATCTGTAGAAAAAGTTTTAGTAGGATTTTCAGAAGCAATATAGTTTCCAGTAAAGGAAATAACCTCAGAAGGAGATTTAGGTTTTAATTTGTATATACCGAAGTAATAAAATGCAGCTATTCCAATTAAAATCAAAACTCCCCCTAAAGGGAAAAGTACAAACTTGAGATTAAACTTCTTCTTAACAACAGAATTCTCTGTTTTAATATCATCTTCTTTTACAGTTGAATCTTTAGGAATATCAGTATCAGTTATATCCGCTACAGTTTCAGATTTAACTTCCTCTTTATCACTCAGGCTAATCGTTTTATTCATACCTTTCATCCTATCACAATCCTCAGGCCAGGCCAAGGCCTGGCCTCAAGGCCTGGCCTAGGTTAATCTTTCGTTCATACCACTGTTACAACACCATTTCTTTTACTTTTTCCAACCGTTATAGGACAAACTTTTACCAACCAATTACAAAATTTAACTGCATAACATTTGGAATAGGTTGTAGCGAAAGCC
>CAZJBF010000013.1:0-3388 GCA_964544555.1 uncultured Candidatus Saccharibacteria bacterium | reverse complement strand
TATTTAATAATAAGATTTAAGTATATTTCAATATGAAAAAACAGACGATATACATTCTGCTTTTAGTTGTAGCAGTGGGTGCTTTTGCTGTATACATCTTTATGAGACCAGATGAAAATATTGATACAAATAATGACGCAAATAAAGAGACAGAAAATGAAGAAACACAAGAGGAAAGTGAGGATGTAGAAAATGATGAAGATGAGGAGGTCTCTAATGATGTTGAAGAAACAGAAGAAGAAAGTGATACTGATTTTTCAGAATATTCTTCTGATTCGCAAACAGTCGGGGAAGATTCCGAGTCTGCATTTACCATAGAATCAATATCGAACAGCTCTAAAGATGGATATCATGAAATACGATTTGTTTTGACAAGTGATAGTAGCGATGAACCGTATGTAAATGCTTCATACAACAAAAGTTCTGGAGTAATTAGAGTCCAATTAAATAATATAGCTGAAGATAATTCTGGAATAGCACATCAAGATGAAGAAAGTATTAATTTGAAAGGTGTTACAAAGATATATAGAAATATTAGCTCTATACAAGATGAGGAAATTTACGATATTGGTTTGTCATCAGAGACTGTTTTCAAACTAAGTAGTAATAATCAAGGTACTGGAGAATGGAATATTGTTTTGCAAGTAAAATATCCAGGTGATACGAATACTACTACTGAAGAAATTAATCTCGGGAGTGAGACTTTCTCAACAGGAGAGCAAAACATTACAGGAGTAGGAGTAGAGAAAAATGCCTCGATTACTTCATATACATACAGTAGGAATAATGGAATTTTGAAATTTGTATGGAATGTTACAGCAGATGGTGATTCTCCAATACCATTAGTATCTGCTAAATACGATGAAGAAGGCATTTTACAGGTTGTATTTGGAAGCTTAGTGATGGATAGAGTTGGTGGTTCATCAAGTACTATCTCTTTGTATGATGGTATTAGTTTGGTAGCAACAAGAAGTGGAGATTCTACCACATATGTATTCGATGGTGTCGAAGAAGGCACAGAATTCAAGCTTAGTGCTAGTACTAGTCCAAATCAAGTAATTATGGAAGTTAAGTAATTGTGTATGTATAAAAGCATAGTTTTTGATTTCAGCAATGTTCTGTATGAGTTTCATAATGGAGGAGTTTGTAATGACATGATTAATCTCCTTAATTGTTTGTATGAGTTAAATATTCCTTTGTATATTTTTACTAATAGCAGAGAGTTCGTAGTAGAGAATATTGATGAACAATTTCATTTTCTCAAATATTTCAAATCTGTAGAATATTGTAATATATACAAAAAGCCTAATGAAAAAGCTTTTGAGAAATTAATAGAATTAATAGGGAGTAAACCTTCTGATATTATATTGATCGATGATTCAGATATTAATATATCAGTTGCAAAGAAACTTGGTATAATTGGTATTAGATATATTGATATAGATGATTTGAAAATTAAACTTAATGATTTTTTGAATAATGATATCTAGGGAGAAAGTTAATGAATTACTAGACAAGTATATTACTACGAGATATCTTCGCTTGCATATGAGAGAGAGTGAAGTAATTATGATTGCTTTGGCTAAGTATTTTGAAGAGGATGAAAATGTATGGGGAATATCTGGATTGATTCATGATTTGGATTATGACTATGTGGATAAGGATCCAAAGAGACATGTTGTTGAATTTGATGATGTTTTGAAGATGGAGAATTTAAAGATAGGGGAAGATATTCCAGAAGATATGTATCATGCAGTTAAAGCTCATTATGAGGAACATCCTGATATTTCTCAAAAAAGAGAATCTAAATTGGATTACGCTCTTTCTGCTAGTGAGACTCTTTCGGGGTTTTTAGTGTCTTGTACATTGGTTTTACCAAGTAAGAAGATCGCAGATTTGAGTGTAGAGAGTGTAATGAAGAAATTTAAAGCTAAAGCTTTTTCTAAGGCTGTTAGAAGAGATTTAATATATGATATTGAAAAAATAGGTTTGCCATTAGAAAAATTTGTACAAATTGCTATAGAAGCAATGTGTAGTATTAGTGATGAAATCGGATTATAACGGGGTGTAGTTCAGATGGCTAGAACGCTTGTATGGGGTACAAGAGGTCGCACGTTCAAGTCGTGTCACCCCGACCATTCCCTATACAATCATAGAGATAAAATTGTTAAGTGCATGTCCTAAAACAGGGGATAGAAATGAATTACTCTTTTTATACATATATCCCCAGATAAAACTAACAAGAAGAATTGATAAAGAGTTTTCCAAAGAGATACCATCTCCACATATCAACCATCCAGGAAGATGAATAAGGACAAATAAGACCGCTGTTAATAAGTTTGCCCAAAAGAAAGGTATAGATAATTTTAATTTATTTAAAATTAATCCTCTAAAGACAATCTCTTCAATAATAGGAGCAAATACAACGGCACTAACAAATCCTCTTAAGCTAATATTAAAATCAAATAGAGTTCCTTTAGATATGTAGTTGTAAGCTAAATTAAGAGATAGAAGTAACAAACCAAATGTTAATGCATACAGTATTCCCTTTTTATTGTTTTTAAATTCTAATCTTCTAAATAAATTTTCTTTGTATACTACTTTAGAATAGATGAAAGAAAGTAAAATCCAAAAAATAATTTTAATTACAATGCTGGATACAGTTCTAAGATAATCACTAAATGATAACTCTACGTATAAGTAGAGATACTGTCTTGCAATCCACAAAAGGAAAAATATAAATACAAAAGCTAAAATCTTTCTAAGATTACCTTTCATATAAGTTAATATTAAATATATTGGTACATTGTAACACAACTTTTAAGTTCCATGCCTGAAAGTGTAGCCCACCATTACCTTCTCTTTTTGATATAATCAAATATGTGGCAATGCCCAAGATGTAAAAGAGAATTTAAAAAGAAGAGTCAATCTCATTCCTGTGTTATATATCCAATTGAACAACACTTTAAGGGCAAGGATTATTCAAGAGATCTCTTTGAGAAACTTGTTAAGGAAATAGAAGAAGAGGTAGGTAAAATAAAGATAGAATCTTTACCATGTTGTATACATCTAGTAGTAAGTAACTATACATTTAGTGGGGTATGGCTATTAAGAGATAAGATTAGGTTAGATTTTAGAGTAGATTATCAAATTGATAGTGAAAGAATAATAAAACAAGAGAAGTTGTCTACTAACAGAAACTTGTACTACGTTGAGTTAAAAGATGAGGAAGATATAGACAAAGAATTGCTCAAATGGATAACGGACTCATATTTTTTAAATAAGTAGAATCATAATTATTCTGTTTTTAAGTTCCATGCGAGAAAGTTTAGCCCACCATTATTTATATCCTTGTCCTATTTACTTTCTCTCTACCTATGTGTTGATT
>CAZJBF010000012.1:0-17652 GCA_964544555.1 uncultured Candidatus Saccharibacteria bacterium | reverse complement strand
ATAAAATTGCTATTATTAGCGGTAGCTCTATACAAAATAAAAAATACGACAGTATTTTGGAGATTCTTACCGTTAAAGATATCCTAAATTCATAAGGTGACGTAGCCAAGTTGGTTAAGGCCACGGTCTGCAAAACCGTTACCATGGGTTCGAGTCCCATCGTCACCTCCAAGTATATATTGTGTAATAGTAGTATCTTTTGATAGAATACTATGTCAACAAGCAGGGATGGCGGAATTGGCAGACGCGCGGGACTTAAAATCCCGTTCTAGAAATAGGGTGGGGGTTCGATTCCCCCTCTCTGCATTTTTAATAAATATATGGAAAAAGAAAATTCAAAATCATATTTTGATGGTGGGTTATTACAACTCATAGGTTGGAAACTTTTGGGATCATTGGTAACAATTTTTTCTCTTGGTATTTGCTATCCATGGGCATTATGCATGATATATGAATGGGAGACAAAACATACAGTAGTGAATGGACACAGATTAGAATTTGATGGAAAAGCAATACAATTATTCGGTAGTTGGATTAAATGGTTATTGTTATGCATCATAACCTTAGGAATTTATTCTTTCTGGTTAGATATTTCATTAAAGAAATGGATAACCAAACATACACATTTTGCTGAATAACAATCTATCTATTCAGCATCATCAAACTTATCCATATCTGAATTACCACATTTTGGACAAACCTTTAGCTCCGTAACACCTTCATACAAATATCCACAAACCAAGCACTTCCATCTAAGCCATCTACTATCCAAATCCTCTGATATAGGATGAGGAGTAACATAACTATTATTACTTGAAACACTATCAGGTACAATTTTAGTAGGATCATTAACAACATTATTATTACCATTATTTAATATATCCTCCATCTTTTAATTTTTTTAAAATTAAATTAAATGTTTCCTTTTCATCTAAATTAGTAGAATCTATAATTATATCATTGTACAATGAAGGAGAATCATACTCAACACCATATAGTTTGTGATATCTCTCTCTGTCTGACTTCCATCTTTTTTTAAGATTATACAAAGAAGAAAAATACAATTTAATCTTTTCAAAAAGATCTGATATTCGAGCTTTTTCAACAGATCTAATAGCCCTTCTATTCAATGATGCTGTAATCCATATCTTAACAGTACAAGGGATATTTCTAGTAGTAGCTATACCGGCAAAAATTTTAGACTCAATAATTACATTACCTTCCTCAGCTCTATCTATCAACTTAGAATCAATCATCATATCAAAAGCTAATAATTGCTGCCTATTACTAGAATTAAAAAATTTCTCAAAAGAATCATATCCTTTCTTTTTAACAGCTTCTCTCATCAATGCTCCACCATATACTCTTTCCAAATGAAAATAATCAGAAAGCATTTTAGCTATAGTGCTAGAGCCACTTCCTCCAGGACCACCTACAACTATCACTAAATTTTCATCACCATTATTCTTCCTAAACATACTAGTATATAGTATATTAATAATCAGCCCATGTCGAGAATAACTAAAACACAAAAATTTACAAAAAAATCATTAAATAAATACAAGTGTGACAAAGTTATACTCTTTTTTGTCATAACTATGGCAATCTTTGGTTCCATTATGATTTTCGATGCTAGCGTATATCAAGCAAACACAAAGTTTGATGATCCATTCTATTTCTTAAAATCTCAACTAATATGGTTAGTATTAGGAACTATACCCGCAGTTATAATATATTTTTGGGACTATCGAAAACTATTAAAACTATCACCAATTTTTTACATATTGATAATAATAATACTCTCACTTCTTCTGATAGTAGGACAAGATATAAATGGTTCTAAAAGATGGTTTACAATAGGTCCATTACCAGCAATACAGCCAGCAGAATTTGCAAAGATTGCTGTAATAGCATATCTCGCAAAATGGCTTTCATCTAGTAATTACTTTAAAGACGATGCAAAAGGAGGTTTCAAAGACCTATTTCTCAAAAGTATATTAAGCTTTGGAGCAATACTTTCATTAGTAATAATTCCAGTCTTTTTAGAACCAGACCTAGGAACTACAGTAATAATAGCAATTACTGCCTTCATAATGTTTTTTGTATCAAGAGATAAAAAAGAACATGGAATGTATACCATTGGGACACTAGGGTTACTATTCACTCCATTAGTAGCAATAGCAGCGATATTAGAGCCATATAGATTACAAAGAGTCGCTACCTTCTTAAATCTGTTACTAACTGGAGAAGTTGCAGATCCACAAGGTTCAGGATATCAGATGCAACAAATATTAATAGGAATAGGGTCTGGAGGTCTTTTAGGAACTGGCTTCGGACAATCAAGACAAAGGTTCGGATACTTAGTAGAAAATACTGCATTTACCGACTCAATCTTTGCAGTCATTCTAGAAGAAATAGGATTCATAGGAGGAACAATCATAATATTAGCTTGGATATTCTTTCTTTGGAGAGGTCTTAAAATAGCAATGTCTGCACCAGATAAACAAGGAAAAATATTAGCAACAGGAATAACTGTATGGCTTGTACTTCAAGCCTTAATAAATATGGCTGCAAATGTAGGATTAGTTCCATTAACAGGTATTCCTGCACCTTTTTTGACATATGGAGGTTCAAGCACTATTGTTACATTAATAGGAATTGGTATACTACTTAACATAAGCAAATATTCTACGAAGACCAATGGTAACGAATAAATTAGAAAGAAAAATTGTAGTAACAGGAGGTGGTTCAGGAGGACATATATCTTCTGCCAGTGCAATAATATCAGCAATACAAGAAAGATACTCTAACTATGAAGAAAATTTACTCTACATAGGTAGCGATTTAGGTATGGAAGGAGAAAAGAATGGTATTTCGTTAGAAAAAAAGTTTTTCCAAAATGAAACTTTCAAACAAGAATATATCAGAACAGGCAAAATGCAAAGAAGATTCAGTTTAAGTACATTAATTCTAATGTTTAGAACAATATTAGGATTCATTGATTCATACAAAATTCTAAAAAATTTCAGACCAGACATAGTAATTTCTACAGGAGGATTTGTTACTGTTCCTGTTTGTTTAGTAGCTAAAATTTTCAAAGCTAAAATATATCTACACGAGCAAACTGCTGCAGTTGGATTAGCAAACAAAATAGTTTCTAGATATGCAGAGAAGATATTCACTGTATTTCCATCTTCTGAAAAATATTTTCCTAAAAACAAAACAATACGCACAGGTAACCTAGTAAGAAAAGAAATTTTCTTAAAATCTGGTAAAGGACCAATTATTGAACCATTGAAAAAAATGATTGCTCAACAAGAACAATTACCAATCATATATATATCAGGAGGTGGATTAGGGTCTCATATAATTAATGAGACTGTAAAGGATTCACTCATAAATTTGCTACAAGATTTTCAAATCGTTCTACAAACAGGTGATAACAATGTAAATAATGATTATGATTCATTAATGCAAGAAAAATTGAAATTAGATCCAGGAATATCAGAAAGATTTTTCCCTGTTAAATATATTACAAATGAAGAAATAGGTTTTCTATTTAGTAATATAGATATGTTTGTAGGAAGAGCTGGAGCGAATACGGTATATGAAATGGGACTTTTACGAATTCCTTCAATACTGATACCCATACCTTGGGTTACACATAATGAACAGGAAAAGAATGCTGAAATTTTAGTTGATACAGGGTTAGGAATAATAATAAAGGAAGGAGAATTAACTCCTGAAAAATTGGGGATAGAAATTAAATCATTTTACAAAAGAAATAAGGTACTTGATGAGAATAAATTAAAAGAAATATTTGTTCTCAACGCTTCAGACAAAATCTTGGATAGTATTAAAATAAATTAATAGTCATTAAATATGTCAGATTTAATAGTTCATGGAGGAAATAAATTGAATGGAGAAATTACTCCTGCAGGAAATAAGAATTCTGCTTTACCTATTCTTTGTGCTTCACTTTTAACAAATGAAGATGTATTAATTAAAAATTTTCCTGATTTGACAGATGTTAACAAATTAATAGATCTGATGAAATCTATGGGTTCTGAAATAGAATGGAATAAGGAAGAGAAAATATTGAAGATTAATAATTCAAAATTCAAAAATAGTTTTGGAAAGGAGGCATTTCCTTTAGGAATGAGAGGAGCTGTATTGCTTTTAGGCCCATTAGTTACAAGAATGAAAGAGATAGAAATAAAAGAGGAAATAGGAGGTTGTTCTTTAGGAATAAGAGAATTAGATCCACATCTGGAGGTATTGAGAGAGCTTGGTGTGGAAGTTAGAACTAATGGTACATTAAAAATTAAAATCAATGGTAATTTAAGAGGAGGATTTCTTTGGCAAGACTATATGAGTGTTACTACTACTGAAAATTTTGCTATGGCTGCATCTAAAGCTAAAGGAAAATCCACTATGGTAAATTCTGCTTCTGAACCTCATGTACAAGATCTGTGTAATTTCTTAGTATCAATGGGAGCTGATATACAAGGAATAGGTAGCTCTACTTTGATTGTTAATGGAGTAGAGGAGCTTCATGGTACTGAGTTTACTATCTCTTCTGATCACCATGAAATAACTACATTACTAGCTCTAGGAGCTATGACAGGAGGAAAGATTAGAGTTAATGATGCAGAGGCCGAACATTTTCCCTTAATAAATAAAGCTTTTAAAAAATTTGGAGTAGATATTACGTATGACAAAGATACAGCTATTGTTCAAAATTGCAAAAAGTTGAAGATAGAAGAACCATATACTAAGAATATGTTACAAAAGATAGAAGCCGCACCATGGCCATATTTTCCTGCAGATTTAATGCCACTCATGATTGCCTTAGCTGTTAAATCAGAAGGAAGTATTATGTTTTGGAATAAATTGTATGAAGGAGGTTTCTTTTGGATTCCAGAGATGATTAAATTTGGAGCTCATATAGTGATGTGTGATCCCCATAGAATTATCGTTTATGGAAACAAACCTCTCCAACCAACAACAGTTGATGCACCCAATATCATTAGAGCAACAGTTGCATTACTGATGATAGCTCTTACTATAGATGGAGAAAGTACAATCAGAGATGCTGATTCCATAAAGAGAGCTCATCCTAATTTTGTAGAAAACTTACAAATGTTAGGTGCAGATATTAGATGGACAGAATAGGGTATTGATACCTATATTGTTCCCAATTTTTTAAGAAAATCAGGTACCTGATACAACCCTAAACTGTTGCTACCTTTAAGAAGTACTGCAATTTTCCTCCCATTCAGTAATTCAAATTTAGAATTAAGCATAGCAGCTACCTCATCAGCAGATGAAATGTATTCTCCACATCCTAAATTCCTAAAATTCTCCCCTATATAAAATACCTCATTAAAATTACACTCTTTTATTAACTCAGCAATTTCCTTATGCTTACTTTCGGATACAGTACCTAGCTCTTTCATATCCCCTAATACTGCAATTGTATAGTACTTATCTCTATATATTTGTTTAAATGTTTCTAATGCCATCTTCATGGAATCAGGATTAGCATTATATGCATCATTGATAATAGTTACATTATTACCATATTCCAATTTTTGAAACCTACCATTTTCATTAACAAAATCTTCTACAGCTCTAACACACTCTTCGATACTAAAATTCAACTTATTTCCTGCTATAATCGCTGCCATAGCATCATACACAAAACCTTCACCAAACACCTTCAAATTAACATCCTCTACATTATCATAATACTTAAACTTAAAATGAGTTCCTAAATCATCTACATATACATCACTAATACAAAAATCAGCTTTCTCATTCTTTCCAAAAGTTATTAACTCATAATCCTTTACATACTCTTCATATATTCTTAACAATCTTTCATCATCTATATTCAAAATAAGTGGTTTACCTGTCTTTCTCATATAGTCTGCCAAATCTTTCTTCTCCTTATACACCTCCTCAATATCCCCAACTTTTTCAGCATGAACATAACCAATATTGAGAAGAATACCTAGATCAGGATCTGTAGAATTAACATGCCAAGCTATCTCACCTTTTCTATCCATAGCACACTCCAAAACTATAATATCTTCATCAACATAATTACCAAAAAGAACAGCATTTCCCCAAACAGTATTAGAATAATCAGACCAAAGAACCTTCTTTTTTGTTTCTAAAATTTTTACCAACATTTTCTTCGTTGTTGTTTTACCTGTACTACCTGTAATAGCTATTCTAGGAGCATTAATACTAGAAATTGAGAAATTAAGAATCTTTTGCAAACCTTCCTCTATTGAATCTGCTAAAATAATTGGTTTGTTAGAACTTGAAACAAAATCTGACTTAGAATTCTCACACAAGCTCATAAAAGCACCACCATTCAAAGCATCAATTATAAATGTATGGCCATCAAATCTTTCTCCTACAATAGGAATGTAAAGTGTACCTTCTAATTTTTCTCTAGTATCATGACTAAATCCAGTGAAAAAAGCATTCTCATCATAATTCTTTATTTCAAATTCTGGAAACCTCTCTTTAATATCTTTTAAGAATATCTTCATATTTTTATTTTTTAATTTATTCTCCTATACAATATCTTCATTTTGAAAAATTTTCAATAATTACAATTATCTCATCTATCGGCTGATAATAATTTTTCTATAAAAACATAAAAAAAAAGAAGTAGAGTTTAATTACAATATTAAATTATATCCTAGAGAACTATATCATATCCTATAGCTATTCTCTCTTGACTACTTTCTCAACCAATGGTAGATTAGTGGAAAGAAGTGGTAAAAAGTGGTGAGAGATGATATAGTAAAAACATGCTAATAGGTGAACACAAAAGTAAAATAGGAGACAAGAAAAGAGTATCACTTCCTAGAAAGTTTAGAGATGAGATAGGAGAAGATCTCATACTAACAAGAGGGTATGAGAAAGCATTAATACTAGTGAATAAGAAGATGTGGGAGAATGTGGCAAAAGAAGTAATGAATGGCTCTTTTACAAACAAAGATATTAGAGACACAAGTAGATTTTTAGTAGGTGGTGCAAAAGAGATAGAAATGGATGCACAAGGAAGATTTGTCATACCAGAATCACTCTTCAGCCATGCAGGGCTTAGTTCCGATATTGTTTTTGTAGGATTAATAAATTGGATAGAGATATGGGATGCAGATAAATGGCAAGAAAGATTAAATTACCTTCAAGAACATGGAGAAGAAATAGCTCAAGAAATAAGTAAAATGAAAGGAGAAAAAAATGAATAAAATTCACGTACCAGTATTACTAAAAGAATCACTTGATTCATTAAATATTCAGCAAGATGGATTCTACATAGATTGTACACTTGGCGATGGAGGGCACAGTATAGAGATATTAAAAAAACTTTCAGACAAAGGATTACTCTTAAGTATAGACCATGATCCAAATGCAATAGATTTTGTAAAATCATATTACAAAGAAGAAATGAAGGATAATTGGAAAATATATAGATCTAATTTTAAGAAATTAGAAAAAATATCTTCCGAATTAGATAGAGAACCTGATGGAATACTTTTTGATTTGGGAATTTCATCCAGACAACTGGAAGAATCACATAACAGAGGATTTAGCTACTTAGAATCCGAAGAGCCACTAGATATGAGAATGGATACCGATTTGGGAGTAACCGCTAAAGATTTGATAAACGCACTTTCAGAGAAAGAATTGTCATACATATTTCATAAATATGGTGAAGAAAAATATTCTTACAAAATAGCGAAAGAAATAAAAGAGAATCTCTCTAATATCAATACCGTTGGAGATCTTACAAGAATTATCTACAAAGTAGTGCCGGCAGATAACTCTAACTATAAGAACCCTTCACGCAGAGTCTTTCAGGCTCTGCGTATCGTGGTAAACGATGAGTTAGGAAGTTTAGAAGAAGCATTAAATAATTCTTTTAAGATCTTGAAAAGTGGTGGAAGGATATCAATAATATCTTTCCATTCATTAGAAGACCGTATAGTAAAAAACTTTTTTACAGAAAAACAGAGAAGCGGAGAAGGGGAGTTACTTTTAAAAAATCATATAGCCCCAACCGATGAAGAAATAAAGGAAAATCCTAGATCCGCTTCTGCCAAATTAAGAATTTTAATTAAAAAATAGACAACCAGATGAACAAGTACAAAAATATATTCCAAAACATCCCAGCAACTATCTTTGTTATCTCTTTGTTCTCTTTCATATTTTCACAACTTGTCATTAATTCAATTCTTGCTCCTTTAGGAACTGATCTTCAAAATTTGAATAGTGAAAAAAATTACTTAGTAGAAGAAAATAGATCTATGGAAGAACAAATAGCTAAAAGTGATTCCATAACAGTAATAAGAAAACTAGCAGATGAGACACTATCTCTTACTTCAGGGGAGAAAACAGTCATATATTTAGAGAATAATAGCCTTGTAGCAAGTAAACAGTAATGACTAAACTTAATCACCTTTACAGAAAAAAAGGTATTCATCGCTCTAAAGCAAGTAAAGCAAAAAAAAATATTTCAAACATTTCGATTCTTGCATATGGTATATCCTTTGTTGCTTTAGTAGTCATTTTGCAAACATTTAGATGGCAGATTTTGTATGCAGATAAATTTAAGAATCTTTCGGAAAGTCAATATAGTACTACACAAACGGAAATTGCTCCAAGAGGAAGTATAACAGCATCTGATGGTACTGTGTTAGCAGTAGACCAACCAGTTTGGAATGTATATGCAAGTTTAAGCACAAACGAAAATGAAAGAAAACTTTTTTTTGACAATAAAGATAAATATATAGCAGAAGTATCTGGTATTTTGAATTTGGAACAAGAAGAAATTAGTTCTAAATTAACAGATGACTTTGTATATACATCATTGATAAAGGGAATATCCACAGAGAAAAAGAAAGCTTTGGAGGAAGCAAATATTTTTGGTAAAGGTACAGAGGGTTTTGGATTGTACTTTGAGAATGAAGAAAAGAGAGTATACCCCAATGGTACATTAGCATCACATATTCTCGGATTCTTAGGACAAAACGAAGAAGGTGAACCTACTGGACAATATGGTATACAAGGATATTACTTTGGGGATATAACTGGAAGAGAGGGATATTCATATGAGGAAAAAGACTCTTCAGGGAATGTCATATTAACATCTGAATACGAGCCAGTATTACCAAGAGAAGGAAAAGATTTCAATCTTACAATCAATCCTAATATTCAAAGTAAAGTGGAAGAAATATTAGAAAAAGGAGTTAAGTATGCAAGAGCAAAAAGTGGTACAGCAATAATCATGAATCCTTCTACTGGAGCTATCATAGCTATGGCAAACTATCCAACATACAATCCTAGCGAATATTGGTTAGTCTCTGAATCATGGATTCTGAAAAATAGAGCAATATCTGATGTGTATGAATACGGTTCTGTACAAAAGCCAATAACTCTTTCAATTGGTTTAGAAACAGAATCCATAGACAAAGACTATACATGTAATGATAAGACTGGTTACTTAGATTTGTATGAAGCTACTGGATATGAAGATCTAAGAGGACAGAAAGTATATACTTGGAACAGAAAAGCTTCTGGATTATTGGACATAGCTGGTATATTTAAAGACTCAAACAACCCTTGTACAGCAGGTGTCGCTTTGAAAGTAAATTCTTTGGAGTATTACTCATACCTTAAAGATTTCGGTATTGGAGAATTCATTGGAATAGGGTTACAAGATGAGACTACAAGCTATATGAAATCATTCGAAGAATGGACTCGTTTAGATATCATAACCTCTGCATATGGACAAAGTATATCTGCAACACCACTACAAATTATCTCTGCTTTAAGTACATTTGCAAACAATGGAGAAAGGATGAGACCATATATAATCTCAGAAATATCTGACAATGATGAAACCATAAAGATTGAACCTCAAGTTCTTTCTACACCTGTATCGAAAGAAACTTCTGATATCATACGAGACGCTATGAAAGTGGCTGTGGAAAGAAATTCTCTTGGAGGTTTGGCTGATGGTTTAGAAGAATACAGTATAGGGGCGAAGACAGGAACTGCACAAGTCCTAGATACAGAGAAAGGTGGATACAAAGATAATGTCTCAAATGATACAGTAGTAGGTTTCTCACCTGTTGAGAATCCTAAAATGATTATGTTAGTCAAACTAGAAGAGCCACAAATCGCTCAATTCGCTACATTAACAACAGTACCTGTTTGGAAAGATATTTTCTTAGCTATAGCTGATGACCTAGAAATAGCTAAGAAAAATTGAGATAATAGTTTACTGTTAATTTAGAATACATATATATGTCAGATATATTAAAAACAAGTCTGGAGTTACTCTTAGCAACAGTCATCTTCTCCATAATATTTGCACCAATAATGATAAATATTATGTACAAATTTAACCAAGTAAGTGGAATTAAGAAGTCAAAAATTGGAGGAGGAGATGGTGATAACAGTCTTTTCATGAGAATAATGAAAACAACTACAACAAACGGAACTCCTAATATGGGCGGTGTATTAGTATGGATAGTAGTTCCTGCAATAACTTTGCTTTTTGTTCCATTAACACCAATTATTAAAGTATTTCTTTTTGGATTCTTACTCTTTGGATTATGGGGATTCGTAGATGTTGTTGTTTTCACAAATGGTTTTAAAAATAATGAGAAAATGAAAGCATTTCAAGAAACATTTGAATGGAGATTAGCTAAACTCTTTTTCTCCATATTGTTGAATATTGGAGTGATGTATTTCCTTTACAAAACAGAATATATACAATCTTTTAGTATTCTAAATATATTTGCTTTTAACTTCACACCTTTGGCTGTAATATTAGCAGGAATAGTTGGTCAATTTGCGATATATTCGGCCGAACTAACCGATGGTGCTGATGGTCTAATGATTGGAATATTCAGCATCATAGATGTAGCATTAACAACTCTACTGCTAATACAAGGGAAATATGAATTTCTTCCAATCTTAGCAATAATATTGGGAGTAGAAATAGTAGATCTTTACTTCAATATACCTCCTGCAAGATTTTGGAATGGTGGACCAGGAGCTATGCCTCTTGGTTTTGCAATGTTTTTCATATCATTAGTAACAAACAATATAGTTCCATATATTCTAATGAGTTCAATAACTTGGATAATAATGGGTTCTAGTATGATACAAATAATAAGCATGAAATTCTTCCATAAAAGAGTATTCAAAATAGCTCCATTACATCATCATTTTCAAGCTTGTGGATGGCCACAATACAAGGTAGTGATGAGGTTTTGGCTAGTTACTGCATTCACCTGCATACTAGGTTTGTACTTAGGAATTTCTTAATTATTCACATTCAATAACTCCAGAATCACAACTACATATCCTACCACTTTGAGAAGATTCAAAAACATCACCTGTACCAAACAAAGAACCATTGTAGTAACAAACATTTAAATCAAACAACTTTCCTTCCTCATTTCTATACAATATTGAAAAAGATTCAGTATTAGGTATCGATATACTAGATATTTTGTAAACATTAGAAATTAAGCATGGTACTGTATATACAGAAGTATCCTTGTTAGTAAGAGTTGTTAAAACAAGACTACTTTCTTTCAATTCATAATACCCTGATTGTGGAGGAGCTGATACATCAGAAGAGCAAAGAGATTCCCTCTCAAAAGATACACTCAAAGAATTACCTTCATGATTAACATCTACAGGAATAATTCTAGAATAGTCTGGTACTAGTTCATCTAGAGAGTTGAGATAATTGTAAGAAAAATTAAGGTTTACTGAAGAAAAAGATGAGTAAGACAAAGAAACTTCTTCTGAAGCACAAGATATAGTTCCATTCTCTGTACAATAGCAGTCATTCTTGCCATTGTAATTTGAAACTAATTCATTTTCTGAATAGTAGCTATCATTAAAAAAACAAATCCTTTTCTGTACACCCTCTTTCATCTTAACATACAGCAATAAGCTGAGTGTTAGAAAAAGAAAGCCAGTAATTAGAAGCAACCAATTCCTCTGTTTTACTTTTCCCATAACGATGAAATTCTATCACATATGTTAATTAACATATAGTGAGAAAGATGTGTTAAAATCTCGGCATGCATGATTCTCACATACATTTAACAATGGAACCTTTGAAATCTAATCTGCAAGAGGTAATAGATACATTCACCAGCAACGGAGGTAAATACATTTTGACACAAGGAACAGACACATCATGTTTAGAAGAGAACATAGAGATAAGCAAGAAATATCCAAATATTATACAAGCAGCTATAGGTATTCATCCAACCTTTTTTGAAGAAATAACTACAAGAAAAAACTTAAATGAAGATATATATACAATATCTCAGAAAGAAATTAACAAATTTGAAGAAATTTTCAGGAAAAATATAAAGGAAATTTCAGCAGTAGGAGAGTGTGGTTTAGACTATTACCAATTTTTCTTTGATGAATCATATTCAAAAGATACAGTAGAACAATTAAAAGAGATTCAAAAAATAGCTTTAAGGAAACAATTACAGATAGCAAAAGAATTTTCTTTACCATTAAGTATTCATGCTAGAGAAAATGTAGATAAGAATGAATGTATGAAAGATATATTAAGAATTATTGTAGAAGAAGGGAAAGGTACTCTTAGAGGATCTTTTCATAGCTATACAGGAGATCTTAGCTTCTTGAACGATATACTAGATTTAGGATTCTATGTTGGTTTTAATGGAATAATTACATACAATAGTGGTGAGAATGTAAGAGATATATTAAAAAAGACACCTGTAGAAAGAATCCTTTTTGAAACAGATGGTCCTTTTCTTCCACCCCAATCTGTAAGGAAAAATAATAGTATTAAGGAGAAATTCGCACAACCAAATGATATTACGGAAATAATTAATACAGCATCAGAAGTTTTAAATTTGAATCCTAAATATTTAGAAGAAATTTCTGATGAGAACTACAAGTATCTTTTTCTTTAGTTAAATATACAAACAAACTCTCCATGTGGTGAGTTATCAAAATCTCTTTCATGAAGTATTTGTTGTACTTCAGATATTTTTCCAAAAAAATTTTCTTCCCTAGATTTCGATATATCTTTAGCTAAGAAAACAAATCTATCTCCAATTACCTCTAGCATTAGATTGAGTAACCTTAACAATCTCTTAGGAGACTCATATACAACAATAGTATTATCTAAATCTTTGTACAACTCTATCAATTTTTTTCTTCTTTCATCACTCTTAGGTAAAAATCCTAAAAATACAAATCTGTCTGTAGGTAAACCACTAATAGAGAGAGCTGATGTAACAGCAGATGCTCCTGGTATTGATATAACATCATAGTTATCTTCTCTAAGATCTTTTACCAACTTGTAACCAGGATCAGATATGAGAGGAGTACCAGCATCTGAGATTAAAGCTAAATCTAAGCCCATATTAAGTTTTTCTTTAATCTTTCCAATCATCTTATTATGATTCTGATCCCTGTATGACACCAATTGTGTAGATATTCTATATCTGTCTAAAAGTTTTTTAGATTCTCTTGTATCTTCAGACAGAATGAATATTACTTCTTTAAGAATTTCGACAGCTCTGTAAGTAATATCATCTAGATTACCAATAGGGGTAGCTACTACATACAATTTTCCTTTATTCATATATTTAAATCTTCCAATTTAACTACTTTCTCCAATATATCATCTGTATTTTCAACAGATATCTTTTCAGAATCATAAGCATCATCCAGATTGAATTTTCCAATTATACTTCTTTTTAATGATATAGCAGTTCCATATGTACCTAAATTAGCTCCTAAATCATTAATTAATGTTCTTACATATGTTCCAGTAGAGCATACTATTTTAAATTCAACTACTGGCCATCTGTAATTAACAATTTCAAACTTTTTAATTACTACATCTTTAGGTTTAATCTCTACTTCTTTACCCTCTCTAGCAAATTGATATGCTTTTTTACCATTTATTTTCTTTGCTGAATACATTGGTGGTATCTGAGATATTTCCCCTAAAAAATTCTTTCTAATTTCTTCCTCTATATCTACTATATTTTTTTGTTTTCCAGACATATCCTCTGATATTCTTTCACCAGTAATATCTTGTGTATCTGTTGCATATCCAAATTCACCCTCTACTAAATATTCTTTTTCAAATGTATGAAATTTTTCCATTAATTTAGTTCCTTTACCAAGAAGAACTACAAGTAATCCAGAAGCAAATGGATCTAGAGTTCCAGCATGACCAATCTTTTGTCCTTTAGAAAATATTTTTTTCAACTTTCGTATAACATCATACGAAGTTATACCTTTCTCCTTGTTTATTAGTAAAATTCCATCTATCATATACATATTCTAATATTTTACATAACAATGATACCACAATGTTAAATGGAATTACTTTAGCAATAATGATTGTCACCATTCTTTTGATATGTGCATTTGTACTCACATTATTAATAAACTTGCTTCTAGTACCATTGTTTAATACTCCTAAGAATGTATTAAAAGAAATTGTAGATATAATTGATGCAAAAGAAAATGATATTTTAGTAGATCTAGGTAGTGGAGATGGTAGATTACTTCTTGAAGCTTACAAAAGAAGTAAATGTAAATGTATAGGATATGATATATCTCCAATTATGCTTTTAATTGCAAGAACAAAGAGAATTATTAATTTTCCATTAGCAAAAGATATTCTATTTATACCTGATGATATTTTTAAAGTAGATCTTGATTATGCTACTAAAATGTATTGCTATTTGAATGAAGAAAGTATGGATATACTAAAAAAGAAACTAAAAAAATTCATCAAAAATTGTGGAGAGATATATAGCTATAAATATGAGATAACCAATATGAAATCTGAAAAGATTATTTTGCAAAATGGAGATTCTCTTTATGTATACAAAGAGGGAAAAATGTAATAGGAGCTAAATAAGCAACTACATACTAGAATTTTCCCTCTTCTAAAAAATTTATCAGAATAATGAGAATATACTCATTATTAAAAAAAGTACTGAAACCAATGTATTAAAACTTATTGGTCTTAATTCATTACTTTTTAAATAACTTCTTTCTATTGTTATTAAAAAGATACTTAATAAAATGTTTACCATTAATGCTATTGGTAAATACGAAACAAAAAGAACAAACATAACAAAAAAAATGAGAGAATACTGAAATTTAATTATATGTTCTGCTAGTTCCTCTGTATAATTCTGATACCCATTTTTGTATTTTAATTTATAAATCTCTATAAGGTTGTATACCCTATAAATAATATTCAAAAAAAGAGCTATGAAAATTAACCAATTCATTTTTCCTCTTTTACGATAATATGGCTACTCCACTTAATACTGTAAGTAAAATGCAAGAAGAATCTAGATATATTCTAGATCTTCCTAAAGCTTCATTTCTAGAATTATCTCCCTCGCATGCATATTCTATTATCAGTAATATACCCAGAAGTAGAGTGAGATAATATTTAATATTTGCATCACCAATATTTCCTAGATATATAATTCCTATTATTATTACTGAAGAGATAGCCATTGTATCGATAGAATCGACAGTAAAACTTCGATTATACCGATACTGTTTCATCACGGTTATAAACTTAACTAACAATATTAAAAATAAAAACAGTAAAAACATTTTCCTCTCCTTTTTCTTTTTCTGATAAATTTTGAATGAGCAACAAAGGTAATTATACTATAGGGCAATCAGGACTTCAATGAAGGGGGAAGAGAGGGAAAAATACCAGAGCTAAATAATAGCTACATATATATAAATTTCCCTCTTGCAACAATTCATCAGATTAATACAAATATTAATTCTAAAGCGAAAGAAATATATAATAAACCAATATTGAGATACAGAAATATTCTTTTTTGGTTTGATTTTACTTCTAGAGCTATACAAAATAATATAAGCAGGAGAAGAAAAAATGAAGAAGTATTTCTACTCCATATAACATATGTTAAATATGAGATATAGACTAACAAAAGAAAAAAATTAATTCGTGCATCTTTGTCATTTACTATTACAACTTGTAATAATTTTGACATTATTAGCACTAACATTATCATTTCTAATATGCCATCAAGACTTTCCATTACATTTTTCTCTCCTTTCTGATAAATTGTAATGAGCTAGAGTTATACAACACACCCATTATACTACATAGACTTAAATAGAATATTTCAATTCGTTAATCATAGATAGGTATAGTATAATTAGTTATGAGTATATATGAGCCTTTAGCATCAAAATACAGGCCTAAAACATTAGAAGATTTTGTAGGTCAAGAGCATTTGGTAGGGAAGAATTCACCAATTAGAAAATTTTTGGAGAGTGGGAATATTCCGTCTATGATATTTTGGGGTCCTCCCGGTACTGGTAAAACTACATTAGCATATATTCTTTCACTTAATCTCTACTATGATTTCCATAAGCTTCAAGCTGTAACTAGTGGTAAGGATAATTTAAGAAAAATAATTAAAATTGCATTAGGTAATCAACAGTATGGTAAGAAAACTATTCTTTTTTTAGATGAGATACATAGGTGGAATAAAGCACAACAGGATGCATTGTTACCATATGTAGAGAAAGGAATAATTATATTGATAGGTGCTACTACAGAGAATCCATCATTTACGGTGAATAGTGCTTTACTTTCTAGGACTAAGGTTTTTGTATTTAAGCAACAGACTGAGGAGGATATTTTTAAATTTTTAAAAAATATTTCTCAAAAAGAATATCCTAATATTAAGATAAAGGATGATGTGTTGATGAATATGGCGAATCTTTCTAATGGTGATATTAGGTCTGGTTTAAATATATTGGAAATGAGTGCTACTTTGGCATCTTCTGAGATAGGGAAGAAGAATGTAGAAATAACTAAGAAGATTTTAGAGGATACTATACAGAAACCCATTTACTATGATAAGGATGGAGAGGAGCATTTTAATATAATTTCAGCTATACATAAATCAATGAGGTCTTCGAATCCAGATGCTGCGGCATATTGGGTTGGTAGAATGATAGGGGCAGGAGAAGATCCTTTGTATGTAGCTAGGAGATTGTTGAGATTTGCAAGTGAGGATATTGGTAATGCTGATACTAATGCTTTGGTATTAGCAAATACTGTGTATGAGGCTTGTCAGAAGTTAGGTATGCCTGAGTGTGAGATTTTTTTGATTCAATTAGCTATATATCTAGCTAAAGCACCTAAGGATAATACTGCATATGTTGTAGAAGGTATGGTCAAAGAGGATATTGAGAAGTATGGGAATCTTCCTGTACCTATGAATATTAGGAATGCTCCAACTAAATTAATGAAGAATTTGGGATATGGTAAGGGATATGAATATGATCATGATTTGGAGAGTAAGAAATCAGATCAACAGTGTATGCCGGATAAGTTGAGGGAGAAGAGATATATTACTTAAAACCTTTTTCAACATTTTTTCTTCTTTTGTCTGTTTCTCTCTTTTCTTTGTTTAATACATATCTCCCTATCTTTAGAACTTTATTCCCTGTAACTATGTAGAAGCTATCTACGAATCTTACAGTAGGTTGGAAAAGGAAACCTAAAGCTAGTAGAGT
>CAZJBF010000011.1:13227-19414 GCA_964544555.1 uncultured Candidatus Saccharibacteria bacterium | reverse complement strand
TGTATGTGTATCTTGTTTGACATTTTAAAAAAATCTTCCTCTCAACCCTAATATTTAAATACCTTTTGTAGTATACTAAACCATACACTTAACCACTAAAAATATGGAATATACATACAACAAATTAAAAGATATCTATGAACAAATCACTAAAGATTCTTCAAATTTGGAATATGCAGAAATAAAGCAAAAATATATATCTAAAGAAGGACTCTTAACAAAAGCTCTTCAAGAAATATCACAAATAGAAAATAAAGAAAAAGCTGAATATGGAAAACAAGTAAATGCTCTAAAACAACAAATAATTGAAATATTAGATAACAAATTACTAGAAAGAAACAAATATTCAACAAAAGACAGAATAGATCCAACAGCACCTTTCGATATAAATTGTGAATACTATCAAAGGCCAAAAATCTTCGATGTAAAAGGTAGCAAACATCCACTAACCAAAGAGATTGAGAAACTTACAGATATATTTAAAAGTATGGGTTTCAATATACTTGAAAGCAGGCAAATTGATGATGATTACCATATGTTTGAGTCATTGAATTTTCCCAAAGGACATCCAGCAAGAGATATGTATGACACATTCTGGACTGAAGATGGATATGTATTACCAGCGCATACATCTACTATGCAAAATAGAGCAATTAGGAAATTTGGTCCACCACCAATAGCTGTAGTATTACCAGGAAGATGTTACAGGAATGAAGCTACAGATGCTGGACATGAACATACTTTTCACCAAATAGAGGGAGTATACATAGATAAAGGTGTATCTTTAGCAAATATGGAAGCAACAATAAAAACATTTCTTGAAAGATATTTAGAAACAGAATTAGAAATTAGAGTACAACCATCATATTTTCCATTTACTGAGCCTGATTGTGAATTCATGATTAGCTGTCCATTCTGCAAGAAAGCAGGATGCTCAGTATGTGGTCACTCTGGCTGGATAGAGATAATGGGATGTGGAATGATTCATCCTAATGTATTAAAAGAAGCAGGTATAGATGATGAAATATATTCAGGATTTGCATGGGGATTCGGAGTAGACAGATTAACTATGATTAAACTAGGCATAAATGATATACGATATCTGAGAGACTCTAACCTTAATTTCTTAAGACAATTTTAACATGAGAATAACGACAAAATTACTTAGACAATATGGGAATATATCTGCTACAGATGATGAAATAATTACACTCATAAAAGAACACATAGGAGAGATAGAAACATATAGAAACTTAGAAGAAGATTACAAAGATATAATCATAGGAGAAATCGTCGGAAAAAAAGATCATCCTGATTCTGATAAGCTAGGAATTTATCAAATCTCTCTAGGTACTGGAGAAAATATTCAAGTAGTTGCAGGAGATAGATCACTAAACGAAGGGGATAGAGTGGCTTACATAAAGCCAGGAGCCATAGTCCCATACACTGTTTACTCCGAAGCTCAACCAATAGTTATCAGATCAATGAAACTAAGAGGAGTAGAATCAAACGGAATGTTAGGTTCCGAGAGAGAATTAAATGTAGGTTCTAACCATGATCATGTTATGAAGTTACCAATAGATGCACCAATTGGTAAACCATTTTCCGAATATTACGATTTAAATGATTTAGTAATCGATATCGAAAACAAAGGATTAACAAACAGAGGAGATCTTTTCGGAGTAATTGGATTATCTAGAGAGCTTACAGCTATAACAGGAAACAAATTCGAAAGCCCAGAATGGTTTTTAAATAGAAAGAAAGATTTAAACCCTGAAACTAATTGCTTAAACATAGAAATTACCAATGATGCAGAAGTACTATGTCCAAGATATATGGCTATAGCTATGGATAATATTCAAATAAAAGAATCACCTATATGGATAAAATCTGCTCTACTAAAATGTGATATACAACCAATTAATAATATAGTAGACATAACAAACTATATATCCCTCCTAATGGGTCAACCTATGCATGCGTTTGACTATGACAAGGTCATATCAAATGATCCTGCAGGAAATAACTGTGCAAATATAACCATACGAATGGCAAAACAAGGAGAAAAAATATTAGGTTTAGACAACAAAATTCATACCCTTACTGATAGAAATATGGTAATAGCAGATAGTACAAACCCAATAGCAATAGCAGGAATAATAGGGGGTAAAGACACTGAAGTAGATTCTTCAACAAAAAGAGTAATATTTGAATCTGCTAACTTTGAAAAAAACAATATCAGAAGAACATCCATGGAACTAGGAATATTCACAGAAGCAGGTACAAAATACAAACACTCATTAGATGCAGAAATGACTCTGCCCGCAATACTCAAAGCAGTAGAACTCTCTAAAGAATTTTCTAATGCAACAATGGCATCTCAAATAGTGGATATATATCCTTTACCGTACAAAAGTAAAACAATTAGATTAAATATACCAAAACTTAATTCCCATTTAGGAACAAATCTAGAAAAGGGAACTATTAAAAATATATTGGAAAATTTAGAATACAAAGTATCAGATGTGGAAGAGGAATATCTCAACATAGATTTACCAAGTTGGCGAAGAGATATAGATATTAAAGAGGATTTGCATGAAGATATCGCAAGAGTATATGGATATAACAACATAGAGCTTAAATTACCAAATAAAAACATATATCCTCCACAGAATAATCAAATATTTGAACTTAAAAAGAATATACGAAATATATTAAGTCAAAACGGAGCAAACGAAATACTAACTTACAGTTTTACTAGTCCTGAGAATTTCAAACAGTGTAACTTGAATCCTGATTTAGCATTCAAAATAAAGAATGCACAGTCTCCTGAACTTTCTTTAATGAGAACTACTCTTTTACAATCCATATTGCAAAAAACAAAAGAAAATATTCAAAAGGGATTTGAGAAATTTGGCTTGTATGAATTGAATATTGCACACCTTACCAATAGTATAGATGAGAATAATCTTCCTAAAGAGGAATGGTATCTTTCAATGGTTTTAACAAATAATAAAAGAAATGAGATATCAGGTTCACCATACTATACTGCAAAGAAGTATTTAGAAAAGATTTTATCTTCATTAGGATATGCAGATATTAAATATACTCTTACTGCTGAATCTTCAGAAAATTCTATTTCTTCCAATACAAAAAATATAATAGATATGTTTGATCCTAATAGATCAGCAATAGTATCGGTATATGGGACTGAATTGGGAATAGTAGGGGAATTGAAAGAGAATATTATGAATAATTTCAAATTACCAGAATATACTGGAGCTTTAGAAATAAGTCTTTCAAAACTTGTTGATATAGAGAAGAGTAATAAAAAGTATTCCAATATCCCAATATATCCAATATTTTCTTTAGACCTTTGTTTTGAAGTTAATAACAAAATTCTGTATCAAGATATATATAATGAATTGGAATATATTTTGAACAAGGATGATTTGTATGGAAGAGTTGATTGTCTTGATATATACCAAGATAGGAATAATCTAGAAAAGAAGAGAATTACATTCAGAATTACTGCTAGCAACTATACCAAAACTTCTACAGAGAAAGATATTCAAATGATAGTAGAGAAGATTAGTAAGAAAATAAAAGAGAAATATGCAGGAGAATTAATCTAATTTACTGTTACAGTAATAGTATTACCTGATATGATGGTACTACCTGATTTCGCTTTTACAGATATTGTATATTGACCAGCTCCTGAACTAGATGGCCATGATACACTCCAACCACCAGAATTTCCATCTGTGTCTGATATCTCTGTATTAGTACCTCCAACTTTAGTTATACTGAATGTAACTTGATCAACCGTTCCTCCTGTTACAGAGGCAACTAGAGTCGTAGGAAATGATGAAATAGTTCCTCCATTACTAGGGGAAGCTATAGACAGAGATATCAAAGAAGAAGAATCTATTACCTTAACTGTTACATTCTGAGTGTTTGTTTTACCATAGTTATCTTTTACATATACTGTAATAGTATGATCTGCAACTACTGTATCGCTAGGAACAAAATAATTTACAACAAATGTCCCATCTGCATTTAATGATGCATCTGAGATATTAGAACCATCAAATTGTACTTTGAATTCAGAAATACTCTCTAAGTATCTTACTGTACCTGATATCTCCAAGTTTTTACCTCTTACAACCTGTTGAGAAGCGGAAGGAGAATATACTTCTATGACAGGAGCATTATCTGTACCCAAAGGAAGAGTACAAGAACCAGTAGCAGGAGTATCAAACAAATATTTCGATCCTTCTAAACCTGTTAAATATTTCTTGTAAGCATCAATCTGCTGTGTATTCTCTAACTTTGTAGAGAGCAGGGTTTTAGTAACAGTTAAACCGTATTTCCTCGCTGCTTCCAGATTATCAGGAACCAAACCATTTTCAGCACACACTTCTATAGCTTTTCTATTATCTGTTTGAGGCCCTTGCCCTGATATATATATTGTAGACTCCTTTTGACACTCAACTCCATCTGCTGGAGTTGCACCTGTATCAAGACATACACTAGTTGTTAAAACACCTGCAGGTCTGCTATATGAAAATTCTGAATAGTTATTAATAACTCGTTTAAAGAATGAATTAGCCATCTTTAAGGATACGGTAGAAGCCCATGCATTAGGCATATCTTCATTATTGTTATTTCCATTCCACGCACCAACTACGAGACTTTGATTGTAAAGAAATGCTACTAAATCCTTAGGACCATTAGATGTTCCAGTCTTACCACATAACTTTTTACCATTAATATAGAAATAAGCATTCTCAGTTCTATCTTGGAAACTCTGCATATCACAAATCATCCAATTTACTAAATATGCTTCCTTCTCATCTATGACCCTAGTACCTTCACTCTCGGTAACTTCTTTAAGAACAGTTCCATCTGAATCTTCAACTTTAAGAATAGATACTATATTATTCTTAATACCACTATTAGCTAGAGTAGCATAAGCATTTGTAAACTCTAACAATTTCATTTCAGCAGAACCTAAAGCTAGACTCAATCCATAATCAGCTTTAGAAGAAATTCCTGTAACACCCAATTTCTCCATCAACTGCACATACCCATCAATACCTCCCAATTGCAATGTATACACAGCAGGAACATTCCTAGACAAAACCAAAGCTTTTCTAGCAGTCATAAGGCCTAAATTTTTACCATCCCAGTTAACTGGATCATATGTTCCAAAACTAATCTCATCAAGATCAGGTGCAATTAACCAAGGACCATATCCTTTACTAATTGCATTCAAATATACAAAAGGCTTAACTGAAGATCCCATCTGTCTATCACTTATCGTAATATTCACATTACCATCAACTCTAGGATCATCAGTATTCCAATAGTCGACAGACCCAACCATTGCTAAAATCTGTCCATTCTTTGGATTAAGAACAACCATAGCTCCATTATTTGCATTATACTTTGTTGCATTAGTAACAGCATTTGTTACCTCCTCTTCTGCAATATCTTGTAATGAAGAATCCAATGTTGTAGTAACTTTCAAACCACCTCTTTCGACTCTATCTACACCAAATTCTTCTTCTAGAAGTTGCTTTACATAGAAAACAAAATGAGGCGCAGTAATATCTATCTTCTTGGAGCTATATACCAATTCTTCAGCTCTAGCCGCATCTATATCTTCATCTCCTATTCCAGTCAAATCAGTATGTTTTGTCATTTGATCCAACACATATGTTCTTCTATCTTCTGCTAAATCTGGATTAGTTCCATATAATGGAGAATATACTCCAGGACTCTGAATGAGACCTGCTATCAAAGCACTCTCAGCTAATGTCAATTCACTAACATCTTTATCAAAATATGCATTCGCTGCAGCTTGAAAACCATAGTTTACTCCTCCCAAAGGAATCTCATTCATATACATCTGTAGAATTTCATCTTTCGTAAATGTTTGTTCTACTTGCATAGTAATCAAAATCTCCTTAATCTTTCTAGAGTACGTTTGCTCATATGCCTCATCTCCTAAAATATCGTACAAAAGAGTATTCTTAACCAATTGTTGAGTTATTGTACTAGCTCCTCTTACTATTTCTTTATGCAAAAAATTCTGTACTAGAGATTTTAATATTCCTAAATAATCCAAGCCCTTATGCTGATAAAATTCTATATCTTCAGCAGCAAGAAGAGCCCATTTTGT
>CAZJBF010000011.1:8261-13127 GCA_964544555.1 uncultured Candidatus Saccharibacteria bacterium | reverse complement strand
AGCCCTTATGCTGATAAAATTCTATATCTTCAGCAGCAAGAAGAGCCCATTTTGTGTATTCAGGAATTTTATCTATTGAAACAAATTCTCTGTTTTGATCACCATATACCGTATACAAAACATTACCTTCTCTGTCTAAAATCTGAGTACTTTGATCAGACATTCTTTCTACCAATTGATCTGGAGAAGGAAGAGAATCTTGAATATTTTTCAAATACAATCCGACACCTATTAATCCGACACAACCCAGAAAGAAACATACACCTATGAAAACATACAAAATCTTCTTAGCTCTTTTCTTAAATGTCTTTTTCTCATTAACTTTTATACCAGAATCTTTCCTATTTCTTTCATTAACAGACTTTCTATTAACATTCTTAGAATTATATTTTTTAAAATTTTTATACCTATTCAAATCAGTAGGTGTTAAAGACTTATTAAACATTCCAGAGAAGTTTTTTCTTGTACTAGAATTCTTTCTTCTTTTATTCGTAAATCCAAGGCTATATTTCATGTAAGTACATTATGCACCATTTATTATCTTAATTTCAAGACATGATATAATGAAGGCTATGGAAAACAAACTAGAACCAAAAACATTAAAAGGATTTAAAGATTACTTCGCTGAAGATGTAATTGTAAGAGAATATATTAGAGATTCTTTCAAAAATATAGCTCAAAAATATGGATATGAGCCTTTAGAGACTCCAGCTTTAGAATATGCAGAATTTGTATTAGGGCAGAGTGGAAAAGAAGCAGAGAAACTTTACTACAGATTTAAAGACCAAGGAGATAGAGATGTTATGCTTAAGTATGAATTAATGATATCTATGTGTAGAGCTGTGTCACAAAATTTCAACAATTTACCTATTCCTTACAAGAGATATCAAATTCAAAACGTATGGAGAGCTGATAATGTACAAAGAGGGAGATTAAGAGAATTTACACAGATGGACATAGATACTATTGGGAGTAGCTCTTTAATATGTGATGCTGAAGTTTTGGAGATCGGATTAAGATTTATGAAGAATTTAGGATTTGAAAAATATATAGCAAGAATAAGCAGTAGAAAAATATTAGGAGGAGTACTTCAAGCTTTAGATATTCCTACTGAATTATTTGAGGGCTTTTATATATCTGTAGACAAAATTAAAAAAATAGGAGAGGAAGGTGTAAGGAATGAGTTAGTAGAACTAAGAGGAATACCAGCAGATAAAGTAGACCAAATAATGGAGATATTAAGAATTAAGGATATAGAAGAATTGAATAAAGTCATTGGAAAAACTGAATCAGGATCAAAAGGTATAGAAGAAGTCAGACAGATATTAAAAATGTTATCAAATACAGATTTATCTAAAGATAATTATATTTTTGATATTACATTAGCTAGAGGTTTAGCATCATATACAGGACCAGTTTGGGAATTTGAAGTAGTAGATGACAACATAGGATCATTAGGTGGTGGTGGTAGATATGATAAGGCTATAAGTAAATATATTGGAAAAGAAGTTCCTGCAACAGGAACATCTTTCGGTTTAGAAAGATTGCAACAAATTATAAAAGAGAGAAATATGTTGAATATAGATTCAACATCAATCAAAGTTTTAGTTATAAATATAGACGAAAAATACTTAGACTACAGTATGAATATTGCTAAATCTCTTAGAGATAATAATATTAATACTATGATGTATCCTGATAGTCAAAAATTAGGAAATATTTTTAAATATGCTGATAAAAAAAATATACCTTGGGTTATTGTAATAGGTGAGAATGAAGTTAATGCAAACTCTATTCAATTGAAAAATATGTCAAACAAAGAACAATTTAGATTGACTGTAGAAGAGGGTATAAAGAAAATATTAAAAAAGTAAATCTTTTGTAAAAATTTCTTCCTAATATAACCTATGATTACTTTTTATGGTCAGATACTTCTTTTTTCAAAAGACAATTATCTTATCGATGAAGTTAGGAAAGAAATAAATTTAATAAAGCTCAAAGATAAAAATAGTATAGAGATAATACTCATAGATCAACGATATCCTCTCGCTATTAATACCTACCAAATAAAAAAAGAGCATCAATATGCACAATTAATACATATAGTAAAAGACACTTCTTACAATAATATTAAAACTCTTTTTGAGAATGGTTCTGACTATATTTTAGAATATCCAATTAACAAAAACATTTTTCAATGTGTAATACAAAAATCATTAGGTATAATTAAAAAAGAATTAGATGGATATACATATTTTCATGGAATAGAGCTAGATACAAACAAAAATATAGTTATATACAAAGGATGTGCAATACCTCTTACAAAAAATGAATGTTTATTAATTAAAACATTACTTGAGAACAAAGGGACTGTAAACATACTCAGTATAAGTTCCATGAATATCTCAAATAAATATATGCAGGTAATAATTACAAGAATTAATAAGAAAACGAAAAACTGCTGGGGATTAAAAATTATAAAAAATAGATACAACTTAGGATATTATATCTCCATTTAGATCTTTTTCTTCCATTCTACTATCTTGTTTAATGCTTCAATAGGGGTAAGATTATCTATATCTATCTTTTGTATATCTCTTTCTACTTCTGATTCTTTCGCAGAGAACAGAGGATACTGAAAACCATTTTGAATTTCTTTCTTTATATTCTCTTTGGAAGAAAATACTACCTCACGAACACTTGATTTAGAAGAGAACATATTTTTTTGTTCGAAACTTTCTAGTATTTCGTTAGCTCTTTTAATAACTTTTTCTGGCAATCCAGCCATTTTAGCAACATATATACCATAACTTCTATCAGTACCTCCTTCTACTATTTTTCTAAGAAAAATTACAATACCTTTTTCAATATCTTCTTCTACTAGTACATTGAAATTTTTTACTGAATCTGGATATTTTTCAGATAGTTTTAATAGCTCATGATAGTGTGTAGCAAAAAGAGTTCTCGCCTTAACATCATTTATTATATACTCTGCTAAAGCCCAAGCTATACTGACTCCATCATATGTACTAGTACCTCTTCCAACTTCATCAAGTATAATTAGGCTATATTTGGTTGCATTATTTACAATATTTGCAGACTCATCCATTTCTACCATGAATGTACTTCTACCTCTTACTAAATCATCAGCTGCACCAACTCTTGTGAATATTCTATCAACTATTGATATATTAGCTTCTGACGCAGGGATGAAAGATCCTATCTGTGCCATTAGAACTATGATTGCAACCTGCCTAATGTATGTTGATTTTCCAGACATATTAGGACCAGTAAGAATTGCCATATTTGAATCTACAAAAGACAAATGAGTATCATTAGATATGAATTCTTCATTAGAAATAGACTCTATTATTGGATGCCTACCTTTTACAATATTTATTAATCCTTCATTCTCACCCATCTCATATATATTTGGTCTTATATAATCATTCTTTATTGCTATATATGCGAAATTAGATAGCACATCTATATTAGCAACAATATTTGATAGGGATTGAAGTTTCTCCAAATTAGGAATGAACGAATCTCTAAAATCATTAAACAAATTGTATTCCAATGAACACAAATTATCATGCGCATTCAAGATAATATCCTCCTTCTCTTTCAATTCTTCAGTAATATATCTCTCTGAATTTACTAATGTTTGTTTTCGTATATACCGATCAGGGACCTTAGATTGGTGAGATTTCGTAACATCAATGTAATATCCAAACACACTATTGTAACTAACTTTAAGCGATGAAATACCTGTTTCCCTTCTTTCTTTCTCCTCAAATTCTCTTAGCCAATTCTTACTATCTCCAGACAAAGATTTTAATTCATCGACATCCTTGTTAAAACCATCCTTAATAATTCCACCTTCAGTAGACTGCAAAGGAGGATCATCAGTAATAACTTTATCTATCTTGTTAACTAATTCGTTGAAAAATTCAAAATCTACTTCCTTATATTGAATATTTAATTCATTTTTCAACTTACTTAATATATCCATTGCACTACTAATGGAAACTTGCAATCCTTTTATGTCTCTTGGAGTAGCTCTGTTCAATCCTATCTTGCCAGCAATTCTTTCAATATCATTAATACTTTCTAAATTTGCTCTCACAGTATCAAGAATATCTTTGTTTTCAAAAAATTTTTCAACAGTATTAGCTCTACTATCTATATCTTTTTTACTAATTAATGGATTTAAAATCCAAGAGTAGAGCAATCTAGTACCCATTCTCGTATTTGTTTTATTAAGAATGTAGAAAAGGGAATTTTCAATATTACCAGTATATGAATTAGATATGAGTTCTAGATTTCTAATTGTTGATCTATCTAGACTCATTGTGCTATTTAATGATACTTTTCTTGGTTTAAGAATATGCTTAGGATCCATTAACTGTGTATCCTTTATGTATTTCAATATCATTGCGACAGATATTACTTCTTCAGTACTATTTGAAAGGTCTAGAGATTCTATGTTTTTTAGATTGAAAAATTCTTTAACTATACTAGATGAATATTCAATATTTCTTAGACCTTTATCTAAGAATTGCACTGGAATATTATCAAGGCTTTCTTCAGTATTTCCTTCTATGAGCAATATTTCAGTTGGATCGTATGCAGAGAGAATATTATTTATATTATTCCTGCTATTTGTAGTAGAAATTAAGAAAAATTTGCCAGTAGAGATATCACATAGTGATACATGAATGTTTTTCTTTTCAAAATGAAATGCTGCTAGATATGAATCTTTTACAGAGCTAGCTTCATCGCCATCAAGTGTTCCAGGTGTTACAACTCTAGTTACACCTCTTTTTACTATACCTTTTGCAAGTTTAGGGTCTTCCAATTGATCAA
>CAZJBF010000011.1:7103-8161 GCA_964544555.1 uncultured Candidatus Saccharibacteria bacterium | reverse complement strand
GTTACACCTCTTTTTACTATACCTTTTGCAAGTTTAGGGTCTTCCAATTGATCAACAACTACAACACAGTAGCCTGATTCAATGAATTTAGGTAAATACTGATCTATTGCTTTGTGAGGAAATCCTGCCAATGGAGTAGGGTTACTTTTTTTGTCTCTTCTAGTTAGAGTAATATTCAGAACTTTGGAAGATATTTTTGCATCTTCTCCAAATGTTTCGAAGAAGTCACCCATTCTAAAAAGTACTATTTTATTTGGATATTGTTTTTTAAATCCAAGATATTGTTTCATCATCGGAGTATCATCCATACTGGAGTATATCATGACTAGGCTTGCATATGCACTAAAAGCTAATACCAGTGAAGACTATATTGAATATTTCATAATATTTTAACTTACTATGAGACAAGAAGACTTGACAAGAAAATTTTGTCAAGCATTTAGAACCTATAACAAGTTAAATTATTATGAAAAGATATTAATAGTATATAGCTGGAAAGGATTTTAGTGCATATGCAAGCACTAACACTTCTTACTTTCCTAGTATTATTTTGCTTTCCTCTTCAAATGCTACTTTTCTAGCTTCCTGTATATCTTCAGGGAATACTGAAATACCATACACACCAGCCTGGACACAATACTTAAGTAAAGGCTTACTATTCTCAACTATAACTATAACTCTTTCAGCCTTAGATCTTACAACTTCTAATACATTGTCCAGTACTTTGAAAACACTATGTCTAGCTAAATCATACTTAGCATCTTTCTCATCCATCTTAAATCCTTGCATTTGTTTAGCTATTCTTGGCATATTAACTATTAACCCATCAATCTTGGTATTAACTATCTCATCAGCAAGGATAACCTCGGCAGGATTATCTAATATTGCATAAATCTTGAAAGAGGATGTCCTCCTTAATTTCTCTCCAGCAAGCTGTTTTTTAAACTCTTTCATTACATCATCACTCATAGGAGAATGGACTCCCAAAGAAACATTTCTTTTCTTGTATACATTTCTAATTCTTCTAACAATTCTAGCAATTCTCTTTAACATTTCAG
>CAZJBF010000011.1:0-7003 GCA_964544555.1 uncultured Candidatus Saccharibacteria bacterium | reverse complement strand
ATCATTATTCTATCCATATCAACATATACTATTCCATTAGAATTGCCTATATAATCGAAAAGCTTTTTGCTATCAATATTTGCCATAGAAAAGACCTTCGTAGCTGAAGGGGGAAGGGTTAAATCCTTCGAGGGTGAAACTTCTTCTTCAGCTTTTTTCTCAAATTTTTCACACTCTAGAAGATCTACACTTTTAACATCGCCTGTACTATATGCTTCTACTACTGGATGTACAGAAGTATCTTCAGAAGGGAAGATATCTTTCTCTTTGTATACTGTGCCAGAATTACCATCCATTCTTACATAGTCTCCATTTTTAAGTAGAGTAGAGGCATTTGAAGTTCCTACTACCAAAGGGATATTAAATTCTCTACAAAGTATTGCAGTATCACTTGTAAGACCTCCTGTATCCATTATGACTCCTCCACAAGAAAGAATCATAGATTCCATTTCAGTAGAATAGTTTTTAATTACCAATATATCTTTTCTGGAGAATTTTTTGTTAACTGTACTATCTACTATTTGAACTCTGCCAACAGCTGTTCCAAAGCTAGCTCCTATACCTGATACTACAAAATCATCTTTTTCTGTCTTACTTTTATTCAACTCTGTATCTAATTCTTTCTTCGCAATGTATATCAATTCTTCTAATTTCTTGTTAACCTCATCATTATTTTTTTCAACTATTTTTTGAGCTTCTACCATAGCAGAGGAGACCATTTGATATTCAGTCTTGTATTTCTCCATAAATGCAATTACTAATTCTCTAATATTTTTTCTACTTGAATCTGCATCAGCATATATCACTCTTTCTTCATTTACTGGCTCATACAAAGATTTGTTTTGAAGAATCCAGAATCTTCCTCCTGAAAGTACCCATTCTATATTTTGTATTTCTCTTGTTCTATCCTCTACCACTAAAGCTATTTTTGATATTTCTTCCATATCTTTATCTGAAAGTTTCTGTCTATGACTCCAATTCATTGATATTTTTATCTTTTCAATATTTTTGCTATTTCTACCAGATGGTTTCATAGTTCTAACTTTCATCCATTCCTGAGGAGCTATATGTTTTTCCAATATTGAAAGATCTTTTTTCTCAAGAAGATATGAGTCTGGAGTTAATTCACCTAAAGAGATTACATCTCCTAAACCATATACAGCTTCTATACTTAATTTTGTATTGTCTTGAGTTATTGGATCTACAGTAAATACCACACCAGATACTTCTGATTGTATCATTCGTTGGACTACAACAGCCATTCGTACATCTGCAATATCTATTCCCATTCTAGATGCATATGCTATTACATCATCTGTGAACATTGACGCATATATTCTTTTTACAGAATTTAGTAATTCGTTGAATTTTCGTACATTCAACTCAGTAGAGAATATTCCACTAAAGGATACTTCTTTTCCATCTGGGAATACTACAGAAGATCTTACAGATACCCAAGCTTCAGTAAATCCTGATAGCCTAGTGTATGCAGAAAGTATTTCTTCTTCTGTATCTCTATCAAAATTTCCTCTTAAAAGAATATTTTCAATTTCTTCTCTTTCAGGATTTCGACCTCTGCTAAGAAGTTTCTCTTGATTGGAATCGAGTGATTCTAAACAGAATTTGGTAAATACATCACTAGATATGACAAAGAATTCAGGTACAGGAACATCCATATCTTTTAATTTAAAAAGACTGTATCCTTTTCTACCTATTTTGTTTTCATTCAAATCTTTGGACGAGTAATCTTCAAAAAAGAAAACTTTATTCTTTTTTGCTTCTTCAGTATTCATTTATACAGGGCAGTACAAAATTTATATCAAATATATTCTAAACGATACCTTTAGCTTTTATTTTTTGCAAGTCTATATAGAATTCGTAGATTATTTTTAGAACAACAATCAAAGGAACAGCTATTAATCCTCCAAAAGGACCTATTAGAATAATCATTGCTATAACACCTAGCATTACGATAACTGGTTTAAGACCAACGGCATTTCCCATAACTTTAGGAGAAATAATACTATTCTCAATAGGTTGATAGAAGAGGAATAGAGCTAAAACAACAATCGCTTTTACTGGACCACCTACAATCAATGTAACTAGAGAAATTGCAAAGCCAGCTAATGTTGCACCGATGTTTGGGATTAGGCCCATCAATCCTACAAATACTGCTAACGGTATCGCAAATTGAATCTTCAGTATAGTTAGTATTATTGCTGTATATAATGTTGCCAGTAAACTAACAATACCTTGTCCTAGTACCCAACTTCCTAATTTGCTTTCAACATCTATTACTAATTTCTTTACTCTTTCTCTTTTTTGATCTGATGTGATTCTAATTAAAACTATATCTAGTAATGAATCGTGTTCTAAGATAAGGTATATTGAGAATATTACAGCGGTAACAACTATGCTAAATGAGCTAAAGAAGTTTGTAAGAACGGATGTAATATTTTTGAAATTATCAAAGGTTGGTAAGCTCTTTATTAAATCAGTTATATATGTTTCTACTGAAGATAGTTCTAATGAATATCCTGCTATTGATACATCTTTTAATTTAGAGAGTCCTTCACTAATCCAAGTAGGAATTATTGCAACTAAATCATCTAATTGTCCTACAAATGGTATTACAACTGCTGAAAAGATAGAGGAGAGGACTAATACCAATATCGTATATGTTATGAATACAGACCATGCTCTAGAACAGCCTTTCTTCATAAACCAGTGAACTAGTGGTAGGGATGTAGACATGAAGATAAAACCTAACATTAGAAACATTAATATAGTTAGTAGTTGGTTTCCAAAAAACACTATGCATAGACCAAGTACTATTAAGAATATTAATCTTGGAGACAAATCTACAGTTACTACTCTAGATTGTTTTTCTCTGTTACCTTCATTTACAGAATATATATTTGGCATAAATTGATTATATCAAATTTAACAACAAAGCATTAGCTTTATGATTATTTATTTTAAAGTAAATCATTATATTAACAAAAGAGGGAGATTTATCTCCCTCTTTTAAATAGCATATTGATATTTTACCTATTCTTTTTTGCCGTTTCTTTTCAAAACAACTACTCCTGAACTTAATACAAACATAGAGATTGATATAATTCCAAATATCATCATCAGATTATTGTCTGACAAAATCCCTAAAGCAGTATTCAAATCTCCTGCTGCAACTGGAAGGCTCTCATCCGTTATACCATCGCCATTAACGTCTGTAACTGCATCTCCATTGACATCACTATCTGCTGAATATGTAACTCTCACTTTATCATCAACTGTCTTAACATTTCCAGCTTTATCCTCAATTACCATTGTAAATACATTTGGTCCTTCATCAAGAGCTATTCCTGTTAATGAAAATTTACCATCTTCTCCACAGTCAGAAGAGTAGGAAGCTGTACCTCTTTTTAGTAATATTTTACATCCTGATTCTACTTCTCCTGTCATTGAGAATGTTTCAGTGCCTACTTCAGGTGAATACAAGATACTTGCTAATTCTGGCTGAGTTTTATCAACCACTATCACTCTAGCATCTGAAAGAGGAGATATATATCTCTTTGGAAAACCCTTAACGCCAGCAACAGTAACTGAATAATTACCTTCTCCTGCTGTAGTATATGTATATTCAAAGCTATCGTCATCTTTAACATCAGTTCTACCAACCTCATTACCATCGACATATACAAATACTTCGGTATAGTCTGTAGCTATTCCTTTGATTACTATATTGTCTTCATTAACCAATTCATCTGTACCTGAAAGAAATGGTGCTTGTAAAGACTCATCAAGCACAGGAGTTTTGCTGTATTTGACAAATGAATATATACCATATCCTACAAACAAAAAACCTAGTATGATGAATATAGTACCAACTAATCTTGATACTTTATCTTGATCCTGCGGTTTCTTTATTTCAACTTTTGAAACCATTGTATCTTCTGAAGCAGTTTTATTCGATACATATTTCTTTTTCTTTGCCACCTTAAGCCTATATTAAAATTTATATGTTCTCTCATTTAGGATAATATAATTCGGAGAATAATGCAACCTCTTCGTAAATTTAGTAGAATATATAAACACTATATGAAAAAATTTATTAAAATTACAATTACTCTTTTTCTTTTACTATTGGTACTAAGTCCTGCTATCTTCTTTTTAATATACCCAATATATGATGATCTAATAATTAAGATCGAATCTTTAAATATATACAATATAGTTAAAAAAGAAACTGTAAATATACTAACATCTCTTTCTCCTAGCAAAGATACATATGCTACAGAAATACTAGGAGCATCTACAATAGAAGAATCTATTGCTAATGCTGAAATTAAAATAGATAGAAAAGATATAGAAGAATTAAATACAGTATTAAATATATCTACTCTAGATATTAGTGGAAAAATATTTCAAGGAGAAACATCATCTACTATGGATAAAGGATTTTGGCATTTTCCTCTCTCTAAAAATCCTGGTAAAAAAGGTAATGTTGTAATAATAGGGCATCGTTTTATGAATATGCCACCTAAGAAGGATACCTTCTACAACTTAGACAAAGTAGGTATAGGTGACAAGATTCAAATCATCAATGATGAAGGTGAATATAATTACATTGTAGTAGAGAAAAAAGAAGTAGAACCTAATGATACATCTGTAATTCAAGATACGGATGATTACAGATTGACCTTAATAACTTGCACTCCTCTTTGGACATCCCAAAAGAGATTGGTTATCGTTGCTAAGCTAGACAAACTTTACAAAAAAGTGTAGACTTTCGGCACTATTTAAACATACTATATATACTAATGGAAAATTTTTACGAGAGAAAAAATATAGATAAAAGTACTGTAGAATTAAAAATTACAATACCTAAAGATGATTTTCGAAAAAGCTATACTGATTTACTTCAAGAGGAGTTAAAGAATACTAATCTTAAAGGTTTTAGAAAAGGTAAAGTTCCTGAGAGTTTGGTAGAGAAAGAAATAGGAGGATCATTGAAGATACAGGCTTTTGAGAAAATAGTTCCATACTATGTTTCTACAGCATTGCAGAAAGAGAACATCACTCCCATAGCTTCTCTTGATTACAAAGAATTGCCTAATTTAGAGAAAGATGAAGATCTTGTTTTTACAATAGATATTACAGTTATGCCAGAGTTTAAGATTGGTGATTTGAAAAAGATTAAGGTTGAGAAAGAGGAAGCTAAGGTAACAGAGAAAGAGGTAGAGGAAGCAATGCAGAATATTTTCAAGAATAACAAGACTAAAGAGAAAGAGATTAATGAGGAATGGGCAAAGGAGATAATCAAGTCATTGAAGGTTGATACCGCTACTGATTTGAAAAGCTTTAAGGAATTTGTAAAAGATACTTTGAAGAAACAGAAGGAGCATATGCTAGAGCATGAGCAAGAGGATAGTGCTTTTAAACAGGCTATTGAACTTAGTCATATTGAGATTCCACAACCAGCTATCGAATATGAGGCACTAGAGAGAGAGCATTCTTTTGAGCATGATATGGGACATAGGAATATTAAGATTGAAGATTTTTTGAAAGCAAATGATATTACTATGGAGAAGATGAGGGAGTTGTGGTTGAAAGATTCTAAAGAAGCTTTGGAGAGTGATGTGTTTTTGAGATTGTATAGTAAGGAGAAGGGTATTAAAGTTACAGATGAGGATTTGAGTAAGAAGATAGAAGAGATTAAGAAAGGTATTCCAGAAGGTACAGATAAAAGTATTTTTGAGAATGAGGAATGGAAAGAGTATGTTAGAAGGATTGAGGAGAAGGATAGAGCATTTAAAGCTTTCTCTAAAGAAGTTTTGGGTAAATAATATTTTATATATTAACATATATGGTATTGATACCAACAGTTATTGAGAAGGAGAGAGGTGGTGAAAGAGCATATGATATTTATTCTAGGTTACTTAAGGATAGAATTGTCTTTGTTAGTGGAGTTATTGAAACTAATATGGCTAATACAGTTGTTGCACAGTTGCTTTTTTTGGAGAAAGAGAACCCTGATGGTGATATTCAGATGTTTATTAATTCTCAAGGAGGACAGATTACAGCTGGTATGGCTATAGTTGATACTATGAACTATATAAAATGCGATGTTTCTACCATAGCAATAGGGTTAGCTGCATCTATGGGTTCGATTCTTTTAGTTAATGGTACGAAAGGGAAGAGGTATGCTCTCCCTAATAGTAAGATTCATATTCATCAACCTTTGGGAGGAGTAGAGGGTCAAGCTAGTGATATAGCTATAGAGGCTACAGAGATTTTGAAGACTAGAGAGCTTCTTTACAAGATGTTGTCTGATAGTTCTGGTCAGTCTGTTAAACAGATAGAGAAGGATGCTGATAGGGATAAGTATTTTACAGCTAAGGAGGCTAAGGAGTATGGATTAATAGATAAAATTATTAATAAGAGGAAATAGTATGACTTTTAGTGATCCAATAAATGAAGAATATAAGGATAGTTCTTTGTTATTCATTAAAGAGAATATTGAAGATATTATGAATAGGAGTAGGGATAATGATTTTGTTGATGAGCAGTTAAAAGATATTAGCATAAGAGATATTGATAATTATATTACTGAGCTTACATTGAATAAATCTTGGGATTTTAACTTGCCACGTATTAGGTCTGTTGTTGTTAGAGATTTCGAGAAATTTTCAGCACTTTGTGATTATATGCAGATTAATAAAGTTTCTTTGCCTAGAGAAGGATTACAAAGAGTATATTTTATAGAATCTGATGATTTTGCATCCATATTTGTACCAATTGAATTGGATAAGGATACTGTTAACATTTTCATTGAGCCTTTGGATTGTAGTCCTGATATTATTACTGAGATGTATACATCTCTAGATGAGAAGAAGATTTTAGATAGTATTGATTTTATCAACTATAATGTTGTTGAAAAATAGGGCAATAACATATAGAATATGTTGAGTTGTGGGCAATTAGCTCAGCTGGTTAGAGC
>CAZJBF010000010.1:0-19953 GCA_964544555.1 uncultured Candidatus Saccharibacteria bacterium | reverse complement strand
CTTCCTGTTCTACCTATACGATGAATATAATCTTCATATGTTTGTGGCATATCAAAATTAATAACATGAGTAATATTATTAACATCTAAACCTCTAGAAGCAACATCTGTAGCTATTAAAATATTAACTCTACCTTGTTTGAAATCATTAATAATTTTCATTCTCTGACTTTGTCTTTTATCACCATGCAAAGCTTCAACAAAAATTTTATCATCATATAATTTATCACAAAGCTTATCAGCACTTCTTTTAGTAGAAGTAAACACTAATACCTTTTTTAACTCTTCTTGTTTCAGAAGCTTAAGCAAAACATCATACTTAGTTTCGCCTTTCTCTAACCTAACAACATCCTGATCTACATTCTTACCTGGAGCTTGTTTCTCAACTTCTATCTTAACAGGATCATGAAGTAATGTATTAGCTATCTCTTCTGACTTTCTATTCATAGTGGCCGAAAAGAAAAGAGATTGTCTATTTTCATCTAGCTTGTCTATTATTAATTTAATATCATCAACAAAGCCCATATCTAACATCCTATCTACTTCATCAAGTACTACATTATTGATTATTGAAAGATCAATAGCACCTCTTTCTGATAGATCTTTCAATCTACCCGGTGTAGCTATGACAAACTCTGGATCTCTTCTCAATATACCTATCTGTGTTCGAATACTACTTCCACCTATAATTAATACACTCTTAAGACCTGTATTAGTAGCTAATTGTCTAAATTCATCTTGTACTTGAGATGCTAATTCTCTAGTTGGTTCTAATATTAATATTTTGTTATCTGCATCTTTACTAATTTTGTTAATCAAAGGTATTAAAAATGCAGCAGTCTTACCAGATCCTGTACTTGCAAGACCTAAAATATCCTTACCTTCAATAATCAAAGGTATAGCCTGATATTGTATCTTAGTAGGATTACTATATCCTTTATCATAGATATTCTTTTTAAGAATTTGTGTGATATCAAACTGAGAGTAGTTATAGTCATCTACAAACATATTTACTGGCTCACTATCTATTGCCTTAGCAATTAGCTTATCTATACTTATTACATTTTGATTATATCCAAATTTTCTTCTTCTACGAGGAGAATTAGAATATCTATTTTGGCGATATCCGCCATTATTTGAGTGATAATTATTCACGGTTGTACTTATTTATTTTATTTTCAGTTATATATAGAAAACCGAAAATAAAATTTAAACCGTAAAGGTGCTTAATTTCGTAAGATCTACATTAAACGAAGGTATATTGTATCATTAAATATATATAATGTACATATCAATTGTTCATTTAATATGTTTAGACTTTTTTGTTTTTTCGTTATATCATTAAGTATGGAAAGAGCTAATTTGGAACAAGGTTCTACACATATAGTATCTGACTCTTTGGCTAAAGCTGGATACGAAGAAATAATATCCATACGGAATGAAGGGGAAGAAAGATTTATTAAAATCCCAGAAGCTTTTCAAAAAAATAATTTATTTCTCCCGGACTCAATATCCAAACTACCTCAACAAATATCAAACTCTGAAATCTACATAAATATACCTCCTGATTCTATTCCATTAAGTATATTTGATATTGAAATAGAAAAAAATAACCTTATCAAATACTCTGGTATTGTAGTCAAAGTTAAAGAATCTGTTGAAGAAATAAAAAGAAATAATCATGATTTAGTACAAACTTTGAATAAAGAAAATCTACAAGTAGAAGATATTTTAATAGTATCAATAGATACTTCTCAAATAATCATACTTTTATGAGCATAGAAAATCCCGAACAGAATATTCTAGAATCATCTTTGTTAAGCGATTTAAACACTGAAGTAAAAAATAACAATATTTTCACTGAAAGTGGTAGTAAAGTTGTAGAATTCAAAGAATTTGATCCGGGAAAAAATAAGGGTATATATATAATAGGCGAAAACCAGCAAAATGTATCCCAATTAGTACTCACCACAGAAAATGATAAGAAAGAAAAACAAGATATAGAAATTTTTGCAAAAAAAATAAAATCTTCCGAGAAAGCAAAAGTAGAAGAAGATACATATAAAATATGCAAAAATTCTCAAATCCCTTCCTTAAACTTTTTATGCAGTATTAAAACCTCTGAAGCGATTTACAACATTACAAAAACAGAGAATTACCTTATACCATATTCACGTTTGAGAATTCAAAGTTTGAATCAATACAAAAATATGTTAAACAAAGGTATTTATTTGATTGAAAGATTGAACGAATTAGGGATACAACACAGAGATGCTCTTACTAGAAATTTTGGAATAATAAGTAATCAACTAACACAAACAATTATATTTGATTTTGAAACAGCAGTTATTAGCAATAAACCATTGAATGAAAAAGAAAAAAATTCAGACAAGGAACTATTTTTAAGTTCTATGTTTTTTCAGGCATTAAAACAAAACGATAATAATCTAGAACTCATAAAAAAGATAGAAGAAATAAACAACCAAATCTCTCATACAAGTAATATAGTTTAAATCTTCTCTAAAAGAATAAAATCACCGCTATCAAACATCAAATAATAGCCATTAGATACATAATTATCTTTTTCCCAAGATTGAGCAACAAATACATCACCACTAGATATTTCCTCTTCCTTCAAACCTTTATCTTCAGTTAATAAAGCCCAAGAATCATACTCTCCTTCAAAAGAATAAGTATAATAAGCAATATCATTTTCCATATAGAAAGAAGTAACTACATAATCAGCAGGATATTTAAAAATAACTCTCTCTACACCCTCCAACTTATTTATCTCCTCTGATACATCTCTGTAATCTACAGATGTAGCCATAGGCTTTAATAGCAATATACCAATAACATATATAACCAATGGAATAATAACAAACCTTTTCTTTAATAACACAGTCAACAATATAAAATGAGATAGAAGAAGAATAATCCCACAAGCTATCGTATATCTTTCAACAATAGTATTGATACCAAACAACCCTAAATACAAAAAACCAAAATAGGAAATACTCCACAAGGAAACAAAAAATACTACAGATCTCTTAACATCTCTCTCGATATTCTTTGAAAGGATCAAGTATACAAAACCAATCAACTGTACAAAGAAAATACATCCAGCTATAACTAACTCAGGAACAGGTACATTCATATCCCTCATTGGAGGAACACCTTGAATATACCTAACTACTCCAAACAAATATGAATAATTAATTCTAAAAATATCAGTAAACTTAACATCAGGAATCCACCAAGAAGAAACTATCCCTTTAGAATATAATATCTCTCTAAAAGGAAAAACAGTAGCTAATATAACAGCCAATACAAATACCAATATAAATATACAAAGAAATTTCTTGTTCGTCCTTTTCTCAGAATATATATACACATACAAAATAGAAGAAATAACCAATCCAATAACAAATATCATTTGTAAATAATGAGTAAAACAAAGTATTAATCCAAATAATATGGATAATACTAAATATTTTTTTTCAAAACCTTTACTAATATATTTAAATACAAAAAGAGATAACAAAACAGTAACTAATCCAATCAAAGAATATGCTCTAGCTTCAATAGAATAAGTTACAAAAAATGGAGATATGGAAACCACTAAAGCCAATATTAAACCAGTTACTGGATATTTCTTTCTATCAAATATCTCTTTACCTAAATAGAAAGATGATAATATCGTTAACAATCCTGTAAATACAGAAAACGACCTTATACCTGTTTGTGTAAATCCAAATATATATGACCATAACTTAACGAATACATAATAGAGTGGAGGATGGACCTTGTCTCTAGCTATAACATCAAACATTTCTTTCCATCCTAACTTAATAGTATCTCCTGTAAATCCTTCGTCATACCAAAAGCTAGTATCATTTAGTTCAGAAAGCCTTAAGCAAAGACCTACCAATATGATTATGGTCAGAACAAACCACTTGTTTTTTAGTATACTAAATATCTTTTTCACTAGCCGTGTATTCTTCTAACATTAAGAAGTTCTTGAAACGTTTTAAAATAGTGCAATGGTTTAACATGACTTTCTCCAACAGCTTCCCATTCTACAGACATTTCCATAGTCTTCAATCCTTTCTTTTGCAAAAGGTAAAGAAATTCAAAATCATATCCCCATCTTTCATTTTTACAATCTAAAAAATATTTTTTAGATTCATTATCAAACATCTTGAATCCACATTGTGTATCTTTAAATTTCAATCCTAATATTATTCTAATTAATAGATTACTCATATTTCCAAAGATTTTTCTTACGAAAGATACTTTTACAACATCTTCATCTATAGCTCTAGAACCAATAACACAATTATACCCTTCAATATTCTCCAAAAATCTATCAACATATTCTATTGGAGTAGAGAAATCAGCATCCGCTATATATACATATTCTCCTTTAGATCGTTTAACACCTTCTCTTAATGCATATCCCTTACCATGATTAGGAGTATAGCTTACAATTTCTACATCATTAGAATATCTTCTCAATACATTATATGTATCATCACTTGATCCATCATTAACTACTATTATTTCAGTTTCAATATTTCTTTTCTTTAAACTTTTTACATAATCTATTACTGTAGGAAGTGTTTTCCCAATTCTTTTTTCTTCATTGTAAGCAGGTATAACTATTGATAGCTTCACTGAAATAAAAATGATAATAATTTATTCCTACCATTATATCAGAAGATATACATTTATACTTCTTGTATATTAATCAATAAAGCTTTCCATTAACAAACTAATTATGAAAGTAATTAATCCTAAACATAAACCAATAGATATGATTCTTTTGTCTTTTGATTTAACAACATGAGGAAGAAGCTCAAATATCAAAATATACATCAACATACCAATATTTAGACAAAGAAAAATGCCAATAGTAAATTCACTTAAAAACTCTTTTTTGAAAACAACCATTATCAATCCACCAACCATAGTAGACAAAGAGACTAATACTAAAGCTAAAATTGTTTTAAATTTGTTTTTGAAATATTTGTAAAACATTGAACTAATTTCCATACCCATTGGAATATTATGCAAAGCAACCCCTATGCCAACCAAAATACCTAAATACATTCCAGAAATAGCTGAGCTATATATAGCCATACCTTCAATAACATTATGCAACATCAAAGCTATAGAAGAGACTAAACCAATATGATAGTAATGAGTATCTTTTTCTTTACTTTCTTCATGAGCTGGTATTTTTTCATCTAGAAATCTTAAAACAAACAATCCTGCTAAAGAAGAAATTAGGATAATTGTAACAGTCCAAAAACGAGTATATTTTTCATTTATAGATGAATATGCTACAGGTATTAATTCAAAAAGAATCAATGAACTCATAACTCCTAAAGCCATTGATATAGAGAATGTAATTATTCTTTCAGTATTTTTAAATACAAATACAATAGCTGTACCTACTAAAAGAAATAATCCAATAATTAATGTAAATATTAAAGAAGATAAAGAATCCATAAACCATAATTAAAAAATATTACAAGTGGAAGAAGTATATCATATATATTTTTTCTTTTGTCTTAAATTTTGAACATAGTACTTGATATTTTGTGCTTCATCTTCTAAACTCATAGCCGACGACAATACTTGTAAATAAAATAATTCATATAAAAAATATGTCTAAAAAATACGTGTATTTCTTTTCAAAAGAGAAGACAGAAATCCCTGATGTAAAGAATCTCAAATTTGTCTTAGGTGGTAAAGGAGCTTCCTTGGCAGAGATGACAAAATTAGGTATTCCTGTACCTCCAGGTTTCATCATATCCATAGATGCTTGCGATCATTTTTACAAGAATGAAGAGAAGTATCCTGATGGTTTAATGGATGAGATTAAAAATAATTTAAAGGATTTAGAAGAAAAAACGGGTAAAAAGTTTGGAGACAAAAAAAATCCATTGCTAGTATCAGTTAGATCTGGTGCTGCTGTATCAATGCCAGGAATGATGGATACAGTACTAAACTTAGGATTGAATGAAGATACATTAGAAGGATTGATCGAAAAAAGTGGAGATGAGAGATTTGCATGGGATTCATACAGAAGATTCATACAAATGTATGGGAATGTTGTTATGAGTATTGAGCATAGTAAATTTGAAAAGGAATTAGATATTGTTAAAGAGAAAAGTAATATTAAAAATGATATAGATTTAAATGTTGATGATTTAAAGGATACTGTTAAGAGATATAAGACATTGTATAAAAAGGAAATAGGGGAAGAATTTCCAAATGATCCAATGAAGCAATTAAAAGGAGGAATAGATGCAGTACTTAAGTCATGGAATAATCCTAGAGCTATATCATACCGAAGAATTAACAAAATCTCAGCAGAGGTTATTGGCACAGCAGTAAATATTCAATCTATGGTATTTGGTAACTTAGGTGATGATTCAGGTACAGGTGTAGCATTTACTAGAAACCCATCAACTGGAGAAAGAAAATACTATGGTGAATATTTGATGAAAGCACAAGGAGAAGATGTTGTAGCAGGAATTAGAACACCTAATCACTTAGAAGATATGGCCTCTTCTCTTCCAAAGACATATAAAGAATTAACTGATATTTTCGATCTTTTAGAAAGCCATTACAAAGATATGATGGATATTGAATTCACAATTGAGAATGGAAAACTTTTCATTCTTCAATCTAGAGCAGGAAAGAGAACAGGTCAGGCAGCAGTTAGAATAGCAGTAGAAATGGTTAAAGAAAAGATGTTAACGAAAGAGGAAGCTATATTAAGAGTAGACCCATTGTCACTTGATCAATTACTTCATCCAATGATTAATCCTAAAGCTGAAAAGAAAGAAATAGCTAAAGGATTACCAGCTTCTCCAGGAGCAGGAAGTGGTCAAATTGTGTTTAATGCAGAAGATGCTATGGAATGGAGTAAAGATGGTAAGAAAGTAATACTTGTTAGATTAGAGACATCTCCTGAAGATATAGAAGGAATGAATGTAGCACAAGGTATTTTAACAGCAAGAGGAGGTATGACAAGTCATGCAGCTGTTGTTGCAAGAGGTATGGGTAGATGTTGTGTAGCAGGTTGTAACAATATATCCATAAATGAAGATGTTAAGATAGTTAAACTTGAGAATGGAGATATATTGAAAGAAGGAGATTGGATTACATTAGATGGTAGTAATGGATCTGTATATATGGATAAAGTAGAAACAGTAGAGCCATCAATATCGGGAGACTTTGCAGAGTTAATGTCATGGGCAGATAAATTTAGAAAGTTAAAAATTAGAACTAATGCTGATACACCTAAAGATGTAAAGACAGCAAGAGAATTTGGTGCAGAGGGTATTGGTTTAGTAAGAACGGAGCATATGTTCTTCAAAGAAGAGAGAATTTTTGCAATGAGACAGATGATTCTTTCAGATACAAAGGAGCAAAGAGTTAAAGCTTTAGCAAAGATTGAGAAAATGCAGCAAGAAGATTTTGAAAGAATATTTAGAGAAATGCAAGGTCTTCCTGTTACAGTAAGGTTATTAGATCCTCCTTTACATGAATTCTTACCTCATGATGATAATGAATTAAGAGCTATAGCCATAGAGATGGGTGTTGAATATGATGATCTTTACAAAAAGAGAGAATCATTAGCAGAATTTAATCCTATGCTAGGTTTTAGAGGTTGTAGACTAGGAATGGTATATCCTGAGATTTCTGAAATGCAGGTAAGAGCTATTATGTATGCAGCCATAGTTGTAACTAAAGAAGGATTAACAGTATTACCTGAGATAGAAGTTCCATTGGTAAGTCAATCTAAAGAGATGGAATATCTTAAGAATGTAATCGTAGATACTGCAGAGAAATGTTTGAAAGAATCTAAAACAAAAGTTAATTACAAAATAGGAGCTATGTTAGAACTACCAAGAGCATGTGTCGTAGCAGATGAATTAGCTGAATATGCTGAATTCTTCTCTTTTGGTACTAATGATTTAACTCAAACTACATTTGGATTTTCTAGAGATGATGCAGGCAAATTCATTACTAAATATATGGAGAATGGAATATTAGCTGAAGATCCATTCCAGACTATTGATAGAAATGGAGTAGGAGGGTTAATGAAGGAAGCATTACAGAAAGCTAAGTCTGTAAGAAAAAATGTAGAGGTAGGAATTTGTGGAGAGCATGGTGGTGATCCTAAATCTATAGAGTTCTGTCATTTAATCGGTATGAATTTAGTTAGTTGCTCACCATACAGAGTACCAATAGCAAGGTTAGCGGCAGCTCAAGCAGCTATAAGAAACAAATAAATCTATATAAATAGGTATTTGGTAATGGGCTACACTGTGTAGTCCATTATTTTTTTAAATCTATATGTTTTTTTTAAAGATATATATTTTTCTATTGATAAGCTAAAATGATACTAATATAATAATATTATTCTAATTTAGAGAAAGTTATACATTAAAGAACCTATTAGTAAAGATATATATACAAGAATAGAGTAGAAAGAAAAATCTTTTTCATTTACAAAACTATCAAAGAAGGGAGAATTGTATCTATATGGCTACTAAAAAGGATAAAAAAATTATAGAAAAAAAGAAACAAAAGCCTACAAGCGATACAAACGGCAAGAAGATTCATTAACAATATATATAACTTTCCCATAAGAGGGTATGTTTAGATTCAATTCATACAAATATACCCTCTTTAAGATTTCATAACTCTCATAGTTTCTTGATAACCTACATCTATAATCATTTTTCTCTTTTCAATAAGTTCAGATACAGTATATCTTTCTAAATTAAACTCAATTTTTTTATCTGCTAAATACATATCTTCTTTAGCTACATTGTAAATAAAACTTTGATATGCCTGAGATTGAATATTAGAAAATGTTTTCTTCTCATACTTTCTTGGTAGATATGATTCCAATTGAACACCAATAATATTTTCTCCACCAATACTCCTTACTGCTTCAGTAGGTACACTATCTGCAAAACCTCCATCAACAAGATTCATACTATCATATTCATGAGAGCCAAAGAGGAAAGGTACTGAACAACTAGCTCGTATTACATGCTTCAAAGATCCAGATGTATGAAAAACTTTTTCTCCTGTATTTAAATCTATAGTAACAACAACGAAAGGTAATATACAGTCTTCAAATGTAGAATTTCCAATATATTTATCTATGATGTAAAGTACTGGGTCTTTTACTTCTGTTTTCTTGTTAAATTTAATATATTCTGTTGCTAAATTCTTCAACTCTTCTCCATCCAATTCCATAGCTATTCTTTCAATTCTTGATATATCTTTCCACAAACAATACATACATCCTATTAAAGATCCTACACTAGTACCACCAATATGTGTAATCTCTATGTTAAGTTCTTCTAAAGCTTTCAATACACCAATATGAGCAAATCCTTTAGCTCCTCCTCCTCCCAAAGCTAGAGAATATTTCTTTTTTTCAATCATAATCGATATATATTTAATTGAATTGATAACATAAATATACCATATATATAATATATACAAATATGTATTACTAATGGAAAGTTACATGGAAGGGTAGATAAATCTTTTAAAAAGATCTTTGGAATCTACCCTTCCTATTTTGATATCATTAATTATTTTTGTCCCAAATGGAACAAAATATGGACAGTATAATTCCTATAAACACAGAAGAAAAGAAAATTATGTTTAAGGAATTAACAAGAACGAAGTAAAGAAAATTCATTTCTCCTCCTTATCTCCATTTATTAGAAAAAAATATCTACTAGTTAAATATTTATTTTATATTTTCCTTTTCCTCCTTCTATTTTTAATGACATTCAAAACAACTATTCATTATATCAATACTACAGAATTATTACTATGAGACTATCCACTAATTGATTTACCATACAATACTAAATTACAAAGAGATTGAATTATCTAAATATTATTCATACCTTCCTTTACTGCATATTTAAATAAATCTTTAAATATTAATGGATCTATACAATATATAATGGCAAACGACGCTATGAATATAACTACTGCTAACCATCGTGTATATATTCCATATGTCTTTACAAAAAGTATAATAGAAAGCACAGCCATAAGAGAAGGACCAACTATCTTAATATCACCTAAAGGAACAATATATCCTCCAACTACTTTTTCTGTTGTATCTAAAAATTCAGCAACATTAAAATTAACATTAAACAATAAAACTATTATTTCTCCTATCAAAATCAATAGCAATATAACTGAAGACGTTTTAGTTGAGTTACCCTCAGTTCTGTAAACTTCATATACTACTGTCGGAAGAAGAAAGAAAATTATCACTAATGGGTTACCTTTTAACAATCCAATTGCAACACCAATTATTGCAAGAATAGTGCAAGCTACAGATATCAAAACAGCATATTTAGTAGGTTTAGCCATAATATACCCTCGCTAATATTATTATTTTAATAATATCTATATTTAGTAAAATGTCAATTTTCTTTAATTGTTTTAAAAACCAATACTACATATGATGCTCTTTTTCAGCAGCCATAGCCTCTTCCTTGGTAGCATGAATTGTACCTTCTGGATGATTTGCTGGAGCATAAATTGTATAAAGCTTTAATTCTTTTTCTGAAGATGTATTAATTATATTATGAGTTGTACCTGCAGGGACTATAACTACAAAACCATCGCTAACAAGATGTTCCTCACCATTCATAATGACTTTACCTTCTCCTTTTTCAAATCTAAAAAACTGATCAACAGTATCATGCACTTCAGATCCAATATCTTCATTAGGTTTTAGAGACATTAAAACTAACTGCATATGAGAACCTGTATACAAAACTTTTCTAAAATTGCTATTTTCTTCAGTCTGATTCTCAATATTATCTACATATCCTACCATATTATTAAATATAATAATTTAAATATATATATTGTAGCATAACTAAGTAATGTTTTAATAAAAACCTTCTATAACTTATTTAAAGATAAAATTTCCGAAATGTCATGAATTATCACCATATTTGCACTCTTCTTACTAGGTATATCTTCTTTTCTGTTATTCAACCAAACTACATACTCACACCCAGCTTCCATAGCAGGAAAAATATCTGAATACAAATTATCTCCCACTACAAGTATGTTTTTAATATTAATATTAATTAAATTAGAGGCATCTATCCAACTTTCAAAATTCTTCTCACTAGAAATATCCGTAGCAAGATAGGGGATATTCTCATGTAATTCATTTTCTAAAAGAGATACCTTTATCTTCGTCCATTCCTCTTGAGCATGAGAATGTAGAACAATCTTAAGACCTAAAGATGTGATAGCTCTCAAAACTGAAATCGAAGAATCATATAGGGCAGGGGAAATCATATAGAAATTTTTAAATTCATTCTTTACAAAATCTAAAATTTCAGCTGGAACCGGATTTACAAATTTAATAGATATTGCCTCTAAACAAATATCTTCTATTAATTTAGGTCTGTATCTACCATTTTCATATAACCTAGATACTCCTTCTAACAATTCTTTTGATATATCTAAAGAAGATTTATCTGTTTGAAGATACTTTGATAGTTTTAATCCTAAATTTATTACCGCTTCTGTATAGTATTCATTTGTTGAAAACAATGTATTATCAACATCAAATGCTACAGCCTCAATGTTTCTATCACTAAAATATTTCTTTAATTCAATCTTATTATCCATATACACCTCATTATATCATTTAACCTTAAGCTTAGCTTAGCAGAATACCTTATCTACATAAGAATTTATTAGTATTATTTAATAAGTTTTTAACATACTATAAGTTAAAAGTTTAATAAGCTAATTTCTGAGATTAGCCTCTAGTATATTAAATTATTATGAAAAAAACACTAATAACTCTTTCTAAAACTGTATATCTGTTCAAGCTAAGCTCAAAAGGTTGGAGCTTTAATCATAGGTATGATATATTTAACTATGCTATCACTACTAACTTGTTCGTCTGGCAAATCACTAGCCAAAGAAATAGTAAAAGAGCTTTCCCAAAAGACTAAAAATGGCATTGAATTAATACAATCTACTCAAACTGTTTTTGCAAATACTGAAATAAAGAATGTTATAGATAGAAGCATTAGAGGAAGAGATGTGTATATCGTACAAGATGTAGAGAATCATTCGGAAGGGATGTCAGTTGATGAAAATTTACGATCTCTCTACACAACTATTGATGCTTGCAGAAGATGTGATGCACAAAGAATTACTTTAATTTTACCTTCGTATCCGTATGCTAGACAAGATAAGCAGGATGGAAGGGAAGGTATATCAGCCGCAAGAGTTGCTTGGGAGCTGGAAGGAGAGATGGGGGCAGATCATATTGTTACTCTTGATTTACATAATTCTGCTATACAAGGTTTTTTCCGAAGAGCCAAAATTGATAACCTGCGAGGAGGACATATTTTAATTCCATACTTGGAAAAAAATATTAAAGATATTGATAATACTATAATTATGCCAACAGATTTAGGAGGAGCTAAAAGAGCTAATTATTATGCACAATCTCTTCATACAGATATTGCTTTTACATATAAAGAAAGAAACTATCATAAAGCCAATTGTGTTGAAAGCATAAACATCATGGGTAATCTTAATGGCAAAGATGTGTATATTGTAGATGATATGATAGATACAGGTGGGACTTTGATAAAAGCTGTAGAAAAAGCGAATGAAATGGGTGCAAGAAATGTTTATGCAGTTTGTTCATTAGCTTTGCTCAATGGAAATTCTATTGAGAATTTTTCTAATTTGTATGATCAAGGTAAATTGAAATGCGTGATAGGTACAAATGCAACATTTCATAGTAAAAAGTTTTTAAGAGAGAATAAATGGTTTTGTGAGCTTTCAGTTGCTGGATATATAGCAGAAGTTATTTATCATATATATAAAGGCATTTCTATAAGTGATTTGCTGAAGTAGTCGACCTATAATAAATATTCTAAGAAAAGTTATTGACAAGATATTATTTTTTGACTAAACTGAAAACAGTTAGGAGATTATGGTCCTACCGGTTAGTCTTCGAGACGACTGAGTCTTAATAGAGCCAATTATCTATTTTGATTCTACTGGGGATTATGATCATAGTTTGTAACTTCGGTTACTTACGCCTATTAAGTTTTTGATTTGCGAAAGCATTTCTTATATTACTTTTTAGGTCTAAATCATAGTGCTGTAAGGCACTTGTCCCTGACCTTGGAAGGTGTAATTTGGTGCTCCTTCCTTTTTTTTTCTTTCCTTTTTCTATTTCTCGTAACTATATGATATATTAATCAGATATGTATTCACTAAAAAAATACAATACATTTTGTACTGATTCTAAATCAAAATATTTTGAGACAATAAATACAGTAGAGAAGGGAATTAATATTCTAAATAAATATACTAATGAAAAGATCTTGTTACTAGGCGATGGTAGTAATACACTTTTTGTTAATGATTGGGATGGACTAATCATTAAACCAAATTTCAAAGGTAAAGAAATAGTAAGAGAAAGTGTTGACGAGATTGATATAAAAGTATCAAGTGGAGAAAACTGGGACAAATTCGTTAAATGGTGTGTATCAAATGACTATGCAGGCATAGAAAATATGGTTATGATACCAGGAACTGTTGGAGGAGCTGTTGCTCAAAATATAGCTGCATACGGACAGAGTGTAATTGATACCTTAATATCTATACAAGCTATAGATACAAAAAAGAAAAACATAGTCAATTTTAAATCTGAGGAATGTGGATATAGATATAGAGGAAGTAATTTCAAAGATAACTGGAAGAATAGATATATCATCGTATCATCTATATTTAGATTAAAAAAACATAGCAAAAATTTTGAGCTTAGTTATAACGAAAGATCAGGAAGATATGGATCTATTAAAGAAGAATTGGATAGTTTTGCAAAAGAACCTTACAGTATACAAGATGTAATGCAAGCTATAATTAAACAAAGATCTAAAAGACTTCCGTCTGTTAAAGAATATGGTACTTGTGGAAGCTTTTTTGAAAATCCTACTGTATCAATAGCAAAATATGAAGATCTATCAAAAAAGATTAATGAATTACAGTCATATCCTATTACTGATTCCAATCAAAAAGAAAATAATTTTGTAAGAATACCTGCAGGAAGATTACTAGATGAATTGGGATGGCGAGGAAAATGGGAAGGTAATGTTGGAACATTTGAGAAGCATGCCCTTTGTGTTGTAACAAATAAAAAAGCTACTGGTCAAGAAATTTTTGATTTCATAACTAAAATGAAGATTTCTATTAAAGAAAACTATGATATAGATTTAATTCCTGAAGTGAATATAATTCTGTAACATCATTCATTACATTCTCTAACTTTCTTGAGTAATAATTTCCTTATATCTCTTAATTTTGATACAGACAATTCAATTATTGAAATAGCATCAACAAATATATTTCCATCATATGAATTATCAGTTTGTAATTTTTTAACATGGATATCAAATTCATCCCTTATTACAGCGTATATCTTTTCTTCCTTTATCTTTATTTTTTGCAATTCACTCTCTTTTGGATTTATCATAGAATTCTCAATACATTTAAATAGGGAAATTAGCATATTATGTATATTTGTAAGTCTTTCTATGTGTACTTCGTCTGTTTTAACTCCCAGCTTGTACATTCTTTGAAATACTTTTGAAAAATCTTCACCTAAATCACCTAATTGCTCAATAGTATTGGATATTTTTACCAAAATTACAGTTTCTTTTGCTACATTCTTAGGTAATTTGTATCTAGATAGTGAAATAATACTACTTGTAATTTCATCATCTAAATAATCATTCAAAGTTTCAAATTTTTGAATTTCCATTAACACAACTCCTGATGGATTGTAAAAAAGTCCTAATCCTCTCCTATATATTTTTACTGTATTTTCAATTGAATAAACAATTTCATTTTTAATATCCACAATACTTTCATCTAATTTTTTTGTAGTATCATTATCAATATATTTTGTTTCAAAAAGTATTTCTTCCTCATCACCTGGTACTAATTTAGTTACAATCTTTTCAAAAGGATCAAGAATTAACAAAAAGAATATTGTATTTACAATATTGAAGAATAGGTGACCAAAAGCTGTTTGCTGTGCTACATCATCGGTTAAATATTGTAAGATATCTATAAATTGATTAATGAAAATCATGAAAAAGAGAGTTCCCGTTATTTTGAAAAGGAAGTTAGCAAATCCAGCTCTTCTTGCATAAAGGTTTAGACCTCTAGAGCTAATTAAAGCTGTAATACTAGTACCCAAATTAGCACCTAATATCATTGGTATAGCAACTTCTATACCTATAACTCCTGATTGGGCTAGTATAACAACAATACTCGATGTCATAGTGCTGGAATGAATAGCCATAGTAAATATAGTAGATACCAAATATGCAATTATTGGGCTAGAAAGATATGAAAACATTTGTATAAATAGAGGATTATTTTTAATTGGTTCTAGTGTTGAAGAGAGTATATTTAAAGAAAACAGTATGAATCCAAGAAAAAATAATGGTTTACTAGCCATTTGTAACTTTTTGTTGTTAGCATATTTCAGAAAGAAGCCAACTATTAGCAAAATAGAAGCTAAAGAGGTTGTGTTAAATATAGCGAGTTGAGCTGTAATAGTAGTACCGATACTACTTCCAAACATTAGGCCCAAACTATTTCTGAAAGAAATTATACCTGTATTAACAAGAACTACCGTTATGACGGTCATAGCAGTACTTGATTGCAAAATTGCAGTAGCAATAGCTCCAAATATTGTTCCAGACAATCTATTTCTAACATATTTAGAAATTTTCTTTCTAAAATCCTCTGTAGCTAATTCCTGTACTTCATTACTTAAACTTTCAAGTGCAAAAAGAAAAAGTATTAAAGCAGATAATAATCCTAGGGCTATTTGCAAATAACTAGAATTGAACAGTTCCATAGAACTAATTTACCATATTGATTATTATTTTCCAACAATGTATCTTTTATATGTAATGGGTAAGAGTAAAAAAGAAAATTTTAATAAAGTAGTACTTTTGCTATCTCTTTCAGATATATTTTCATGGGGACCATTTTTGATTGTATCCGCACTTTCTAGTTACTATCTGGCAATAAAACTAGGAGAGAATGCTGTTCAATTTGTAGGTATAGGTACTGCAATATATTATGTAACAAGAGCTTCTCTTCAATTTCCGATAGGGAAATTTACTGACAAGATGAAAACGGACAAAGATGAGATAATTATACTTTCTTTAGGAACAATACTTATGGGTCTTCCATATATTTTGTATCCACAGATAACATTACCTTTTCATTACTATATTCTTCAATTCATCTTTGGATTGGGAGTGGCCTTAAGTTTAACTAGCTGGAGAAAGCTTTTTGCTACAAATACGGACAATGGAAAAGAAGGCTTTCAGTACGCTTTTTATGAATCGTTAATGAGTATTTCTACTGCTATTTTGAGTATTTTAATTGGGTATTTTGCTAATTTAGGGGATGTATATTTTGATGTAGTAATGGTTTCATCAGGATTAGTAATGATGTTAGCTAGTATTTGGGTTTTGTTGTTATATAAAGTTAAGGAGAGGAAAACAAATAATTTAAATTAAGTTTTAATTATGAATAGGAATAAAATAATAGGAATAGGTTTTCTTTTAGTCATATTAATATTGATAGCTGGTTTTTTGCATAAAATGTATATTGAAAAGGAAAATCCTAATAATGCTGATGAAGGAAATAGTATAACAACTGATAATTTTGTTTTTTCGTATAATTATAAAGGGGATAATCTTTGGGAGTACACTATAAATGGTACTCTTCCTAATCCTTGCTATACAATGAAAACAGAATCTATTGTGAAAGAAAGCTATCCAGAACAAGTTACCGTTACTTCTACGATAACCGAGCCATCTGCCGACTTCATTTGCACTCAGGTCATACAAGAAATACATGAGGTTGGAGAGTTCCAAGCCAGCGAATTCGCATCTGTATCATTCCAACTCCAATAACAAGCCTGGCATGGGAAGAGACAGAAGGTTTTGAATATAACATTAGATTGTCATATAATCAGAGCATAAATTAGCCATTAGATATCTTTGAACCAACACATCTACTATTTTGACAATTCAGCGAGCACTAAGATAAGACCAGAGGTATTGGATAGCATGATGCCGTACCTCAAAGATAGCTATGGCAACCCCTCCAGCATATATTCTCTAGGAAGACAAAATAAAAAGGCCATAGACTGCGCAAGAGACAAAGTAGCAAATGCACTAGGTGCAGACAGCCAAGAAATTTACTTCACTGGATCAGGTACAGAAGCAGACAACTGGGCAATAAAAGGAATCGCAACTGCCAACAAATCAAAAGGAAACCACATCATAGTATCAAACATCGAACACCATGCAATTCTAAAACCATGCGAATTTTTACAAAAGCATGGATTCAAAATCACATATCTACCAGTCGAAGAAAATGGAATAATAGACCCTGAGCAATTAAGAAAAGCAATAAGAAAAGACACAATCCTCATATCCATAATGTTTGCAAACAATGAAATAGGCACTATACAACCAATAAAAGAAATAGGGGAAATAGCAAAAGAAAAAGGAATATACTTCCATACAGATGCAGTACAAGCTGTAGGTCATATACCCATAAATGTAAAAGAATTAAATATAGATTTACTCTCAATGTCTGGACACAAAATCAACGGACCAAAAGGAGTAGGTGTCCTGTATATTAAAAATGGAGTCAAAATAGACAATCTCCTTCATGGAGGAAGTCAAGAAAGAAATAGGAGAGCAAGCACCGAAAATGTTGCTGGTATAGTAGGATTAGGTACCGCAATAGAAATAGCAGTAAAAGATATAGATAAAAACAATAACTATTTAAAAATTCTAAGAGAAAAAGCCATAGAAGGAATAACCTCAAAAATCCCATACACTATCGTGAATGGTGATAGAGAAAAAAGATTAGCAGGAAATGTTAATATCTGCTTCAAATACATAGAAGGCGAATCCATATTACTTATGCTAGACCAATTAGGAATATGTGCCTCTAGCGGATCTGCATGCACTTCAGGTTCCCTTGATCCGTCCCATGTACTACTAGCAATAGGACTGCCTCATGAAATAGCACACGGATCTTTGAGATTATCCTTCTCTACTGAAAATACTGAAGAAGAAGTAGATTACCTCTTAGAAGTATTACCTAACATAATTAAAAGATTAAGAGGTATGTCTCCGCTATATAATCAGACTAAATCAAAATAATATGGAAGAATACAGTAAAAAAGTAATGGATCATTTCATGAATCCTAGGAATATGGGAGAGATAGAAAAACCAGATGCAGTAGGAGAAGTTGGAAATCCTGTATGTGGTGATATCATGAGAATGTTTTTAAAAATAGATAACAATATCATTACAGATATCAAATTTAAAACATTCGGATGTGGAGCAGCCGTAGCTACTAGCAGTATGGTAACTGAAATGGTTAAAGGCAAAAGTATAGATGAAGCACTAAAAATCACTAATCAACAAGTAGCAGATGCATTAGATGGCTTACCACCAATAAAAATGCATTGCTCAAATTTGGCTCAACAAGCAATAAAAGCTGCAGTAGAAAATTACAACAACAAAAATGGAAAAAAGTAAAAAAGGAAAAGTGATGGTAGGCATGAGTGGAGGAGTAGATAGTTCAGTATCTGCCGCATTGCTTAAACAACAAGGATATGATGTAGTAGGAGTAACAATGCAAATTTGGCAGGAAGATAAAGAAGAAAATGGAACTTGTTGTTCAATAGATGCAGTAGAAGATGCTAGAAGAGTAGCAAACAAATTAGAAATACCTTTCTATGTTTTAAATTTCAAAAAAATATTTGAAGAGAAAGTAATCAAATACTTTATTTCTGAATATTTACAAGGCAGAACTCCTAACCCATGTATCGCCTGTAATAAATATATAAAATTTGATGAGTTACTAAACAAAGCTATTTCGATGAATATGGATTACATAGCCACTGGCCACTATGCAAAGATAGAAGAAGTAAATGGAAGATTTCTCCTTAAAAAATCCTTTAGTAAAACTAAAGATCAAACATATGTACTATACTCCCTAACACAAGAGCAGTTAAAAAGAACATTATTCCCTTTAGAAGGATTAAACAAAGATGAAGTGAGAAAGATAGCAAGTGAATTAGGTTTAATTGTAGCTAACAAACCAGATAGTCAAGATATATGTTTTGTACAAGACAATGACTACAGTAAATTCATATCTGAAAATACAGATAGTGATGTATTACCTGGAAATATAGTTGATAAAGATGGAAATATATTAGGAAAACATAATGGAATATATAACTATACAATAGGGCAGAGAAAAGGTTTAGGTATTTCATCTAACAATGCATTATATGTTTTAGATATTGATTTAGAAAGAAATGAAGTAGTCATAGGTGATGAATCCGAAATATATGGTAAAGAACTAACAGCTACAAATATAAACTTAATCTCTACAGATAAATTAGAAAAAGAAATGAAAGTTAATGTTAAGATAAGATATGGGTCAAAAGAAGCTCCAGCAACAATATTTCCTTTAGAAAATGGAGATATACATGTAGTATTTGATTCTCCACAAAGAGCAATTACTTCAGGTCAATCAGCAGTTTTTTATAATGGTGACATAGTTGTTGGTGGTGGAGAGATAATTTAATATACTGATTTTTATTTCTGCTATAATTTGTACATCTAGATTTACATAATTATTCTACATGGATAAAGATATTAAAAAGAAAAAGAATAAAAGCTTTTTAATATCTGTAATTATCCTCTCTGTAATCTTCCTAGTATCATTACCCTTTATACTTTTCTTCATATTTCAAAATTCATATAC
>CAZJBF010000009.1:18783-20606 GCA_964544555.1 uncultured Candidatus Saccharibacteria bacterium | reverse complement strand
TTCCTTAACTCTCTATTATCAAGTCTCAATCTACAACACATACTTCTAGCATCATCAGGATTCATATCTGAATTAATGAAATTAGAGAAATATGGTATTCCATACTTAGCAGTCATTTCCCATATTAAGTTATATTCCTTCTTATCCCAATCAAAATCTTTAGTAAGATTGTAAGTAGGTATCGGGTAGGAAAAAAGTCTACCTTGTGAATCTCCTTCCATCATAACCTCACAAAAAGCCTTATTTAACATATCCATTTCCTTTTGAAAATCCTTGTACTTCTCTTTCTGTATTTCACCTCCAATTATTACTCCTTGCTCAGCTAACATACCAGAAGGTACTAAATCCATAGTTATATTTGTAAAAGGGGTATTACCAGTAATGAACACTTTTCCATTTCTTCTAGCAACAATTGTCTCATTCTTAGTATGAGGACACCATATGACACCTTCATAATCAATTTTCTTTACATTCTTAATATATGTATCCTTGTGCTTAATTATCCTTAATACAAAAATATCCTTAGTTCCAATAGTTGGTTTTCTTGTTAAAACTGTAAAACCATATCCAGAATTTACAACAACTATTTGAAGAGAATCTAAAATATCAACATCTGTAGTGGAAATTTTACAACCTTCAAAACCATCCCCTTTAATATATGTTTCAAGAAATAGCTTTGATTGAGACTCATCTAAATTCAATAAATATTTAGGAATATATTTAACATTATTCTCAGAATCAAACCATTTATGTATTATTCTAGAACTCTCAGCATTCAATCTGAATCTACAAACAGACTCACCCAAAGAAGTTGATTCATATTCTGAATATGTAAAATTAAAATGATCTAATAATTTCTTAATCTCATCATATTTAGTTTTATTATTTATTCTCGATTGATATATACTTACCCTATGAAGAGAATCTTTTTCTATGCTTCCTTCAGACATAATCCAAGCCATTAGCTTAATCTGCTCATTTGATATATCTACTTTTTCATTACTATTTTCTCCTGTTAAAGGAATTATGAAAGGTGATTTTAATTTCATAATCTCTTCAATTGGTTGAAGAATGTATTTTTCTGTCTGGAAAAGCTTCCTTACAACCCTATGATTTGGAGAAATTAACTGATCTTGTATCCTATTCTTAAGATTGTACATAACTCCTTTGTATTCCTTTCGAAATACTGAAGTTACTTCCTGATCCTCTATATGGCCAGTATCAAGATTGTATGTCTTGATTACAGAACCTTTATCAATATCTTCATACATTTTCCATCCATCAGGAGTAAGAATCTCAGTATCTTTTGATACACATTGGCAGCCAACCCTTGTAGGAACATTCATATTGAAAAGAAATTCCTGCATCTTTTGTTTAACTTCTTTGTATGAAAGCTTATCGTATCGTATGAATGGAGCTAAGAATGTATCAAAACTAGAAAAAGCCTGTGCTCCAGCAGCTTCATGCTGAAGAGTGTAAAAATAGTTAACACATTGACCTAAAGCAGCGCCAAAATGTTTAGCAGGTTTAGAAGAAACCTTACCTTTAACACCTGTAAAACCTTTAAGAAGCAAATCCTCCAGACTCCAACCACAACAATATGTAGCTAACATTCCTAAATCATGAATATGGTAGTCTTTATTAATATTTCCATTCGAAATAGCTTTCGGATATATACTATGTAACCAATAGTTAGCTTGAACAGTAGAGGAGATATAGTTATTTAAACCTTGCCATGAATATGCCATATTACTATTTTCATTAACTTGCCAATCCAGTTTATCGATATAGTCCTTAACCAATGTATCAGCATCTATTAATGA
>CAZJBF010000009.1:13057-18683 GCA_964544555.1 uncultured Candidatus Saccharibacteria bacterium | reverse complement strand
GCATATAAATTGAATTATAGGTTAAACAGCGTCAATACAAGAGCTATTATATTTTAACCATTTCTTTTATACGTGCTATAAGATATTTTTATAGCAAAAAATGCCTAGATTATATCCCATAGTAGGGTATAAATTTTGATATAACATATTCATATGCTATAGTTTAAAAATAGTAGAGCTAAATTTTTAAATCATATGTTCTATGATTATTTCTTTAGAAGACTTTCCCAAATTAAGAGAAGAAAAATTACAAGGTAAAAAGATAATATGTACTTCGGGTTTCTTTGATCCTATTCATCCGGGACATATATCATGTATAACAGAATCTAAAAAATTTGGTGATATATTAGTAGTTGTACTTAATGGTGATAATCAATGTATTACAAAAAAAGGTAAACCTTTCATGCCTGCTAAAGACAGAGCTTATGTAGTAGATAATTTAAAAGAAGTAGATTATGTAGTCATTTATGACCATTTAAATAGGTATGACTGTAGTGAAGCTATCGAAATTATAAAACCAGATGTTTTTACTAAAGGAGGGGATAGAGATACTGCAAAAAAAGTTCCTGAAGTAGAAACTGTAGAAAGAGGTGGAGGAAGGGTAGAGTACAATGTAGGAGATCCTAAAGTATGGTCTAGCTCTAACTATCTTCAAGAATGGGTAGATTTTGTAAACTCTCAAAAGTAAAAAATGCTTACACCTTGTTTCTTAGATATGAATATATAGCATTAGTTGCAACAGCTCCTTCTGCTACTGCTGTTACTACTTGTTTGAATTTATTCGAATTTGTAGTACAGTCACCAGCTGACCATACACCATCTAGATTAGTTGCTTGAGTACTATCTACTTGTATATATCCTTTTTCATCAACATTCAGTTCTAATTTAGAAGGTAATATATTATTCGGTTCAGATCCTATCTCTACAAATAGTCCGTCAATTTCTATGTATTTAGAATTATTAAACTCTTTAGAAAGTTTAATCTTTTTTAATTTCTCTTCTCCTTCTAAACCAGTAACAACCGTGGTAAATATTACTGAAATATTTTTCCTACTATTAACCTGATCTATCCATGCAGGCTCACCTTTGAGTTCTGTACCTCTATATATTATGTATACTTGTTTTGCTATATCAGAGAGCATTACAGCTGCCATAGTGGCAGCATTGGCTCCTCCAATAACTGCAACTGTTTTTCCTTTGTAAAACATTGCATCACAAGTAGCGCAGTAAGATAATCCTTTACCTAAATATTTCTCTTCATCAGGGATAGCTAATTTACATCTATCAGTACCTGTGGCAATTAATACTGTCTTAGACAAAAATTCTTTACCTGAATTAGTTATTAATTTAAAGAGATTTTCTTCTTTTTTAATATCAATTATACTTTCATTTAAAATATCTGCTCCATTTTCTTTAGCTTGTTGTTGAAATTTCATACCTAATTCCAAACCAGTAATATCAGATATACCTGGGTAATTACATACTTTGTGTGCTTCAGATATTGTTCCACCTATCATCTTACCAAAGACAATATTTTTTAATTTGTATCTACTAGCATATATACTTGCACTGTATCCTGCTGGTCCTGATCCAACTATAGCTATATCGTATGTTTCTGTTTGAGACATTTGTATTAGTAAATATTTTAATACATGTATTGTACCACAATGGAAAAATGTAGATGAAGGGATATCATATAATAACTGTAAGCACAGTAATGATATCCCTTCTAAGACTACTCTTTTTTCAAGCACAGGCATGTCCGCCCCCAATCATTACATTCCTCCCATTCATAACCTTCTTTAGAATAAAAGGATGCTTTATTATTGTGGGTAAAATACCCAAAACATACCTTAGGTGAAATAAATGAAGAGAGAAAATTTTCTTCAAAACTATCCCATTCTTCCCAAGTTTCCCCAAGATTCTGTCTCTCTATAAAATAATACCCTATAAGACTATTCTCATTGGGTATACCAAAAAATGATATTTGGTCATATGGTATCTGGTTTGCAGATACATTATCGATTGCCATAATGGCAATCATTAACGATAATATCAACCCTATAAAATGTTTCATTTTTTCTCCTGTTTTTTTTTGTTTGAATTTTTCTTTTTTAACAACAACATACAAACATCTTAATTAAAATGTCTAAATGTTGTTGTTAAAAGTAATAGAAAAATAAAGAGTATTCTTTTAATGAGCAGTATATTTTTGTATAAAAACAAAAATATATAGGTTGTGGTAACCTATAGTATTATATCATAAAACACACTATGAATTCAATTTGAAAAGATTTAAGAGAATGGACTGTTTTTGGATATACAATCCATTCTCTAAAGAAAAAGAAGGGGTTAATTGGGAATAAGATCATCAAGATTAATAAATCTTGAAAAAAAGATTAAGCCTTTTATTTTAATTTGAGACGATTTATCGACAGAAATAAAATTTCTTTTATAGCTTTTTCTTTCATAATTTGATAATAATGAAAGTTTTTTGAACACATGTTCACTAACTATATAAAATATTTTCATTCTAGAGAACATCCCTGTTCTTAGAAGCTCATCTCTCTCAGAAAAATTAATAACCTTACCAGATTTTGGAAATAATACATATTCTCCATTATCTTTGACAAAATTGATATTTTTTTCTGTAAGATTGATAAAAAGTTCTTTTTTGCTACTAATTGTGGTAATTAAACATTTATTTCTAAAAATAAATTTGTTATATTGTCCAAATTTTGTATTTCCTTTTATTCTGAACATTTGTTTTCTCCTTTCTAACTACCTCTTCAAAACATTCATAAGGATTGAATATTTAAAGGAAGTAGTTACATCCAAGAGAAAAACGTACCTTCTTTTTTTTTAATGAGCGATATTTTTTATTGTATGAAGACAGATAAAAAACAAAAGATCTTATACTATGATCTATAGAAAGTAAATCTCCAAATAGGGTGTTGTTTAATATATATATAATAATATTAGACAATAGAGCCTATTTGGAGTTAAAAATATCAAGAAGGAGGTATTAATACATATTTCGGTGCTAGTAAAACATATGGAATATATATTCCATCTGTTTTGTATTCACAGAAAATTTTTTCTTCAGGAATTCCTGAAGAATCTAATTTTCCGTTTTTAACTGGAAGATCAATTTCTAAAAACTCTCCAGTTTCAATTGCCACTAACTCAGGCTGATCTTTGAAAACTACAACTTCATATCTCATAACAACAACTCTTATTTTCATTTTTTTCCTCTTCTTTTTCTTTTTGATCTGACGATCATTCCATATGTACATCCAATAATATACAGTTTGAATATCCATACGGAGTGATCGCACTATCTCAAAAAAACTTGATATTTTTTTAAAGAGCAGTATTCTTTATGTATAAAAACAGTAAAGAATAATAGGTTATTGAAACCTATAGTATTATATCATAACGTATGAAATTTAAGCAACCATATCCCAATCAAGAGTATTGGTAATAATAATAGGTTCTTTCTCTCTAACTATAACCATATATTCAAACATAACACTATTGCCACCATGAACAGTCTTTGCTGACCATCCATCCTTATCTATTTTTACATCATCAACATCATCGACTACCTGACACTCTATACAAATAACCATACCATTTTCTAAAAGAGTACCTTTCCCTTTATCACCATATGCTGGTATATCTGGATCATCATGTAATGTTTTGCCAATACCATGACCTACAAAAATACTTAATGTAGTAAAACCATTTTTAGAAGCCTCTGAATCCATCTCATATCCCAAATCACCAGTCCTATTTCCCACCACAGCCTTGGGTAGGGCATTCTCAACAGCCTTTCTACCAGCTAAAAGTAATTTCAAATTCTTACTATCAGGTTTACCTATACTCCAAGTCCAACAATGGTCCGTATACATCTTTTTATATACAATACCAAAATCAATTGAAATTAGATCACCTTTTTTCAAAGGAATATCTTTTGGAATACCATGTACAGCAACATCATTTATAGAGATACATGTATTAAATCTATATCCATTAACTCTCTTAAATGCTGGATGAACCCCATACTTTCTGCAAAGTAAACCAGCTTGATTATCAATATCCAATGGGGTAGAACCTACCTTTACACTTTCTTTAAGCTCTTCTAGTATTTTAACTGATATTCTACCAGCTTCTACAAGTATATTTTCTTCTTTAGAATTTCTTACTATCATACCCAATTATATCTCAAATCACTTACCAATTATATACAATTCAGATACAGCTCTAGTAACACCTGTGTATAGCCATCTTCTCCAAGTATCATCATCCATTTTAGGAAATCTTTCTTCAAAAAGTACAACTTTCTCAGCCTGACTACCCTGAGATTTATGTACTGTAATAGCATATGCAAAATCAAAAAGATTAATATCTTTAGATTCTTGCTTCTTAATCTCTGTACTTCCAAATTGTCCTACACTCATATTCCCCCAAAAAATATCATCTTCATCATCAAATTCTACTTCAGTATCATAGTATGAAAAATTATTCTGTTTACATTTAGATATGGAAAGTATAGTACCAATCATTCCATTAAAAATTCCTGATTCACTATTATTTTTTAAACATATTACTCTATCTTCTACTTGAGGATATGGAGAATCAAATTCTAGTAATTGTCTAATACCTAGGTTTAATTTAGTTCTAGTTGAATTATATCCTGTTAAAACCATCAGATTTTTGTCATATGAAGAAAAAGTATCAGTTAAGAATTCTTGAATAGATTCATCATTAGGTTTAAATTTTTTTACATGTTTACCAAATTCAATACTAGGAATATTTCCATATCTCCTAGCTATCTCAGATACTTTAATTATTGGATTATCTCTCTCTTGTCTATATATCTCTTCCAATTTTAATATCGGTTTTTCCATGAGATTAAATCTTCCTTCTATAGGGGGAAGTTGACCATGATCTCCTACTGCTAAAATCGGTTTGCCAAAACTAAGAAGATCATTCCAAATATCTTCTGTAACCATTGAAGCCTCATCTACAATTATTAAATCATATTCAAAATCATCATTAGGTATTTTCTGCCATCCAAGAATATTATCTTCATCATCAATAATTGCTTTGTATATTAGCCTATGAATAGTACCAATATAGTCTGATTTTTTAAGAGATTTAGTCTCTAACAATTTTTTCTTCAATACAACAGATGCTTTACCAGTAAATGTGCAATATGCAATCTTAATATTTCTATTCTTTTTATGAAGAAGAGTATTTAAATATCCAAGAAGAGTTGTTTTACCAGTTCCAGCATAACCTCCTAGAGTAATATATTGTAAATCTGGCTTTTTATGCCAAGACATAATACTGTCTAATACAGTTGTCTGATTTTTTGAAAGCTCTATATCCATATTCAATTATATATAGCTATTTAATGGTAGAAATTACTTACCTAACTCTCTTTCAATTCTCATTAATCTATTATATTTAGCAATTCTCTCACTTCTACTCATAGAGCCAGTTTTAATATATCCAGTACCAGCACCTACGACTAAATCAGCTATGAATGTATCTTCAGTTTCTCCAGATCTATGAGATACTACGCTGTTCATTCCTGCTTCTTTAGCCATTTTTATTG
>CAZJBF010000009.1:0-12957 GCA_964544555.1 uncultured Candidatus Saccharibacteria bacterium | reverse complement strand
CCAGATCTATGAGATACTACGCTGTTCATTCCTGCTTCTTTAGCCATTTTTATTGTATTTATGGTTTCTGTTACTGTACCAATCTGATTCAATTTAATTAGAACAGAGTTAGATGCTTTCATACTAATACCTTTCTCTAATCTTTGAACATTTGTAACATACAAATCATCTCCAATATTCATAATCTTTTCTCCTAATCTGTCTTCCAACAATTTAAAACCATCCCAATCATCTTCTGCAAATCCATCTTCTATTGATATTAATGGATATTTTTCTGTCCAGTTAGCATACATATTACATAACTCTTCTGAAGTTAAACTTTTATCTTCAGATGCCAATTCATATTTACCATTTATATAGAATTCACTAGATGCTGAATCAATACCTAATGAAACATCTATACCAGGTCTTAGATTAGACTTCTTTATAGCTTCCACCATCAACTCTAGTGGTTTCTCATTGCTTCCTAATGAAGGAGCATAACCACCTTCATCTCCTACTGATGTTGCAAAGCCCATCTCTTTTAATATCTTTCCAAGATTATGGAAGCACTCTGCTCCCCACTGTACAGCTTGTTGTATAGAAGATGCACCTACTGGCATAAACATATATTCTTGAATATCTGATGATTTAATAGCATGTTTACCACCATTTAATACATTAATCATAGGTATTGGCATTTTGTAATCTTCAGTATTATTCCCAAATAGCTCAGCTATGTATTGATACAAAGGAATGTTTTTAGATAATGCACATGCTCTTACACAGGCCATAGATACAGAAAGCATAGCATTTGCTCCTAGCTTTTCTTTGTTAGAAGTTCCATCTAAGGATATCATTGCTTCATCTATATCTTTTTGATTTTCTACTTCCATACCAACAATCTTTTCAGAGATTTTGGTATTAACATTTTCAACTGCCTTCAATACACCTTTTCCTAAATATCTATTAGCATCTCCATCTCTTAATTCCAAAGCTTCATATGTTCCTGTGGAAGCTCCGCTAGGAACAATGGAAGATGCTAGGATACCGTTCTCTAATTCTATGGCGCATTCTACTGTAGGATTCCCTCTTGAATCTAATACTTCTTGTGCATGTATTTTTGTTATTTTCATAAATATATTTATTAAAATTATTTAATAATACTAGTACCTGTCATTTCACTAGGTAATTGTATACCAAGAATGGAAAGTAGTGTAGGGGCAATATCATCTAATCCGCTGTGATTTTCTTTCAAAGTTATATCTTTATCTGCAATTATAAAAGGAACAGGGAAAGTAGAGTGTGAAGTTTCTGGAGTTCCATCAGGATACAACATTTCTTCTGCATTTCCATGATCTGCAGTAATTACAAAAGTATATCCATTCTTTTGTGCAGTTTCTTTCAATTCACCAATACACTCATCAACTATCTCTAATCCTTCAACAGTTGCAGGTATATTACCAGTATGACCAAGCATATCCGCATTACAAATATTCATTACTATTACATTATGTACACTATCTTCCATATCTTGTATAGCTTCTCTAGCAATGTCTCTAGCTCTCATTTGTGGTTTCTTGTCATGTGTAGGGACATCAGAATATGAATCTATGACAATTCTATCTTCTCCTTCATATGGTGTTAATTTTCTACAATTAAAGAAATATGTTACATGATTGAATTTTTCTGTTTCAGCTATTTTTAATTGAGTTAATCCATTTTTAGATATAACCTCACTAAATGTATTTGGTATGTTACTTTGAGGAAAAGCTATACTACAATCCATATCATCACTATATTGGGCCATCGCAACAAAATGTTTTTTAAGATTAGGATCACTAATCATTCTGTTTGTTAACTCTCTAGCTCTATCACTTCTAAAATTCACAAAGATTACTGCATCATCAACACCTATTGAATTAATTTCTCCTTCCTTGTTCTCAATGACAGATGGAGTTATGAATTCATCTGTTTCGCCTCTACTATATGCTTCTTCTACTGCTTCTTTTGCTGATTTGTATTTTAATCCTTCTCCTTTTTGTATAGCTAAGTATGCTTTTTCTAATCTGTCTACTTGATTATCTCTGTCCATTGCAAAGTATCTTCCTTCTACAGTACCTATTCTTCCTATACCTGTTTCCTTAAATTTGTTTTCTAATTGTTCTATGTATTTCAAAGCACTTTTTACTGGAACATCTCTTCCATCTGTAAATACATGAAATACTAAATTTTTAACACCAACTTGTTTAGCTATATCAATTAGAGCAAGTATGTGATTGATATGTGAATGAACACCTCCATCACTAAGTAAGCCTTGCATATGTAGTGTTGAGTTTTTTTCAACAACAAATTTCATAGCTTGGACAAGACTTTGATTTTCTCTTAATGTATCATCCTCTATACTTTGGTTAATTCTTTCTAAATCTTGAAATATTATCCTTCCTGATCCCATTACCATATGGTTAACTTCTGATGTACCCATTTGTCCTTTTGGTAGACCTACTGATTCACCGGATGATTCTAAAAGGGTATGGGGATAGTTATTCCAAAGATTATCAAAATTTGGTTTCTTAGCCATGTGTATAGCATTGCCATAATCACTTTCATTGTGTCCCCATCCATCTAGTATTAAGAAAAGAAGTTTCTTTTTCATAGTGTATTTAGAATATGTAATATGTTTAGGGTTAGATGATACACCTAAAAAATGATATAGACTAGTTGTAGTTTAAGGTAAAGAAAGAAAATATTCATTAGAAGAAGTAGAATTTACAAAAGGAAGATAACGGATATACAAGGGTTAATACTAAAGAATAGATAGATATGATATTTAATTTTTCATTTTATTTAGTACAATCTTCAACATCTAATAATAACCCACCACTTTCTTGTTCAGAAGTAAATCGGAAAAGTTTCTCTGTAGTATCTTTTTCGTTACCTAATGAATCAATTAAGAGGGCAATTTTATTTATTCTTTCTTTGTCTCTCTTAGTTATTTTTGTATAAGCCTTAATTTTGATATCTACTTCGTAAATGAGCTTATCATTTTTTGTATGAGTAAAAAACATTTTAGAAAAATAAAAACTTAAATAAAACTGGTAAGGAGAGAATTATCGACCTATGAGAGAACACTAAGTTATATATTAAATAGGAAATACTTACAATTATGTGTGAAGTAATTAAGTCGGCCTATAGTATTGCAGTTTACTACTAGATTTTATATAATACTAGTGTGTTAGTTAAATTGCTCGTTAAAAAATGATTTCTTCTTTAAGGAGGAGAAAATGAAAAATAATATTACAGTAATATTATTTGTGCTTTTAGCACTGTTACTTTCATCGGCAAATGTTTTAGCCGTAGAAAGCACTTCACCTCTATGTACCATAGAGGATTATAAGATTCAAAAAGAGCTCAACCCTGAGATCTATGAGGCTTGTAAGGCAAATGACGGCGCATTTCTTTGCTTATACAGAGAGGATGTACCAACATCTGAATGCAGGGTTCTTGATCGTCTGGATGAACCAAACATCACTTGTGAAGAGGGAAGCTTTGCCGTTCAAAACTATGATGAATCAGGAACTGTTTCAAAATGGTTCTGTGATAACTTCACTTTTAGTGAAGACGCATTAAACCTCTGTACGAAAGAGGACAGGGAAAGAGCAAAAATAGAAAATCCTGAGCAGTATAAATTCTGTCAGGAAAAAAATGAAGCGGTTCTTATCGCTCGTTATGATTCCGAGGATAAAGCTAAAATTTTGACCGATTGTAGAGTCCTACAACAGGATCCTGCATATCCATCAAATATCGTTTGTAATGATGGAAAATATCCAGTACAAAATTATGTACACAAAACAGGAAAAATAACTCCCTGGTTCTGCGATACAGGAAGTTATCTTATTCCCGTAACTGTTTTTCAGAAATAACTAACACAACAAGAATGTCTAGGTAAGAAATATTTAATGAGATATATTCTCATATAAATATATGTTTTTAAACATACACTTACCTAGACATTTCTCTACAAATTTCAATAAATATATATGTTTACAGAAATGTCTTAAATTTTGCTGTACATACTTTCTTCTTTCATATATTATTTAAAGATATGGAAAACAATTTTCTTTTCTTTGATACAGAAACAACAGACATACAATCAAAAGACATAATACAACTAGCACTTTTAAGTAGTGATGAGAAAGTTTCATTAAATATATATTTCAAACCAATACAAAAGATCTCATACAGTGCTATGGCTGTACATCATATCACTCCTGAATTTTTAGAAGACAAAGATTTTTTTCTAGATGCACAATTACCATCAGAAGGAATAGATTCTGAATTTCAAGGTAGTTCATTAAAAGAATACTTAGAATTTCTAGCTCAAAAATATATATGGGTAGCTCACAATGTAGAATTTGATTTAGAAGTTTTACAAAAAAAAGGTATAACAATACCTAAATATATTTGTACATTCAAATTAGCAAGAAATATGTTCTCTGAAGAAAATGGCAAAAGAGATTTAGAAAGCTATTCATTACAATTCCTAAGATACTATCTTGGGTTATACAAAAACGAAGACAAAGGACATATTACAGCTCATGATGCTATGAGTGATGTATATTTCCTAAGAGACTTGTTTGAATATATTAAAGGAAATAGTGTATTTACTACAGAACAAATGATACAAATAACTAAAGAACCTGCTTTTATGAGAAGTGTTACATTTGGTAAATATGCAGGTAGGACACTAGAGGACATTGCAAAGTTAGATAGAGAATATTTAGAATGGTTAGAAGAAACAGTCTCAGATAAACCTGATTTGGCTTGGAATATAGATAGAGTGTTAAGTGGTAATAGTAATAATATTGGAGGATTATTTGGATGAACAAAAAGCGAATAATACTGATAATTTTGATTTTCTTTCTTCTGATTACATTATCAGGACTAGTTCTCTGGTATCTTTTTTACTACAGATGTAATCTAGGTATTACTAATTTTGAATCTTTAGATAGGTTCATTACTTCTAAAACTTGTAAAGAGAAAAAATATTCAGCAAAGGGAATAATATATGACATAGATGAAAAAGAAGATGAGATTACATTTGATTTAAATGCTTTTGATGAAAAAAATAATGAAAGTATATATATTGAAAACATCTCATTACCAGAATCTGCCAAAACAATATTAAAAGAAATTATGTCTGATTCTGAATTACTTCCTGTAGATATTAGTATTGAATTTACAAGAGATAATCTATTATCAGACTATAACTTAAAATCTTTTACTATCTCTAAATTAGAAATTAGTAAAGAAGATTTAGCTAATATTCTAGAGAAAATGTATCCGGTGATAAATAAAAATGATAAATTTGAATTTAATGTAGAAGAGGATAGAAAGCAATTTACAGAATTATCTGCTTCAAAAATAGTATTAACGAATGATGGTAAATGGTATGTTTCTAGTTTAGGTTACGGCAGAGAAGCACTTTACAAACCTCTTGTAGAATTAAAACTTTTGAGTAGTAATTTAAAAGATAACATACTTCAAAATTATTCTACATCCTCTATTATGGAATATTTAGAAAAAGTTTCGAAATTAAAATCTGAGTATTTAGATAAAGATAAGACAGAGGAAGAAAAAAATAGTACCATTAAAATGTTTCCTTTTGGGTGTATGCTGGCAGAAGAGTTAATATCATTGAACTTACTAGAGCAACAATCGAAGGATATTATATTAGATGAGTATTGTAATTTAGAAAAATTAAAGGATATCATATCCTCATATACTAAGAATAACTATTCATATAGTTATGATTTTGATGACCTCCTAGGTTCTATTATTCAATCAAGAATCACTATTAAAGAAGATGAGGATAATCTTAGTGAATTATCTATTTCATTAATTAAAGACGCTCAATCTGCTGAAAAAATATATGGGGAGAATTTAATTACTGAGAATGATATAGAAAAAATTAAGTCATCATTATCTACTACTTTAATAACTGCAGATAATTTGACTTTAAATAATGTTTGTAAAATAGCATATGTTTCTGAGCAAGGTTCTGAAATATATGAAAGAGTTAAATCATTATTTGAAGAAGATTTTAAAAAAGGATTAGAATTGGCTGATAAAGATGTGTATTCAACGGTATGGTGTTTGGGGGCATTTAAGGATGATATTAATTTTAAAGATTTTTACAATTCCATATTAACAAAGTTCTATTATTTAGATCTTAGAGAGAATCAAAATATATATGGTTTTTGGAATAATAATTTGTATCTATTAGAAGAAAATAGTAAATTCTTTAATCTGTTATTAGATAAGTATGAGAATTAAGATGAAATATAATGAAAAATTTTTACTACTTTCCATAGTTTTCTGTTTTTTATTACTATTTTCTACATTCATTTGTCTAAAAAGGAGCAATATCCTAGCAGCATGTTATACGGATTGTTGTGTTGCGTGGAACGATTGTTGTTCTATGAGTGGTGGTGGTGGTTGTGTTGACTATTGCAATGAATTTGGTCAATGTTTTACAGAATGTAATGGAAGACCATCTTGTAATTCTTGTTGTACTGCTAATGGTCAATGTGAAGTAGAATGTCCCTGTGATGATTCTTGTAATGGAAGCTGTACTCTTCCTTCTTGTCCTTCTGGATATGATAGAACTAATCCTAATAACCTATGCACATCAGATACTAAATCAATATCCTGCTCCTACAGTAATGGTTGTGGTAATCCTTGTAGTATAAATGCCTCTTGCTATCGTTTAGAAACTAATCAAACACCATCTGCTCCCACCTCTCTAACTATAATCATAGATGGACAATCATATACACTATCTCCTAATTCTACTACACCAACTAGAGTAAAATATCCATCTCCACTAAATGATGTGAATATATCTATACCATATGTCGCACCTGATATATCAGTTAACAGAGGATTAGGATATATATTTAGAGCAAACAATTATGGAGTAGATAATGAATGGGTAGAATGGACTGATTGTACTAATCCAAGACCAGAAGATTTTTGTAAAGAATCTACAACTAATACTACGACATTCACCCCTTCCTCTTTAACACCTGTTCAAGTACTAAAGCAAAATTCTCAAGGTAATATAGGGGGACTATACTATTCAATTAACAGATGTGATGACAACAGACTATATTCCTCTGTTTTACAAACATATTATAAAGTAGATAATATACCTGTTATATGTGATCCTTCTAAAGAAATCTGTGTAGAGTGTGATCCTAGAATAAATGATTGTACTCCTATAATAATAAATACCACACCTGAAACAGAAACAACATCTAAAGGTTGTAAAACAACAACACACACAGGGAAAGAAGCAAACAATCCTTTACCAATAGAAATCCAAGCATATGATAAAGATGGAAACAATGAAATTCAATCTGCTGTAATATGGTTCAGTGAAAGTGGAAATACTCCCAACTTCCCTCAGTTAGTATCAGCATATACATATACAGATACAAGTGAGATAGGAATAATGATTAGAAAAAATGGTAGTTCTTGGACCAATATTCCTTATGTATATGCAACGAATCCTGATGGATCTTTTGCGAAAATAACAAATAATACTATAAAAAACTCTTCTGGAGAAAATATTATTACCATAAACAATATTGAAATAAATGAAGGAACTAAAATAACTATATCTTTTGATATAACATTCTTAAATAATATAAACAGAATGTACAATGTAAAAAGTATAGTATTAGATTCATATATGTTCTTAGATAATGGAACAATAGATCTCAGCTATATGAAAAAATATTTTGATTGGGGAGTAGATCTAGTAAACCCAACAATAGATGATTTTCATAAAGATATAGTAACACCAAAAACATTCAATCTATCTTGGAATGTAACTGATAATATATCAAAAATAACAAATTTTGTAATAAATGCATACAGAACAGACACCGGTGTAAATGGAACAACTAGTGATATCACTATGCAGGGAAAAAATAATATAAGATTAAATGGGAATGGCGAAAATGTTCCAGACGAGCAAGGCCTAGGACTTATTACAGATTCAAATACATGGCAATTCAACAACTTAAGTTCAAATCCATACTCACAAACGAAGCTAGTTAATATAAATGGCAATGAATTAGGAACCATAACTCTACATGGGAGTGCATATGATCAAGCATGTAATTTTACAACAACATCATCATTAGGAATTAGGTTAGATCCATGGTATGTAACTAAAGGAGGAATTCTCTATTCAAAAGGTTACTTAGGCATTGCTGCAAATGAAATGCTCCCAAATACTGATCAATCAATATTTAGAAACTTCATTCCTTCAGAAATAGATAAAGGAACTGAAGTACTTACTTCTGCTGGTCAGTTTATTGCAAATTTAAAAAGTACATCTACAGGTGCAGTAAGAGCTATATCCATATATGACTCTAACCAAAAAGAAGACTTTTGGTTTAATTATCTAGTAAACAAACTAAATGTTATTAAAAGTACATTTAAAGAAATTACTACTATTTCTCAATGTAATACAAATGAAATATGTTATATACATGACACAGAAGCTATATCTATACCTTCCAATACCATATGCAAAGGAAAAGTTTTAATTGTATCAGATGAAAATATTAATATTAGTCCAAATATAGAAAGTGGAATTGATAAAACTTCAGGTTGTATATTTCTTGCTGGTAAAGACATAGTTATTGAAGATGGAGAATATATAAGTCAAGAAGGAAGTGTAAAATATGATTATATAGATTCCTTCTTAATAGCCGAAGGTGGTATAGAAATAGAATATGCAGATGGAGGAAATAGTGTAAGAGATGGGCTAGAAATAAACGGAGGAATTATTGCAACCGAAAATAGATTAAATGCAGATGTTGGGATATACTTAAGAAGGAATTTAAGACTCTTTAATTATACAAATCCTACAATGTTAATTAATTATGATTACAAATATGTAAAAATGGCTGAGAAATTTTTTGGAAGAGATTCACTCTTGTACAAACAAGAAGTAGGGGCTAAAGGGTTATAACTTATTTATTATTAAATTACTATGAGAAAGAAAAACAGTTACGAAGCACAAGCATTAGCAATAACAATGGTAGTACTTGTTGTTTCATCTATCATTGGTCTCTCAATATACTCAAGAAGTTTAAGAGACAAAGAACTTTCTCTTGATGAAAGGGCTTCTGCTGAAGCATTAGAAATATCTGATTTGATGATAGAAAAATTAGCAGAATTACCAATAAATACTGTATTAAATGCAGTAACTTCTTTAGGAAAGACTATAGTTTATCCTAATGGTGTACAATTAGAACAATCAAGTACATTATCCGAGATTTCAGATTTATTTAATTCCCCATCAATAGGTTATACTGGTTTCATCGAAGGGATTGGTTTTTGTAAACCAGAAGAAGGAAATAAATATGAAATATCTCTTAAAGAAGCAGACGAAACATCTCCATATGAGGTAACTGCTGGTCAAATATGGAGTTTACCTTTAGATGATAGTACATTTACTGATTGCACACTTAATCTCCATGTTAGTAAGGGTGATTCTAGATCTGGATTTTCAGTAACAAAGATATATGGTAAAAATTACGACGAATCAGGTTTAGCAGGAGAGTACAAAGAATATGAGATAGATGATGTGTCAACATATTGCTTTTCAGACAATGGATCTTCTTGTAATAATACTGAAAATTTCTTAGACAACTGGAATAAATATACACCCTCTAGTGCATTACCAATTGATTTAACTGAAACAAAAGATGGATACAAACTAGATGAAGTAACAGTAAAAGCAATAGGTGGAAATATTGGTGTGTACTATACAATGAATATGAGTAATGGAAATAGCTGTATTGAAGGTTTTAGAATGATAGAACTTAGAGCAGCTGCATATTGTGATGGTATATATAGAGGAAAAGATATATTAATACCACAAAATGAATGGCATAGCTCCATTTTCGATTATGTATTATTTAATGGAGAAGGATCTCTTTAATTGAATAGAACTGCCTAATATGAAAAGAAAAACAATATTAATAATACTCACAGTACTGTTATTATTATGTGTAGGGTCAATAATTTGGTACTATTTCTTTAGAAATACTCTTCAAGGAGATAAAGGATTAGATCTAAGTAATACCAAATATGAATTTCTAACAGATTTTTATCAGAAGAAAGAAGATCAAAAGTATATATATCAAACAAAGGGTATTATGTATAACCAACTGATATCTTCTGAAGAATCAAATAATAAAATAACTTTTTCTTTAAATACTTGGAATCTAGAAAGTAAAGAAAGCAAATATTACAATAATATAAATATAGATATTGATAAAATAACTGTTGATCCTAATGATCTTTTATTTAGCAGTTCTGAATTACTACCTGTAAATATGATATTTAAATTTTCAGATTCCGGATTAGAAAGTGTAAATATAACGAGACTTTCTTTACGTCAAAATGAATATAATGAATTACTTCAAAAATTATATTCTTTTATAACAGGTACTAATTCAAAAAGTATAAATCAGATAAATTCTCTACCTTACTCATATATATACAAAAATGGTAAAGAATATACATACGGAACAATATTCCACAATGAAGAAGCAGTATATGTACCATTTGTAGAATCTAATTTAAGAAAATCTGAGCTAAATAAAAAGATAGGTATAAAAAATGAAATGAATGTTGACGAATATCTTAAAAAGTATTCCACATATTTAGATGCTAATCTAAATATTGCATATGAAGGTATGGAAAAAATGGAGTATGGTACTATGTATAAAGAATATCTTAACAAATTAGAGAAATCAGTAACAAAACACAATGATGATAATATACAGTTAAACCCAATACAATATAAATATTGGTATCCGTATAGCTGTACAATGATAAAGAATATTCTAGATAATGTAGAGTTGGAAGAAGATAGCAAAAAGATTCTAAAGGAAAAATTCTGTAATATTGAAGTTTTAAATAAATATTTATATTTTGCAGAGATATATGAAGAAGAGTCTTATGATACAGAGACTATAGTATCACATATTAATTACTCAAGCATAAATGATAATCCTTCTTTTGAAAATACCTATGTTAGAAGATATTTAATAAGCTCATTGGCAGATACATATGTAGCTAGTGATATTTATAATGAAAATTCACTACTAGAAGAGAGTAAAAAAGAATTAATAAATAAATTTATTTCATTGTATTTTACTAAAGATAGTTTTTCTTTTGGAGATGTTTGTAATCTCAATTATGCTTCTGATATAGCAAAAAAATATTCCATAACAAAAAGATATGAAAATTATCAAGATGGTATTGTGACAATGTTAAGAAGTGATATATTTAAAACATTAACATTTTTAGATAAGGATATATATTCTTCTATACTATGTTTAAAAGGAAATGATAATCAACTTTTTATTAAGGATCTAAGAGATGCTATATTATTGAAGATATATTATCTTAATACTGACCTTAATGAAGATAAAGGTTTTGATGGTGTGTGGGAAGATGATCTCCTTCAATTAACAACTAATTCTGAATATTTTGATATCTTATTAGAATTATATTTGGAGAATTTTCATGAGATTTAAAGAATTTAAACAAAAATTTCTATTTCTAATATTAACTATTGTTATCTCTATAACAGTTTTGCTTTCAGCTAAAACAAATGTTTTAGCCGACACCTATGGTCCTAGCACTTCTTGGCAATATTATGTGGTACCTGCTAATGTTGTTCAAATTAATGTAAAAGCTTGGGGAGCAGGTGGTGGTAATTCTGGTTGTTATCCTACCAACGGTGGTGCAGGAGGATTTGCATCTTCCGTTATAAATGTAACACCTGGAGAGACATTAAAGGTTGCTGTAGGAAATGGAGGTGGGACCGGAAAAGGAGGCTATTGTTGTGATCCAGATTCTGAAACAGGTTATTGTTGGTGTGGTCAATGTTGTACAGGAAGTGGTGGTGGGTCTGCTGGTACTGGAGTATACGGTGGTGGTGGTAGAGGAGGTGACGCTGGTACAGTAAGTAGATCCAACGGAGGCGGAGGTGGTGGGGCAGGAAGTTTTCTCTTGAGAAATACAACCATTTTGTTGGCAGCAGGAGGAGGTGGTGGTGGCGGTGGTTGTGGAAATGGAGGTACAGGTTATGGTGGTGCAGGAGGACAAAATGGTGGATTACCATACACAACATACAGCATTGCAGGTGGAAGTTCTAGTATTAATCCTGTAGCATGCCAGCTTTATAGTGATGATTATGACGGACAAGGAGCAGGTGGAGGAGGATATAGAGGAGGAACTTGTGGGTATCAGAGAGGATATGGAGGATCTTCTGGAGGAGGCGGTGGTGGTACTAGCTATGGTACTACAATTATTAATGGTAATCTTACTACTCCTGGTAATAGTGGTGATCCTGACAGAGGTACAGCTGGAAATCTAGGAACTGGTGGTAAATTAATTATTACTCCTAAAACATACAATACTGCACCTACGACACCAACAAGTCCTTTGGCTGAAGGGGCCAATAATCCTACTCAGGTTATTGATTTAACTCCTGAATTCTCAGCTATATACAATGATCCTGATTCAAATAATTCTAACAATTATGAAATAGAAGTGAATACAGCATCAAACTTTACAGGTACTGTTAAGTGGGATACTGGACAAGTGGTTATGACTCAAATAGCTAGTGGAACACGCAATGCAGATATAAGTTATGCTGGTTCTACACTAACTGCGGGTACTACTTACTATTGGAGAATTAGATTCTGGGATATATATGGATTAGTTAGTCCTTGGTCTGCTACCCAAAATTTTAAAATGAATAGTATACCTAATGCTCCAACTAGCCTATTAACTGAAGGATCTGTTAATCCTATACAAGTAGGAGATCTAACACCTGAATTCTCTGCGGTATATAGCGATCCTGATAGTAATAATTCT